>JBEKBO010000072.1:0-37582 GCA_050015355.1 Candidatus Korobacteraceae bacterium | reverse complement strand
GACGTGGCTTCAGTCGAGGTTTACCACCTCCGCTGGGGCCGCATTGGTCGGCTAGAATCAACTGAGTTTCCAAAACCACCCTTGCCCCCGCCTGTTCGTTAGCTTATCGACGGATTAGGGAGGCTAACGTGGGGTTGTTTTCTGCTCCTCAGCAAAAGAGCCTATTCGATTGCGGCTGTGTAGCCGCATTTAAGCAGCGTCGGAACCTCGATTCCACCAAGCACCTTAGTCGAGCATTGCGGAACTCTGCCCCGGGCTTTTTACATCAGCATCATCTCTGGTCGTTTATTTTCAAGGCGGAAACTCTGCTTGCCCGCAAACCGCTTAGCCTTAGCGGCTTCGCGTTAAACGGGCAGCACCTTAGGAATTAACTAGGTATTTCGCGGCTGAAAAACTAGGTAAGTTCAGCCGCGCGAATACTAACAGCGCCTCATTCTCTCACCCGCCGCGCGCTCGTAGTCTCCGGACATTGGAGTTTCCACTCCCGGAGATGTGGCAGTGAAAAAACTAACGACCTTCGCGACGCTGGCAGCCGTTGTCTTGTTGGTTACCGCAACTTTTGCGCAGGTCCCAGCAAGCAATCATGTGGTTTTGGTTATGGAAGAGAACGAGAGCGCCAGCAGCGTAATCGGAAGCGGCTCGGTTTGGCACTACTTGAACAGCCTGGCGACGCAGTATGGTCTGGCGGCCAACTATTACGGCAACTACCATCCCTCGATCGACAACTACTTCATGATCACCACCGGCACTAACCCCGCCAATGATAATGACTCGTTCACCGCGACGGTCAGCGCGGACAATATCGTCCGTCACATGATGACAGCCGGCAAAACCTGGAAATCTTATGCCCAGTCGCTTCCTTCCGTGGGTTACACGGGCGGCAACATTGCCGCTAGCGGCAGCAACGGAACGTACTACATTCGCCACAACCCGTTTGCCTACTTCTCCGACGTAAGAAACAGCACCGGCGAGGCGGCCAATCTCGTGCCTTTCACGCAGTTCGCCACCGACCTGGCCGCCAACAACTTGCCCAACTTGACTTACATCGTTCCCGACGGATTGCACGATGCGCACGACGGCACCCCGGCACAGGCAGACGCCTTTCTGCAGACCAACCTCGCGCCCCTGCTCGCCAGCCCAGCCTTCCAGCCGGGCGGAGATGGCTTGCTGATCATCGCCTTTGACGAGGCGGCAACCAGCGACTCTACCCATGGCGGCGGACATATATCCGTGGTGCTGGTCGGCCCCAACGTGAAGCCCGGATACCAATCGACCATTCTCTATCAGCACCAGAACCTGGGACGGACCATCTTCGAGGCGCTGGGTCTGAGCAGCACGGGGTTCCCGGGCGCGATTGCCACTGCCGCCGACATGGCCGACTTCTTCGTGCCTACCGCCAGCGGTGGCGGCTCCGCCGGCAACGGATCGCCGGACTTTACGCTGACCGCACCCGCCCAGAACGTCACTCTCAGCTCGTCCGGGACTGGCAGTTCGCAAATCGCCATCACCCCGGAAAACGGCTTTAACAGCGCGGTAACCCTGAGCTGCTCCGGCTTGCCGGCCGGCGCCACCTGCTCGTTTTCGCCTCAAACGGTAACGCCGTCCAGCGGGATGGCGAGCGTCACCTTGACGATCAACATGCCCACGTCCGCCGCTTCGTCGACTCCGGCACGCCAAACCAAGCCGCTGTTTGCGTTCACCCTGCCCTTCTTCGCCCTCGCCGCCGGATCACTGGCCGTTGGCGGCAAAGCGAAAAAGAAGACCGCCTTCTGGGTAGTGCTGTTGCTCGTCCTCGCACTCGGTGCGGTGAGCATCGGCTGCGGCGGCGGTTCTGGCGCCGGCAAGTCCGCCACGACCACCTCCGCCGCGCAAACCTCCCCTGCGGTGAGCGGCAGCAGCTATACCATCACGGTAAACGCATCGGCGGGCGCCATTCAGCACTCCACCTCCTTGACGGTGACCGCGAATTGACCAGATTCGCGGTAGGTATACCCCGCCAAGGAGCCGGACGTATCGGGGTCCCCGGCAAGCGCTGCCTTTAGCGTTTGCCGGGGTGACATCCAGCCCGGCGGTGATATACAGGGGTATACCGACTATGGAATTGCTCTACAGGCACCTGAAACCTGTTTTCCACGGCCAGTTAGGTGCGGAAAGCAAACTCAAAAAGGGCCGCGCAAGCGGCCCTTTCCCATTGCAAATCTCGAACTCTTACGGATGAGCGTGCCGAGACGCACTTACTGTGGAAATACGAATCCTGCGGACGACGGTCAATGTTGACCAGCTATCTATGAGCCATGAGCTGATACTCGAGATCGTATAGCTTCCGATCGAAAGCGGAAATTCCGGGGGAATAACACAATGTTGCAAGTCAAGAGCGTGGCTCTATGGGCTCACAAGTTCGCAATGCGCAGTCTACTTCTGGCTGGCACAACAACCTTGCTCGCTGTCTTGGTCTTGGCGCCAAAGGTTAGCGCAGAAGTTGTCATCAGCATAAATCCGCCCGTCTGTTCCTACGGCTACTACAGCTATTCACCGTACGCCTGCGCGCCCAGTGGCTTTTATGGGCCGGGCTATTTCTATAACGGCATCTTCCTGGGCATAGGCCCATGGTCGAACTGGGGCTATAGCCACGGCTGGGGCGATCATCGCTTCAGCGGTAGTAGAGGAGGTAGGTACGTCGGTGGCCGTGGAAACGCCGGTGGACGTGGATACGCCGGTGCACGTCGCCCATCGGCAGTACGCGCTAGCCGCAGTAGCGGACCCCACGGTAATGCCTCTCGCTCCCATGCCGCGGCAGCACGTGGTGGCGCGTCTCATGGTGCCTCACATGCCACAGTGGCGCGTGGTGGCGGCTCTCACGGCGGCGGTGGCGAATCGCACGGTGGCAGCGAACACGCTAGCCGGTAGCTGTTGAATTCAGGGGCCGTCTGATGTCGTTGATGCGCGGCCCTCTAGTGTCCGCCGGGGATTTCCCGTTCCGCGCCGAGCTCATGTGGGGAAGCGAGCGCCGCGCTGTCTGGGTTCAGCAATCCTTCGTGCCGGGGGCCGAGGCCGAGTTTGATAAGAGCGCGCGAATCAGGGGTGATCTTAGTTTGCCAGCCGTTTTCCGCCTGATAGCGGATCATCGCATCTTTTGTGCGCTGGTCCCAAACGCCGGTTGCTTCGCCATCGAGACGATGCTCACGAATGAGCGCGGACTGAATTTGCCCAGCCCGCTCGGAGCTGATGACCTGTTGTCCATGGACCCCGCGTGCAGCGCGTTTGCCTTTTGCGGCGGCGGTGCGCACGTGGCTCTTGGCGGAGCTAGCCGCGTGGCGCACTTTTGCAAGCTCGACGGAAGTGTGGTTATGCTGGCGTCCGGGATGTCCCGAAAACTGTGGCGCGCCGCTCTCACGGCTGGCCTCGGCGGCGGCGGCGCTCGCCAAGAAAAGAATCGAGCAAACCGCTAAAACAAAGGCCGCCCATGAAAAAGATGCATCCGAACGCAAATAACACCTCAGCGACAAAAAATCGTATAGAGGTCCCCGGCAAACGCTTGGCATTTGTTGGGGTAACGACAACACCCACTCTCGGTTGGCCAAAACCAGGAGCGGGTCATAGCATAACTAGGATGTCGGAGCCTTCCGGCGTACATCCGCGGCCGGTACCGAACATCATGCCATATTAGATGCTTCGGTACCAGTCGCAAGATGAGTGACCGCAGGTTACGGTAGAGTACCAGCCACAAAGACATTGGAGCCGTTCCGACCCTGTCCATTCGGACGAACCAGGAACACCACATCCTGGCCGGACTTCAACGTCGACTGCACCTTGTCGAAGCTCTTTTCATCGGTGATCGGCTGGCGATTAATCTGCAAAATCACGTCGCCCCGGCTCAGGTTGATGCTGTCGGCAAAGCCTCCCGGCTTAACCTCCTGAACCATAACTCCTTCGCCCTTCGGCAGATTCATGCGTTGAGCGATTTCCGGCGGGATTGTGCGCACGCTCACGCCGAGTTTGCTTTCCTTTGGCTGCTCGGCTTCACCCTGGTCTTCGGTCAGGCCGAGTTGCCGTCCAAACAGCTTTTCGCGATCGGCGATGGTTACCGTAAAATCCTGCTTGCTGCCGCCGCGGACGACTGTCAGGCGCACTTTGGCTCCAGGTTTGCGGTTCGAGATGTCGTTCACCAGATCGTCGCCCGTCTTCACCGGCTGGCCTTCGACGGCGATGATCGTATCCCCGGACTGCAGACCGGCTTGACCCGCCGGACCTCTGGGTTCGACGTCGCTGATGGTAACGCCGCCGTTGACGCCATAGACGCGGGCAACCGCCGGGTCAGGCATGGCGTTGAACATGACGCCAATGGAACCGCGAACTACCTTGTGCTCCGATCCGACCAAATCCTTGTAGACCTTGACCACCGTATCGGAAGGCATGGCGAAGCCTACGCCCTGGTAACCCGAAGATTCCGTGTAAATGGCGGTGTTGATGCCAATCACCTGCCCGGCCATGTTCACCAGCGGCCCCCCCGAGTTGCCGGGGTTGATGGCGGCATCGGTCTGTATGAACGATTGGAACTGCCGCTGCGGCACGATATTGTTGCGGCCGATGGCGGAGATGATGCCCGCCGTTACCGTCTGGTTCAAGCCGAACGGACTGCCGACGGCAAGTACCCATTCGCCAACCTGCGACTGCTGGGAGCTCCCGAATTTTGCTGCCGGCAGGCTACGGCCGACATCGATCTTGAGGACCGCGAGATCGGTTTCACGGTCGGTCCCGATGACCTTGGCGTTGTAGCTCACCGACGGCGGATCGCCCATCAGGTTGACGCGAATGCGGTCGGCCTTGTCGACCACGTGGAAGTTGGTGACGATGTAGCCATGCGGATCGACAATCACGCCCGAACCCAGCGAACGCTGACGCATCCCCTCGGGCGGAGTATTGGGATTCTGTCCGCCAAAGAAGCGGTCAAAGAAGTCCTGGAAAGGATTCTCCTCGCCGCTCTGTCCGTTGTCCTGATTGTCATCGCCTGGCGGCACGCCGCGGCGGAAGCGGCGGTGTGGGTTCTTGACCGTCGATTCAGTGCTGATGTTGACCACGGCGGGCTCGATCTGCTTTGCCACCTGGGTGAAAGCGTTCGACAACGCCTGTGGATTGATGTTGGTGACCTGTAGTGGGCTGGCGTCGGTCGAATCGACGGTCTTGCCCTTTACGCCTGTGGCGACAACCGTGCCGATAAGTATCCCCAAAGCCAGCGTAACCAGGATCACCAGTGTCGAAGCATAACGATTAGTTTTCATCTTTGCGAAAGCCGCCTCCGTTCAGCGGATCGATGCACACTTGTCTTCAGCCCGGCTCATGACAGCGCAAGCATTATAGTTCCCGTGCCTATTGGCAGATTATTCTCCAGACTTGATCCTTGGCGCGATCGGGTACCTCGCCGGAGAGTGCTCCCTCTGTTTAGACGCGCACATAGGCACGTTCGTTACCAAAAGAATTGTAGCCCGATGCCGCCGCGTCTGCATCTTACCGGACCTCATTCACCAGTTCTGCCTCCGGCTGCCGCACCTGCCCGAGCAGTTCGCTGATCAGCACGCCGGCGAGGATCAAGCCGGCTCCGCTGGCCGCCCTCAGCCCGAGCCGCTCGCCGAGCAGCACATACGACGTCACCCAGGCAAAAACCGGTTCAACCGAAAAAATCAAAGCCGTGTGCGTCGGTGGCGTGAACTGTTGCGCCCAACCCTGCACCACGAATCCGATGCAGGTCGAAACCAGCGAGGTGATCCCAAGCGCCCAAAGCACCGTCGCCGACCACACGATGCGAACCGGCTCCAGCAGCGGCGCCGAAACCAGCATCACCACGGCGCAGGTGGCGATCTCTACCACTACGATCTGGGCGAACGCATGCTTCTGTGTGGCCCGCCCTAAAACGATGATTTGAAAGGCGAAAGATACGGCGCAGCCGAGTGTGAGCAGGTCGCCCAGGTTGATTCCGCCCAGGCCCCCACCCCCGCCGGGAACCGCCAGTAGATATAACCCGAAAAAAGCCGCCGCCACTCCCGCCAGCGTCCAGCCATTCACCCTTCGCCGCCAAAAGACAGCCAGGAAGACCGGAACCAGGACGACAGCGATGCCGGTCAGAAAGGCCGACTTCGAGGGCGTGGTGAGCCGTAATCCCAGGTTCTGGAACTGGTAGCCCGCGCACAGGCAGAACCCGACCCTAATGCCGGCGAACAGCGTCTGGCGGTTCAGGTTCGCCAGATGCCTGCGGAAAATCACCGCCAGAATAATAGCCGCCGTCGTGAATCGGACCGCGTTGAAGGTCAGCGGTGCGGCCTCGAGCAGGGCGTTCTTCACCAACACAAACGTCGAGCCCCAGACGAAGGTGATGAACACCAGCAGAACGTGAGCTTTCAGCGAGCGCGACAGGGAAAGCCTTTCCACTCGAAGATTTCAGATCGAAGGCCTGAGCCTCGTAATCTGCCATCTTAAATCGTCTTCAATGACCAGAGCAGTTACCGTGCGGAGGGTAGTGTCCTAATTTGAGTGGGAAGTTACTGGCTTAATTCATTTGCAGAAAACCGAAGAACAATCACGGCGATCAACTCAGGACTGTCCGATTAACTACTGGACGGCTTTTCCAGGTGTTTGGAATCTACAAGAATTTTCAGATAATCCTGCTCTGTTAGCGGGCAATTCACAAAATTTTTGAACTGCGTGTTGTCCAGCTTGATCTGTTTAGCCATAGACGAACAATTCTTGTCGTGTATCTCGGATTCTCCGTGGCTGATTTTCGTGAAGATGTTGGTCTTTTTCCCGTTGTAATGGAAAAAATAGTAGGTATGGTCTCTTCCTTTTTTCTTGCTGTCTTGGAAGCCCTTTGATTTTAAGGCTGCTTCTACGTCCCGCGCCTTCTGTGGCAACGCCTTTACCTCGTCTTGACTGATTTAACGACAGACAGAAGGCAACGCTTTACCGCCTGAGCTTCTTTGGTCAGAGAATCGTCTGAGCATTGAGCAATCTCATCCCATAGAACAAGGAAATCCTCAGAGAAAGAGCGAACTGCCTCAACCATCGTGTTGCCCACAGAGAGGATGCCGCACGCCGCATATTCGCAATTCCAAAGATCATCTTCTTGATAGAGACTCACCCCAATAGGATCATTCAATTCGAACGTCGTGCCATCGAATTTGATCTCACCAAGATTGATAATGTATTTCGACACTGGGGGACAAATAGGGGAATCCGAAGTGAAATGCGCTTCAGCGGTCGATCCCAACGCCGCCATGACACCGAGGACGTTTTGTTGTGCTTGGTTGGGATGACAGAACATTAGTTAACCTTTGCCTCTTCCCCTTGTTCTGATTCCTTTTTCAGGGGAGAACTTTCCACATTTACGGCCGGGCTGGTCAGAACAATATAAATCGGATTCCCATCGGGAAGATATTGCCCCTCAACCCGCATCATGGACGTAGCGACACTCTTAACTTTGAGCACTGTCCCGTCTTCCAGTACGTAGTGATTAAAATGTTCTTGTGCCTTTACGATTGGCACGTCAGAAACGTCTACGTGTGCTCCAAGCAGGGTTAGCTTCTTTTTCGTCTCAGCCATTTGAGTGCAGAATACCCTCAATAAACGATATCACAAGGAAAAAGATGCAGGGGATCGAACAATTGTTGGCAATACTGCCGATTCTCCTGCTATCTCAGCTTAAACTCATGAATCAAATAGACTTGCTTATGCTCTGCCATAACAACACGCGATCTGTAAACTCGGGGCCGATGGCAGTCCTTGTGCGTGCTCAGCACGGTCCCAACATCGCTACCGTCTCCTGAGTGAATAACAGCGCGGCGTCAACGGCAGCAGGGTGATAACCAGCCTCCAACGCAACTTTAGGACAGTGCCAATAAGCAATTCGGCTGCCATTCGGACGAGCAGTGGGCAGCAGATTAGGACACTACCGTGCGGAGAATAAGAATGCTGAAATCAGAAGCCTCACTCCGCCAGGCCGGCAAGGGTGAGTACGGTCAGCAGAATGCGCTTGAGCGCGACGGCGCGTCCGCGGGCAATGAACCACTCCTGAAGCGTGTGCGCCCGGGCTCCCGTGCCGCCCGCGCCGATCGCCAGAGCCTGCACCCCAAGCGACAGCGGAATATTGGCGTCGGTGGAGGCGCAATGCACGTGCGACCTGATGCCTAACTGCGAATCGACGGCGCGCAACGCTTCCAGGATGAAGGCTCCATCGCTGAGCTCGGCCGCCGGACGATCACCGATGACGCGCACTCGGGATTGCACTCCGGAAGAGCTTCCCACTCCATCCGTGACCTCTTTCAGGATGGCCTGAAGTTGTGCCTCGATGGCAGTGATCCTGGCCGGATCGGTGGAGCGCAGATCGACCCGCATCAGCGCCGATTCCGGAATCGCGTTCACCGATGTTCCGCCTTCGATGATGCCCACGTTCACCGTCGTCCGGGGATTGTCCGGCAGGGCAATCCGGCTGAGCCGTTCGATCACTCTCGCCAGCAAAACGATGGGATTGGCGGTGCCGAAGTCGCTCCAGGAGTGCCCGCCCGGTCCGCTGATGGAAACCTCGAAGCGGCGGCTGCCCAGTGCCTCGGTCACGATCGTGTCCGTGCCGGCGCCGTCCAGGGCCAGCATGCAATTAATCTGCGTGCGCCATTGCGGATCTTCGAAGAAGTGCCGCATTCCACGCAGGTTGCCTTCGCCCTCCTCGCCCACATTGGCCAGAAACAACAGCGGCAGACGGGTTCTGATTCCCGCCGCCTGCATGGCCGCGGCGATCGCCAGCAGCGCCACCAGGCCCGTGCCGTTATCGGCGATTCCGGGACCTACCAGGCGCTCGCCATCGCGGCGCACCTCCAACTGAGTTTCGGAGAACACGGTATCGACGTGGGCCGAAATCAGCACATACGGCCCCTGCGCAGTGCCCGGCAGCAAGCCGATGACGTTGCAGACGGCGTCCATGTGCGCCTGCTGCAAACCACATTCGATGAACTTGCTCAGCATCCACTCGGAACGCTGCCGCTCGCGGAAGGGCGGGGCGGGAATGGCCGTGACCTCGAGTTGCCGGTCGGCGATTTCGCGCTCGTGCGTCTCGAACCACCCGAAGGCGTCGTGGACGCACTTCACCCCGGCCAGCCGCGTCACCTCCTTGCGCGTCTGCCGCGGCCCGAATCCCCCGAATCCATTGACAAGATCGATTTGCTCGTGAAAATTCATGCGCGTCAGAAGAAGAATCTGAATGGTACACGAAAGCCGCCAGCGTCCGGTAACACTTAAGGGACAGGACAGCGGGTCAGTTTCCGAATAAGCTGCAATCGGCTCCGATCTGTTGGGTTCGACGGTGCCCCACGTTCCGCCCGCCAAGAACTCTTTTGAGACAATCCTTGCAGCCTGGCTGGCTGTGCCGCCTCTAGCAATAAGCTCATGGCGTTCGGGGTCCCCGGCGAGCATAGCTCGCTGGGGTGATTGGGCTAACGTGGGGTAGTTTCTTCGGGTGAGGTAGTCCTTCGGCTGTGCTCAAGTCCGCGCCGTAACACTCATAGAGGTAGCGGCCCGAAGCGTCAGGCGGCGCGTCTCTGACGCCGGCCCTCGATGGTCTCCAGGATTTCGCTCTCGCTCAGGCAGCGCTGCGAGTTCTTGGCCTTAGACAGGATGGCTTCCACAAGGTCGTCATCGGCGGCGATGCCCCGCCGCTCCAGCCAGTAGATGACGTTCGACCGGCCGCTCATGGGACCGACATCGATGATCTGCTCCAGCCCGAAACAATGCGCGGGGACGCCGCTGTACACCGCATTCATCAGCTCCGCGTCCTGCTTGCGCCAGGCCTTGACGACCGCCGACGCATGCACTCCGGTGGCGGTTCGAAAGGCGTCTCTGCCAACCACCGGATAGTTGTGCGGAATCGGCATCTCGGTCGCCCGTGCCACTGCCTCGCAGTACGTTTTTAAGGCCGTCAGATCCTGCGAAGCCCACGGCTCAACGCCCATCAGTTTCAGGTTCACCAGCATCAGGTCCATCTGCGTATTGCCGACGCGTTCGCCGATGCCGATGGCGCAGCCGTGAACGCATTCGGCGCCCGCCACCAGCGCGGAAATGGCATTGGCCACCGCCAGTCCGCGATCGCAGTGCCCGTGCCAGTCCAGCCGGCCGTCCCCTCGGCCTGATAACGATACGCCCATTTGGCGGCGGTGCGGGCGCTGACTTTGAACTCGGCTGCAGCCGAGTTCAAAGTCCCGTGTCGGCAAAGAACTTTTTGGGCTAGAGCCTCTCGACCCAGAGGCGTAAGTCGGGCATTCTTGTGGATGTCCATTCGGTTGTTCCTCGGAAACTGGATTGCTCAGCACAATCAGCTTCTCTGGTTCCGATCGAATGGACAACCTCTTGAAAGATCACAGGTGGCCCAGGTGGGTGCCCCACGTCCCGCCCGAGGGCTGACGTGGGGTAGTTCTCCGTTAGCGCCCCAAAACGATCTCGCATAATTAAACCTTCGTGAGTGTGATCCTGAGCGTAGCGAAGAACAGATTCTGTGCTGTCATGCTGAGCGGAGCCGGGATCCCCGGCGACGGCTACTTTTGCCGTTGCTGGGGTAGGGGAGCGAAGCATCCCAGGACACTGTCCCACTCCGTGCCGTTCTGGGTTTTATTGATGAATCTTTCGGCTTGGTGCTCCACGTTCGTCCGCGTGGAATTCACGCAACCCAGCCCGCGCAGCGGGCAAAAGACGGTAGCCCCACGGCGCAAGCCTGGGGTAAACGTCAGATTTGCGTGAACCAGCCCGCGTAGCGGGCGTCAGAACAAGCGAGAGCGATAGTGCCCCACCTCGCCCGCGTCGGGGTCCCCGACAAACGCCGTCTTTAGCGTTTGTTGGGGTGATCGTCGGGGTCCCCGGCGAGGCTCAGCTCGCTGGGGTGACTGGGCTAACGTGGGGTAGTTTCCTGGAGCTGCAACTCTCAAACTTCGAATCGGCGAATCGCCCGCTGTCACGGCCTTGCTGGCCGCTGGCGCCAACGCTGCCAGCTTACTTTGCCGCAGGCGGACATACCTCCATCAATTCTCCTCCACCTCGCGCGTATGCCGCCCCGCCTGCTTCATCCATGTTTCCATTCAGGTCGATCCTCGCGCTCTCAAGACCCTCCGCCGTTGCTGAAGAGGGGTAGTGACGAACGCCGAATTGCAGAGTGCTCAAGAAGAAACCCGAGAAAACCGTTTCCAGCCCCAGCATGATTGCCAGCGAAGAGGTGACGACGATACGCGCGATGATCTCCGTCTGCAATTCGCCAAAGCCGGCCTGCTGCCAGATGTGCAGGGCATAAAACGCCAGAAACATGCCGGCGATGAAGGCCGCGGCTCCTGCGATGAGCCATTTCTCCAGGCTTATCAGGGTGGGGATGAAAAGGGCGGTCTTCTTCCTGGGATAAAGTCCCTCCTGCACGGCAAAGGAACGGGAAAGAATGGCGAACAAAACCGCCTGGAAACCGGTCGCCACCATCGCACTGCAATAGATCAGAGTGTCGACACTGAACCTCAGTCCGTGCAGACGGATGGGCTGGCCCAGCAGCACTCCCCCTGCCAGCAGACCAACGGCCATCAAGATCAAACCTGGATAGAGAAACAGCCAGTTCGGGCTGAAGATCAGCATGAAGCGCAGATGCCTCCAGCCATCGCGATACGGCCGAAGGTGTGGCGGACGCGTGCGTCCATCCGGGCTCAGGGTCGTCGGCACCTCGGCGATTTTTTGTCCCAGCAGAGTCGCCTTGATCACCATTTCTGAGGCGTATTCCATGCCGGTGGTGCGCAGATCCATCTTTTGCAGCGCCTCTTTCGAGTAGCCCCGCAGGCCACAGTGAAAATCTCTCGCGGGCGCCTTGAACAGGAATCTTCCAATTGCCGAAAGAACCGGATTGCCGATGTACCGATTCTTCCACGGCATGGCGCCGGGCTTCACTCCCCCCAGAAAACGGTTGCCCATTACCAGGTCATACCCCTGCCGCAGCTTGATGAGGAACATATCCAGATCCGAGAAGTCGTAACTGTCGTCGGAGTCGCCCATGATGCAGAAGCTGCCGCGGGCAGCCAGGCTCGCCTCATGCAACGCGATTCCATAACCGCGCTGTGGTATGTCGACAACCCTGGCCCCAAGTTTGCGCGCAATCTCCTGTGATCCGTCCGTCGAGCCGTTGTCGCCAACAATAATTTCTCCACTCACGCCGGAACGCTGCAACCAGCTTTGTGCCTTAAGAATGCACGTGCCGATGGTCTCGGCCTCGTTGAGGCAGGGCATGATGATGCTGACCTCAATGGACATGCTTCTCGTCCTCCGCAACCTGCTTGGACCGCGCACTTGGGGGTAAGGGCAATCGTGGTTGCCGATAAATCTGCGGCGTGAATACGCGTCAATCCCGGCAACGACCCAGGATGTCCGTCTCAAAAACTCCCGGCTCTTTCTTCATGGGGAAGCTGCCCCCACGATGAAAGCTGCCGCGATAGTTCATGTCGGTGCTGACGCGAGTACAGTGTACTCTCGTGCGTTGCCGATGTCCCCTGGATAGTGCGGGTCGCGAGCGGCGATATACTTGTGCATCCGCCCATGCGTCATGCCCTCGTCAGGTTAGTAATGACCGAAGGTGCCCCACATCTGCCGCAGTCAGCAGATGTGGGACATGAAAGCCTGCTGCGTTGGTATGACTCCAACCGGCGCGATCTGCCATGGCGCCGCTCCGCCGACCCATACCGCATCTGGCTGTCGGAGATCATGCTGCAACAGACCCGCGTTGCCGCCGTCCTCGAGCATTACCGCGCTTTTCTGACTCGCTTTCCCACCGTCCGCAAGCTTGCCGCTGCGCCGCTGGAGAGCGTTTTAGCCGCCTGGAGCGGGCTGGGATATTACCGGCGCGCCCGCTCGCTGCACCGCGCCGCGCAACAAATCGTGGGTCGCCATGGCGGCCGCCTGCCGCGGACGGTGCCGGAACTCCGCGCCCTGCCCGGCATTGGCCGCTATACCAGCGCGGCCGTGGCCAGCATCGCCTTCGGCGTGCCGGTCGCGGTCGTCGACGGCAATGTCGAGCGCGTAATCGCGCGTTTGCTGGCCGCCAACGTTCAGGCAGTCGATTACTGGGCGCTCGCCGAATCGCTATTAGAGCGCAGCCGTCCGGGCGATTGGAATCAGGCAATGATGGAGCTGGGCGCCACCGTCTGCCTGCCGCGCGCGCCCCAATGCGGCCAATGTCCGCTGAAGCGTTGGTGCAAGTCGTCGCCCGCTGCGGTTGCCGTTGCTGGGGCGGAAAGCCCGCGCGGGAAACGCGAATTCGCGCGCGCCGGCTCCCCTCGGCCACAACGAAAGCGCCATAAGGATGAAGCGTATCTGCTCGCGCAACGCCGTCGTTCCGTCTATCTCGTTCGCCGGGACTCGCGGGCAAAGGTGATGCCCGGAATGTGGGAGCTTCCGCGCCTGCCGCTTCCGCCCTCCAGACGCGAGCCGCTGTTCAGACTGAAGCACTCCATCACCGTCACGGACTATGATATTGCCGTCTTTGATGCTGCCGGCAAGCCCGGCGGCGGACGCTGGGTGGCGCTCCAGCGCATTCCCCAATTGCCACTGACCGGACTCGCCCGCAAAGTCCTTCGCCGTGCCCGGCTCATCTAACTGCTTTAGAAATCATACGGGCCGTTGGGGGGCGCGACTTTAGCCGCGCCATGCTGTCATGCTGAGCGGAGCCGGGGTCCCCGGCGACGGCCGTTTTTGCCGTTGCTGGGGTGGGGAGCGAAGCATCCCATGAGACTGTCCCGCTCCCGCGCCGCTCCAGGATTCTTACTGTCATGCTGGGTGCCCCAGGTTCCGCGCCGTGCAGTTCGGGTTAGTCGCCTAAATCTCCCATCGGGTCCGACGGTGCCCCACATCTGCCGCGGTTAGCAGATGTGGGATTCTGATTTCACCGGATGCCGGGTGCCCCATCCTTACGCTGCTTTTGCGTAGGGTGGAGTAGTTTGGCAGTTCGGGGTCCCCGGCGAGCCCTCCTCGCTGGGGTGATTGTTCGGATGTGGGATTCTGATTTCACCGCGAGCCGGATGCCCCATCCTTACGCTGCCTGGGATAGTTCCGAACCGGCGGGAGGTGGCCCACATTTGCCCGCAGTTGGCTAATGTGGGGCTTGCGAAGGGCAGGCAGCATTCGGCTAACCTGGAAACGTTCTGAACCCGTGCTATCGTGCAACTATACTTTTGGAGAGAGCAATGTCCGCACTTGTACCCGGTGCCTCGGCCCCCGACTTCAAACTGCCGCTGATTGGCGGCGGCGAGTTTTCGCTCCAGCAGACGCTGGCAAGGGGCTCCGCCGTACTGGTTTTTTTCAAGATTAGCTGCCCCGTCTGCCAGTACTCCCTGCCTTATTTCGACCGGCTTGCCCAGGCGCTCAAGGACAAGCGTGTTTCTGTCGTCGCCATTTCGCAGGATGATGAGGAAAACACGGTTCGTTTCATGCGTACCTATGGCGTTGCCCTCCGCACCGCCCGCGATAACGAGCACGGCTACGCGGTTTCGGCCGCTTATGGCTTGACCAACGTTCCTACGGTTTTCGAAATCACCAGCGACGGCAAGATAGCCGCTTCCATCGTGGGTTGGTCGAAGGCCGAAGTCGAAGAGATTTATGCCAGGTATATCGACCATGACGCAGCCGCGCAGCCGCTGTTCAAGAGCAGTGAGCAGGTCGCCGAGTTTCGCCCTGGTTGAAGCTCCAGGAACTGACCCGCAGTTGCGGGTCTTGAAAACAAGATCGGATTCTTTGCTCCCCTTCGGTCGCCCAGAATGACACTTCCGTGCTGTCATCCTTAGCTGGTGCCCCACGTTCGCCCGGGTCGGGGTCCCCGGCGAGCACCGCTCGCTGGGGTGATTGGGCTAACGTGGGGTGGTTTTTAGACGCCGGGAGCGGCGTCATCTGCTGAGCCGCGTGGTGCCCTACGTTCGCCCGTGTGGAATCACGCAACCCAGCCCGCGCAGCGGGCAAAAGACGGTAGCCCCACGGCGCAAGCCTGGGGTAAACGTCAGATTTGCGTGAACCCAGCCCGCGTAGCGGGCGTTAGAACGAGCGAGAGCGATGGTGCCACACGTCAGCCCGATTCGAGGTCCCCGGATATACCCGCTCGCGAGCCGCTCTAGAAGTTCGTGATCTCAACAGGCCAATGAACTTTTGGACCGTCAGAACCGCCCGTGATCCCCCGGAACGGCAGCATAATAGTTTCGGCAGCCGGGCTCGCCATGGTATAAGCTTCGACAGCACCTGAACTGGTGCAAGTGCAGATTTCTGACAATGTCTCCGTTTTCGTTTTTTCATCGCGCTACGCTTGCCGAGCATGCTCGCCAGATGCACTTGAGCGGCTACCGGCCCGCTATTCAACTGCGCGATCTGGCAATCGGCATCGATAATCTCCGGCACGATGTTTTTTTCAGTTCCAAGTATGTGGAGCTGGTTCGCAGCCATACTTCGCTGCTCGTTGCTTTTCACGGCGCCATCCAGGATCTGCTTACGCCGGGGGATTCGAATCCGCTTCGCCGGGTCGCGCTCTCGCCGAACGCTCCTTTGAGAGACGCCGCGCGGCTTGGTCAAACTGCGCGGCTTGTAGCAAACGACTTTGTTGGCGGCATTGCCAATCCACAAAAGCCTTCGGACATCGCCGGCGAGTTCAAGCGCAGAACCGCCGAGTTGCAATGCACCGGGCTCAACCTGGCGCGCCAGCGCGGCAATCTCAGTATCGACCTGCTGCTTCGCCTCGCCCTGGTCAAGTTCCTCCGCGATGCGCTGACCTCGCAATATACCAGCGCTCAGGAGCAATGCCGCTCCAAGTTGCGGGCGCTGGAAAGCCCTGGCAATAGCAGCCATCTTCTTCAGTTGCGCGATTCCTTTGCGCGCTTTCAGCTCAACAAGCGCGCCGTGCTCCGCAAGTGTGGCGAGGACCTGTACGAAACGCTGCGCGAAATCGAGAAGGAAACAGTCGGCCACATGCGCCGCTCGATTTTCGGAGACGCCGAAAGCGCCGCCTATGAGTTGTTCCTGAACCGCTTGATTTTTTCCGAGGACGGGCGCGACGACTTCATCAAGGCCTCGCACTACTTCATGCTCGGCAACTACGAGAAGGATCCCGATCGCCTTCCCGTGCTCCGGGACTTGATGCAGGGCTATTTCCGCAGTGTTCTGCCCCTCGGCAACACCCTGCCCGACGATGAAATAGACGATTTGCTGAATGTCCCCGAGAACGGCCAGGAGCTGGTCGCCGGCGGAGTGCCGGACGAAGACACCGAAAAAGGAAGCTCGCAACGCGCCCTGCTGTCGGCCTGGCTCGACATACTTGAGGACGCCGGCATTATGGACTATGTCCTCGCCGGCTACGAGATCGTGCCGCTGCTCTCCGAATACTCATCCCTGATCAATCCACAGCAATTGAAGATTGCTCTCATCTCCCGGCCCGAACGCGAGCGCGTGGAGGCACTGCTGGCGACGCACGGGAAGATTTCGCCGGCAAATTTTCAAGCCGCCGTAAAACGCCTCGCCAACTTGGGCACAGCCGAGCAGGCCAAGATCGCCGGGCGCTTCCTGGTCGATCTGCTGCGCTACAACCGTGACATCCGCAGGCTGGAGGCGCTCAATGCCGGAATGGACCAGGTCAACCTGATCAGCACCGATCGCATGCGCCAGCTTTCGGAAGCCAACTCCAGGCTCTACGAGTTTCTGTTGCCGGAAGAACAAAAGCCGGGTGACCTTCGCGTCATCTCCCACGTGGTGCTCAAGGCCGACGTTCGCGATTCCACCCTCCTCACCCGCACCCTGGTGGAGCGCGGGCAGAATCCCGCCTCCTACTTCAGCCTGGGATTTTATGACCCGGTTAACAAGCTGCTCGCGAAATACGGCGCAAGCAAAATATTTATTGAAGGCGACGCCATCATTCTCGGCATTGAAGAGCGTGACGGACCCGCCTGCTTCCCGGTTGCGCGTGCTTGTGTTCTCGCCCGCGAGATGATCAGCATCGTGCGCGCCTTTTATGAGGAATCCAGTTCATTGCAGCTTCCCGCGCTCGAGCTGGGAATCGGCATCACCCACCAGGACTCCGCGCCGATGTACCTTCTCGATGGGGAATCGCGGATTATGATTTCCGACGCGATCAATCGCGCCGACCGTCTTTCATCCTGCAACCACAGCGCCTGCAGGCGCCTCCAGGGACAAAAACTTCCCTTCAGCATCTTCCTCTTCCAGTTGCTGGCCGATGCCGACACCGGCGGCGTTCCCGACGACTTTCTTTTTCAGTACAACGTCGGCGGCATTCAACTTGAGCAGCGCGCCTTTCAGCGCCTCCGGCAGGAGATCTCGCTGCAGGAATTCGATATTCCTTTTCCGGACATCTGGGGAGAACGTCTCGTCCGCCTCTACAGCGGGCTCGTGCCTGTCACCGCCGATGTCTTTCAGCCAATCGTTATTCGCGAGGCCGCCGTGCCGGTGATTGACGCGCGCGATTTTTCACTGCGTAGCTGGACCGATCACGCCTATTACGAAGTTTGTACCGGCGATGAGGTCTACCAACTGGTCGAGGAGGCCCGTCTGCGGGCGGCAACAACCTGAAGCGGTGTCCCGGAAGTTCACACAACCCTTTGAAGTGTCATTCTGAGCGAGCGTAGCGAGCGAAGAATCTATGTATTTGATCTGTCATGCAGGTGCCCCAGGTTCCGATTGGTGCCCCACATCTGCCGCAGAAATGGGTGTCATCCTGAGCGCAGCGAAGGATCTGCCTTTTTCGCGTCTCAAAGCACAAACTTGGTGCCCCACGTTCGCCCGCGTTTGGCTAACGTGGGGTAGTTTCTTCGTATAACAACGCATCTCGTCGCTCGCCCGCGACTCCCCCCTGCGTTCTTCCCGATCAAGTAGTAAGATCGTCAGCAGATGCGATCCGGATTCGTTTCCATTGTCGGACGCCCCAATGCGGGC
Source organism: Candidatus Korobacteraceae bacterium (assembly GCA_050015355.1). GTDB lineage: Bacteria > Acidobacteriota > Terriglobia > Terriglobales > Acidobacteriaceae > CAWBRT01. Next base: position 19,615 of record JBEKBO010000072.1, on the reverse strand, counting down.
AAGTCAACGCTGCTGAACGCGCTGGTGGGCGAGAAGCTCGCCATTGTCACCCACAAACCGCAAACCACGCGCAACCGCATTTGCGGCATCGTGAACGTCAAACGCGCCGGCCGCCGTCCCGCCGGGCAGATCATCTTTGTCGACACGCCAGGCATCCATAAGCCTGTCGACGCGCTCAACAAGCGCATGATGCAGGAGGTCTACGACGCGGTCGAGGGCTGCGATCTGTTGCTGCTCATCGTCGACGCAGCGCAGAAGTTCGGTGCTGGCGAACAGTTCGCTCTTGACTTGGTCAAACGAAGCAAGCTCAAAACTTTCCTGCTGCTCAACAAGATCGATCTTTTCGATAAGGGCAATCTGCTGCCCATCATCGAGCACTACTCCGCTCTGCACAGCTTCGCCGAGGTGATCCCGATCTCCGCCACCAAGAAGGATGGGCTTGAACTCCTGCTGAATAAGGTGGTTGCCAATCTGCCCGAGGGCCCGCAGTACTTCCCGCCGGACCAGGTCACGGACCAGCCCGAACGCTTTGTCGCCGCCGAGCTGATTCGCGAACAGGTGCTCGTGCTGACCCAACAGGAAGTGCCCTACGCCAGCAGCGTCATTATCGAGCAGTTCGAAGAGAGCGACAGGCTGGTGAAGATCGCAGCCGTCATCTACGTCGAGCGCGATGGACAGAAGGCCATTGTCATCGGAAAGCAAGGCGCCATGCTGAAGGAGATTGGAACGCGCGCCCGCCACGCCATCGAACGCCTGCTCGGCAAGAAAGTCTTCCTCGAACTCTTCATCAAGGTTCGCAGCCGTTGGCGCGAGTCGCGCCAGTTCGTCGACGAACTCGACTGGCGCAAGCAGTTGCAGTCTCTCGCCACCCGCGATCCAAACCCGCCGGAATAGCGCGTCGCTTCAGCCCGGATTACCTTGCAAACAGTGTTGGCGCCCCACGTTTGCCCGTCTTTGGCTAACGTGGGGTAGTTTCTTGGGTTGTCGTCGCCGATGGGTCTGGTGGCCCACATCCGCCCGCAGAAATGAGTGTCATCCTGAGCGCAGCGAAGGATCTGCTTTTCGGCGGGTGCCCCATTCTAGCCAGCAGTTGGCTAGGGTGGGGTAGTTTCTTTCTAGATCATTGTGGTGGCTTGGTGCCCCACGTTCGCCTGCATTTGGCTAACGTGGGGTAGTTTCTTCGTACAGCAACACTCTCGTCGCTGGTGGCCCACATCTGCCTGTGTGGAATCTACGCAACCCAGCCCGCGCAGCGGGCAAAAGACGGTAGCCCCAGGCGTAAGCCTGGGGTAAACGTCAGATTTGCGTGAACCCAGCCCGCGCAGCGGGCGTAAGAACGCAGGTGCCCCACATCCGCCCGCAGTTGGCGAATGTGGGGACTCGAAGAGACTGCTGTTGCCTACCGCGGAACCGCTTTAGGCTGCACTTTTCTGCTCAACAGCACCTCGACCCCGCCGAGGATCGAGCGCCCCGGCATCGCAACCCCTGCAATTTCCTGATAGGACGTGTTGGCCAAATTCGAAAGCTGCAAGAAAGGACGAACGTGCTGGAACTGCTTGGTGATGGCCAGATCCCACAACGCGTACGGATCGTTGTGATAGCGCTCGATGACTCCCACCCGCGTGTGCAACTGAATTTTCCCCGGCAGCCGCGACTGCCATTGCATGGAGGCGTTGTTCACCGGATAGTTGAACAGGTAGCGGCTCAACAGCCCATTCAACGTCTGCTGCGCGCCGGTTAGCGCGGTGTAGGCAATCGAAACCTGGTTGGCGCCAGAGACCTGCCAGCGCACCGCCACCTCAACCCCTGTAAAGCTCAGCGCATTCAGATTGCGCGCCTGATAAATGCACCCCGGCGATGTCGGTGAGGTGCAAGTGCGCGGAACCAGGCTCAGAGGCGCGGCCAGCGCGGTTGGATCGTTCGGCACCAGAACGTAGTCGATATCGTTTTTCTCGTCGCGCCGGAAGACCGTCACCGAGCCGGCCAGCCTGGGGGCAATGGTCCACTCGATGCCGCCATCGTAGCTCCATGCGGTTTCGGGTTGCAGCCCAGCGTTGCCAATCGTGGCCGGGTCGTTGTAGTACAGGTCCGTGTAAGTCGGCAGACGAAAGGCGCGACTCACCGAACCGCGCAGCTTCAGGCGCTCCGAGAGCCGATACCCGCCCGCAATCGTCGGCGTAAAGACGCCGTGGCCCCCACTGTAATATTCTTCGCGCGCTCCCACCGACAGCGAAAGCCGCTGCACCGGCCTCCAGTCGACATTGGCGTAGATGCCGCCGCGGTTGCGCTCATGATGGCCGAGAGCAGGCGCTTCGCCCAGCGGGGAAAAATTATTACTGTCGATGGTGTCGCGATACGCCTCCGCGCCGTAGAACACGTTCAGCTTTTTGCCGAGCTTGTTGTGCCGCCGGATTGCCGCCTGCCAGCTATTGGTTATGTGATCGTTCGTGTAGGCCGCCGGATCGTCGCGGAACAGTTCGAATAAATCTGTGTGTCGTCGATAGCCGAACTGCACCAGGGTGTTCGAGCCCAGCTCCTGCGAAGCTCCGGCAAACCACGTCTTGGTGCGCTCCCACGAGGGAAAATTTCCGTAGAACTGGTTTGCGCCGAAGGGCTTGTCGCCGCCGGCCAGCAGCACCGTAGTCGCCCCCAGCCTGGTTTCCACGTGGGTCTCGGAGCTGCCGGTCAAAGCGCGGTAATCGCGGTCCGTCGTGAACCCTGTCGAAAAATCGCGGCCAAAGGACGCCTGTTCCGTCCATCGGTTAAACACCACGGAAGCCGTTCCGAACTGCTGGTTCGTGCCGAAATTCCCGAACGCCGAGCCCGCCCGCACCTCTGTCGCAATCGGCGGCGCCGTAATGAAGTTCACCACGCCTCCGATCGCGTCCGACCCGTACATCGTCGACCCGCTGCCGTGCAACACCTCTATCCGGTCAATCGACTGGAACGGCATCGGCAAGTCGAGGTTGTGATGGCCGCTCTGCGCATCGTTCATCCGCAGCCCATCGACCAGCACCAGGCTTTGCCCGAAGGAGGCGCCGCGAATCGACAGATCGCTCTGCACCCCGTTCGGCCCGCGCTCCTGCAAATCCACCGCCGCATCCAGACGCAGAACATCGATCAGGCTCGGATACAGCGCGCGCGTGTTGCGCACGTCCAGCACAACCACATCGCGATCGACCTCGCTGACGGCGACCGGCAGATAAGTCCCGGTCACCACCATCTCCTCCTTGTGCACCGGGAGCTTGGGCGTGGCCGGCTGGGCATTTGGGACATTCGGCGCGTTCTGTTGCGCCCAGGCGAACCCGCACCCAAGCAGCACGAGGCCGATGACGATCGATGTCCCCGGCGAGTTTGGGTGCCCCATCCTAGCCCGCTGTTGGCTAGGGTGGGGTGGTTGCTCGCTGGGATGATTGAAACGCGCAAGAAAAAATCGCAGAGCCTGTTTCATAAAGTAAGTTGTGGTGCCGTAAATCACATAATTGCGTTACTGCGGATTCTTTGAAGGGGCGCGGCTTACCTGACAGCTCTTCGCTACGGCTTATATGTCTTGGGTTAGGCATCGCTCCAGTCTCAAAAGAGATCATGTCAGCCGCGCCGTCCAGAGCGCACAAGATTATGGGCTTTAGCCCCTGAGGGGATTCGCCGTTTCGTCTAACATCGGTTTATGAAACAAGCCGAAACTAATCTCACACTGAATTCAATTTCGATAGTGATTTAAGTTCGACGGTGCCCCACGTTCGCCCGTCGTTGGCTAACGTGGGGTAGTTTGCTGCACTGCCATGCGTATGCAGCCTCTCTCACCTTTGTTCCGGTTGGCAACTTCCATAGGTAGATTCTTCCCCACACCCGAAGGTGCCCCACGTTCACCCGTTGTTGGCTAACGTGGGGTGGTTTCCCGCGCTATTCCTTGACCGCGATTCCCAGCGCCTTCATCTTGCGATACATGTGGCTTCGCTCGAGTCCCAGCGCGTCGGCCGTGCGGCTGATGTTGCCGTGATTCTCGTCCAGCTTCTTCAGAATGTAATCGCGCTCATAGGCCGCGCGCGCCTGGTGCAGCGTGGAAAACTCGCCCATGCTGCGGCGCGACCCCTCGCGATAGAGCAGCGGCGGCAGGTGTTTGCGTTCGATCTTGTGTGCCGTGGGGTTCATGATCACGACCCGTTCCACCACGTTGCGCAGTTCGCGCACGTTGCCCGGCCACGAATAGCGCAGCAGAACCTCCATGGCGTCGTCGCTCATCTCTTTGTCGCGGCGGCTGTAGGCGGCGGAGAACTCGTGCAGAAAGTGTCGCGCCAGCAGCGGAATATCTTCCTTGCGCTCGCGCAGCGGCGAAACAAAAAACGGAATCACGTTCAGCCGGTAGAAAAGATCTTCGCGAAAATTTCCCCTGCCGATTTCGTCTTCCAGTTCTTTGTTGGTAGCCGCTATGACGCGCGCGTCGACCTTCACCGCCTCCTCGCGTCCCACGGGGACGAAGCGGCCCTCGTCCAGCGTGCGCAGCACCTTGCTCTGGGTCTTCAGGCTCATGTCGCCGACTTCGTCGAGAAACAGCGTGCCGCCATCGGCTTTCTGAAACTTGCCTGCCTTGTCGGTGCTGGCGCCGGGGAACGCCCCTTTGCAATGGCCGAACAATTCGCTTTCGATCATGTCCTCGGGGATCGCCGCGCAGTTGACTTCCACAAACATCTCGCGATGCCGCAGGCTCTGCGCGTGAATCGCCCGCGCGACCAGCTCTTTGCCGGTTCCCGACTCGCCGTAAATCAGCACCCGCCCATTGGTCGGGGCCATCAGGCCGATCTGCTGGCGCAGGGCCTTCAGCGGGATGCTCTCGCCGACGATCTCGCTCGGTGAAAACGCCTCGCGTTTGAGATCGACGTTTTCCGAGCGCAGCTTACGCGCCTCCGCGGCGTTCTTCACCACGATCAGGGTTTTATCCACCGAGAGCGGTTTCTCCAGAAAGTCGTAAGCGCCGAGCTTAGTGGCCTTCACCGCGGTCTCGATGTTGCCGTGTCCGGAGATCATGATGATCTCGGGATGATTCTCCAGCCCCCTGACCCGCTCCAGCACCTCAAGCCCGTCGATCCCCGGCAACCAGATGTCGAGCAGCACCACGTCGAACTGGCGTTCGGCAAGCGCCGCCAGACAGTCCTCACCGCTCTCGACCGCGCTGGTCTCGTATCCCTCGTCCTCCAGCACGCCGCTCAGAGAGGTGCGAATTCCAACTTCGTCGTCGACGATCAGTACCTGAATCATTTGGCAGAATTGTAACCTAACAGGAAAAACTGGACCTCTTTATTGCCGATGGGTGGCCCATATTGCCGATGGGTGGCCCATTCAAGCCATCTGTTGGCTTGAGTGGGGCAGTTCGACAGGTGAGCCGCAGGCGGAGCTAATGTGGGGGTTGTTTTGTAGTTTCCGAAATGAGGCTCCGGGCCTCCGTCAGGAGACGTTTCCGCCCGCGGTGGCTGCGTCAGGCTCTCGATTGGCCGAACGCTCCGCTTCGGCGGCAACCGGCAGCTCGATCACGAAGCGCGCCCCCACCGGCTGGTTTTCCTCGACGCGTATCGTGCCGTGGTGGTCTTCGACAATCCTCGCCACGATCGCCAGCCCAAGCCCGGTGCCGCGCTGCTTGGTCGAGAAATAAGGCATGAATAGTCTTTCCTTCACCGCCGCCGTCACCCCGTGACCGGTGTCGGCCACCGACATCTCGACCGTATCGCGGCCACCCAGCAGCGCGGTTGAAATCACCAGATCGCGCACCAATGCGCCGCTCAGTGCCTCGGCTGAGTTGTCCATCAGGTTGGCGACGACCCGTTTGATCGCCTCCGGATCGGCCATCACCGGCGGCAGCTCTTTCGCCAGAAAGGTGCTGACGTTGATGCCTTCCAGACGGCCGTCGAACTGAACCAGCGCTTCCACAATCGTCGCATTCAGGTCCGAGGGACGCAGTTGCGGTGCGGGGAAGCGCGCCAGCGTCGAGAACTCGTCCACCAGTTGCCGCACCGTTTCCACCGAACTGGCGATCGTGTCGGCACAGCCGGTGATCACCGCCCGCGAGGATTCATCGGGAGTTCCGCGCGCAATGTGGCGCCGGATGCGCTCCGCTGAAAGTGCAATCGGAGTCAGCGGATTCTTGATCTCATGCGCGATGCGCCGCGCCACTTCACGCCAGGCCGCCTGCTTCTGCGCTTGCAAAAGCTCCGAGAGGTTCTCGAATACCACGACGTATCCCAGGCGCTGCCGCGGAGCAATCGGCCCGCTGCGGCGCTCATTCATCGAGGCCGCCGTCACCGACAAAACCAGGGCAGTCGAGCCGGCCGTCGTTTCCATTTGCGCCGAAGTCGAGCCCATGCGATCGGCTTTGCGCAGCAGCCGCCGCAGCTCCTCCACAAAATCGGCGGGGAAGAATTCGGCAAGCGCCAGCCTCTCGGTCCGGCCCGCGCGCTCCACCCGCTGCGGCCGGAACAGCCGTATCAGCGCATCGTTAACGTGCGTGACGGCTTCGTCCGGGTCCAGCGAAAGCACTGCCGTGGGAATGCTTTCAAGGATCGTCTCCATGTGCCGTCCGCGGGCTTCCAGCGTTACGTAGGCGCCTGCCAGATCCTTGCGGCTGGTCTCGATCTGCAGACGATTGCTTTCCAGCTCCGCCGCCATCCTGTTGAACGAGGTGACCAGATCGGCCAACTCATCGCCCGCCGCCACTTCGACACGGTAATCCAGCCGCCCTTCGGAGATTTCCTTGGTGGCCTGTGCCAGTGCCAGCACCGGCCGCGTCACCAGCTTCGACAGAGACAGCGCAAACCAGGTGGAGGCAAACAGCACCATCAACGTCAACAGCAGCAGCAGTTGCATGTAGGTGCGCCGCACCAGCCTGCGCTCGCTGCGCAGCGCGGCATAGGTGTGCTGGCTCGCCTCCAAATCGCTCAGCACCGCCGAATACTTGGCCGGCAGCGGCATCGCCACCAGGATGCGCCCGCGCCCGCCCGCTTTCGCGCTGCCCGCCACATACTCTTCCGCGCCCAGGGTAAACGAGCGCGACTGCCCGTCGGGCATCATCAGCGGAATCTTCCGGCTCAAAATCGGCCACAGGTCGGGAGCCTGGAAGCTGGCTGCCGGCTGTCCGTCGAACAGCACAATCGCAAACCCTCCCTGCAACGTTGGCTCGTGCCTGCGCAACTCCGCCATCAGCGGACCGAACTTTCCCGTCTGGAAGGCCCGCTCCGTCTCCGGCGCGGCGGCAATACTTTGCGCTTCGCTCAGCGCATTCTGACCGGCATAGCTGGTCAAAAGCTGCGTCACCTCGGCGGTGTGCTGGCGCACCTCCTCCACCGGACGCGAAAACCATTTGTCGATTGACCGGTTCATCAGCCCGTAGGAGAAAAGAAACAGCGCAATCACCGGCCCCAACGACAACAGCAGCGCCCCTGACACCATCTTGGTGCGGAACTTTGAGCCGAGCGCGCCCGTCTGCCGCTCCACGTATAGCTTGATCAACGTCCGCAGCAGAACAAAGATGAGAACAATCAGTCCGACCACAATCAGCGAGGAGAAGGCCGCAAACGTCAGCGTCTGGCCGGATGTCGACGGGCGCAGAAACGTCAGGTTGAAGGAGGTTTGCAGAAACGCGATCGTGAACAGCACAAAAATCCCGATGCCCAGAAGAATCAGCTTCTTCCGGCGCCGCCGGGCTTCCGTACGTTGGTTCTTCTGTTCAGTCGGCACTGTTGCGATTATAACGAACACCCAAAATCGGGCAGAGTTGCTCCTCCACCCCGCTAAATTTCGTGAGTGTGCTGAGATGCCCCGAAGTTACTCTGCCAACAGGCAACAAGCTTTTTCACAACTCGGCTTTGAAGGGGCGCGGCTAAAGCTGAAGCCGCGCCGTTTCCGGACCGCATATTCTCCGGCTTTAGCCGCTGAGGGACCGCCATTGGCTCCAGTCCGAAATGAGTTATGAAACAGCTCTAGTTTCTCACCCAATTCGAGCCTTGCCCTTTTCAGGCTGTTACCAAACTCCCGGTCAGCACAGGTATGCATTCGCCCGTGTAAGGGATACACAGGATCTTCGGCTGCTTATAGTTGCTCAATGCGACCGATGCCGCCTCGGCAAGCGAAGTGAAGCCCGTCATAAACATCTCCGCCACTTCCCTGGGTTCGATGCCGGAGGTCACCACCAGCACGCGGCACTTCTTGCAAACGCGCGCAAACATGTAGGCTTTTGAGGTGTGCCCTTCAGCGGAAAAACCCTGTTGGTAGAAATTGCGAATGACCGTATCGACCGAGTCGGCGGCTTTCAGCGTGGCTCCGAACTTACCGATGCCTTTTCTGCATTCCGCAACTAAGACGATGGTGCCGCCGGGATTGACCACCTGTTCGGCTACGGAAACAGCTTTTTGCGCCTGATGCAGGTCGATGTCCTTCGGGTATCCGCCGGGACTGACAAAGACAACATCGTAGCCGGTATCGAACTTGCGGACCCACGACTTCTCGCAGATTTCAACCCCGCGCGCATGTGCCTGCTCAAGATCGCCGGCGACCGCCTCCACCACTTCGCCGCGATAGTTCTTGATGACGTTGACGATGAAATCGACCCCGGCGAGGCGGGCTGCCGCAACCGCTTCCTGGTGAAAAACATTCCCCTGGATGATCCCCATCACGGGACCCTCGGGGCGAATTGGAAAAGAATGGTGAGTCGCGATGGTCTTGATTCCGGCGATGCCCGGTACGACGGACTTTCTTCCGCCGCTGAAGCCGGCGGATTGATGGGGAGTGATCAACCCGGTCAAGATCTTCAAAGATGCCTTGGCGTAATGGCTGTTCACGTAAACCGGCACGTGCCTCCCGGTCTCTCCGGCATACGTCAGGAAGCCGTCGTCGTAACAGTTATGGGAGACAATCTTGAGCCTGGAGCACCAGCGGCCGGTTATCTCTTGCAATTCCTCCGGCGTCGGCAACTCGTGGTTCCCCACGGCCACAATCACGGTGACGTTTGCCGGGTCGATACCGGCTTCGGTCAATTCCTCCATGATCACGGTCAACATGGCCTCACTGGGCGCGGGCCGGGTGATGTCGTTGACGACTATGGCGACCGACGACTTACCCCTGGCTAGCTTCGCCAGCCGTTCGCAGCCGATCGGTTGCGCCATGGCTTTGCGAATCACCGCCAGCTTGTCCGGCGCGGCAACAACCAGCTCGGGCATGAGTACTTCGGCTTCCCGGTTCAATTTAAGTTCGAGGAATTTATCGCCAAAAGGAAATTTAACAACCTGCACGGTTACTCTCCATTCCGATCAGTCAGCGGCACGCTACTCTGGCAGTTGAAGCGATAGTATACCCCGGTAAGGCCCGCCTGCCATCCTCTGTTCGCCGCCCGCTATCGGGCCAATAGCGGTGAATCGAAAAAAGATCGAGCGCGCGACGCATAACTGCTAGGCCGGTTCCCCAGTAGGTGTATCCCGACATGTTCAGGCTGTCATGGCGAGCGAAGTCGAGCCGGGGTCCCCAGCATGCGCCGTAGTTGCGCATGTTGGGGTGGACGAGCCACCTTTTGTTTCTGCCTCCGAAAACAAAGGGTGCCTCCACTTCGCTTCGCTCCGGTCGCCATGACATTCCCTAAGGTCGGATACATCTATAAGGGAATTGCTCTAGCCGTGAGCGGCGGGGCTCCGTTCCGATTTCAGCATCTCCATCAAGCTTGTAATCGAGCCCACTTTTTCCAGGTTCCAGATCGTGTCGAGAACGCGTTTCTGCTGCGGCTTGGTGAGCGCGCCTTCGGCAAGCGCGGCGAATTTCTCCTCGACCTCGCGGTCGCTGAGTGGATTGCGAGCATCGCCCTTCGGGTAATCGAGTTGCTTGCTGAACCGCTTACCGCTGGTGGTGATGATCGTAACGTGCACGCGCTGCAAAGCCGGAAACACCTTCTCGATTTCCGGATCGCCAGTGACTTCGACTTTGCGAAGCTGCGCGCGGATCTGCGGGTCGTTGATCTTTGCCATGGTGAACTGCGCCGGCGTGACTTGGCGGTCGACAATGGCGGCCGCGACGCCGTATGGCAGCGAGTGGTCGGCCGTTTCCTTGGAATGCGGCTCGTACTTGCTGGGATCGGCCAGAATATCGGCTGCCCGGGCCACCGTGCGGATTTGAACTTTCTCAATCTGGTCCGGCTTGAGGTCGTTCTCCTTCACCAGATCGAGCACGGCCGAGATGGGGGAATGCGTCAGCGCTTCGGTGGGGAAAAACTTCATGCCGCACTGGGTGATGCGCCACGATTTGCCTAAGTCGTCCGTCAGCACGTTGAGCTTCCATTCCGAAGCGATCACCTGAGCGAGTCCCTCTTTGCCGTCGATCACGTGCTCAGGTCCGGCGTAGCCCTTGGCCGCCAGCAATGCGGCTAGCACGCCGCTTTCCGTCGCCATTGGGTCCACCGTGTTCTTCATCATGGTCAGCTTGCCGGCGGTCACCGCGCCGTAAGTGCCGCGTGCCGAGGCAGAGATGCCGATGGCTTGCTGAATCTGCTCCCATGGCAGGTGCAACATGCGCCCGGCAACAATGGGCGAAACAAAGGCGGTGAGTGTGGCGTGATGCCAGCCGCGCTCGCGAATTCCCGGAAAAGCACATTCGGCGAAACGCATTTCGAATTCGTGACCGAGTACCAGGCCAACGATCAATTCTCGGCCGTCGCTCTTGGCACGCTCGCCACAGGCGATGGCGGCAGGGAAGATGTCGGAGGGATGTACAGGATCCTGTTTCCAGTAGATGTCGTTGTAATCCATGCAGCGGATCATCAGCGCGTTCACGAATGCCGCATGCACGCAATCTATTTTCTTTCCTGAGCCGATGACGGTCGCGGGACCGGGAGCGGCAACTTCATCCAGCACCTGGAGGGCGATCATCGTGTCATGCTGCTGGTATCCGCCCAGCGCGCAGCCCACGGAATCCAACAGGAACCGCTTCGCCTGCTGGACAGCGTCGCCTGAAAGATCGTTGAACTTCACTCCCGCAGCCCAGCGGGACATGTCGGCGGTGATGTTTTCTTTTTTGGGGTCCATGGAATCTCCGAACGCCCGGGGAACCCAGTTCCCGCGGGGAAATCCACTGGTTGCGGTGATGGCGCCAATCGCGCCGGCGGTTTTCAGAAAACTTCTGCGGCTCCCATTCATGCTCGTGCTCCTGTTTACCCGGCAATCAGCCACCGCGGCAGGCGGATATGAGACCAGAAATTAAGCTTAGAGCAGTTCCGTCATTGGTGTATCCGGAGTTATCATCGCCGGGCTGAATGTCACCCCAGCAAACTAGGCGTTTGCTGGGGACCCCGTGCCCGGCTACTTCGCTTCCACCTTTTGCGTTACTGGTCTGAGCGCAATTCTTACCAGATTAGCGGCGCCAAGACAACAAAAGAGGACCCCGGCAGCCGGGAAAACGCCCATCCGGGAGCGCACACCGCACGAGTTCAACCTTCATCTTGGTCCCCAGCGGCCGCTTTGGCGTCTGTTGGGGTGACATCCAGCCCAGCGGTGCCAGAACCGGGTACATCAGCCTTATAACTGCTCTAGCAGGACCCGCGTGGTATTGTTATGTTCTCTGAAAGCTGCAATCTGTAAAGCTACCGGAGGGGGATTCGATGCCTGAGCCTACCTATGAAGAACTGAAAGCGAAGCTGGCGGAACTCGAGACCAAACAGCAAAGAACTGCCACTCTGCAATTCAAGGTCAGCGAGAAGGGCGGAGTGAGCGTTTACGGCCTGGGGCGCTTTCCAGTGACGCTGTACTACGAACAATGGGTTCGGCTGCTCGATGCCAGCCCGCAACTGCGGGAGTTTCTGGAAGAGAACAAGTCGAAGCTTAAGCTCAAAACGACATAGAGCTGTCCCCTGTTTCGAACGCACCACCGCGATGCGCCGCTCACAAGGGAGCTGTCCGTTCAGGAGACCCTGACAACCTGCGTGCGAAGTGTTTCGAAGGCGGGCGTTCCCAAGCCGCGCTCGGCGGCCAGCCTCAGGTAGGGCAACGAATTCAGGTCCAGGTTCCAGTAAGCCTTGGCCGCATAGGCGTCAAGCGCGACCGGGTCGGTCCCGGCCAGCACCGTTTGCTTGAGCACGACATCCTCTACATTGCCGCCGGTCGGTCCATTGCGCATGAGCACCCGGTAGGCGTCGACGATCGTCAGCGTCGGACGGATGAAATCCGCAAGGTCAACCAGGCTTTCGTGGATACGCTGGTGGAGTTGATGCCTGGGTCCGCCCAGAATGCCGTACCAGTTCTTCATTCCCAGAGTTGTGCCGCAGAGGCTGTGATGCTTGGCGATGGGAATGTTGATGATCTTGTCGGCAGCCAGAAACGGCTCTAATACAGGCCAGTTCTGCAGCACTTCTCCTTGCAGGTCGACGTCTTTAAATCTTTCGGGTTCCGGCAGTATGACCTCCGCGCCCGCGCGCCGTGCCGCTTCGGCGATGCCCGACCGCTGGAAACAGCGTCTGGCTTCGTTGCAGCTCACGTCGGCAACAATGACCCTCTTTGCCCCGGCGTCCCAGCACTGGCGAACCACCTCGGCCACCACAGAAGGATTGGTGTTGGCGGCCTGCTCCGGTGTCCGGTCCCAGCCAATATTGGGCTTGATGACCACAACATCCGCGCGGGAGACGAAGCGGCGAATGCCGCCGAGTTCCTGCAGCGCCCGGCGCACCAGTTGTGCGGGGTCGTCTCCTCCCTGGGCAATGATCATTTGCGGCAGTTTCGTGTCCGGGGCGACGGTGTGACTGCGCTTTGCACTCATCACCAGCGTTTGCTCCGGACGCGTGCTCCGCTGGTCGAGCCAGAAGCCCAGGGCAGCGCTTCCCGCGCCGGCGCCGGCGAGGCGTAATAGCTTAAGCAGCGCTTCGCGTCGATCCATGGCGGATTAAACCTCCACCCGGGAAATTCGGTTGGGATCGTTGGTGCCTAGTTGATGCCGCGCGTCGGCCGCCAGGGCGATGAACCGAGGCGCCCTGCCCGCCGCCAGCAGCGTCTTGAGTCCTTGTTTGGCGCGCTTATGCTCGATAATCTGCCATGCGGTGTAATCGAGCGCGACCGTGTCCCGCGCAATGATTACACCATTATGTTGCCAGGTGGACTCCGGTTCGAAGGAAGGCCCGCCGTCGAACGATGCGGTGGTTGCGTCGCAGATGGTCAGCCGCATCTTCGTCCGGATGGCAGGCAGCATGTTCAGATCGGCGATGCCGGGAGCGCAACCCTGGGCGTGCAAGCGGTACGGGTTGTCGATGACACCGTACATATTCTTCAGCGCCGCCGTGATCCCGGACTCGGAATGATCTTTCAGCACCGGCACATTGATCAGCACGTCGCAGTTTCGGGTAAGAATCTTCGACAACTTGCTCCGCACCGTGCCAAAGGATTCCGGCTGTTCTTCGTAGCCGAAGGCGTCGGTTCCGATGCAACGCACGCGGTTGGCATCGGAAGCCAGGCGGAACCCGGCGCGCTCCAGTTCGCTGCTCTCGCGGTCCCAGACAATGATGTCTCGCGCCTGGATGCCGGCTTGTTGAAGCCTTTCGCAAATGGCTGCGACGACTTGCACATTGGTCGACAGCCCCCACCCGGCGATGGTGTTCACCTTGAGCCCGATCCTTTCGCCAGGGCGCACCAGCTTCTTCCACGCTTGCAACGGATTGTCGACACCATAAAACGCCTGCATTCCCCGGTCGAGCAGTCCGAAAATGCGTCCGGAATCGACTTTCGAGCCGGCCGCGCGCAGCATGGCATCGCGGGCCACTACAACCCTCGATTTGACTGCGGCAGGCTGCTGCGCCGACAGGAGGTTGAACTCGCCGGCGGCACTCAACGCGGCTGCTCCAGCTATACACTTCCGGAGGAAATCCCGGCGGCTTGTTCCTGCTTCATGCTCGTCCATCGCGGCCTTCTTGCCCTCACTTTTCGAGACGCTCCGCCAGCCCGCGTCCTAGTTCGAGAATCCGCTGCTGGACCTCCGGTGATTCGTCGTATGCCACGATTCGTACCAGGTAACGTCCTTTGTGAAAGATCAGGCTTTGACCATAGAGGCGCGCGCCATCGCCAAGCGAGACCGGCTTGGCGTTGCGCGCCGGCTCCGAGTCGAAGAACCTGCTGGCGCCATCGCCGCTTGTCAAGGTATAGACATCGACGACGGCTTCGACTTTGTCTTGGTACTTGTAATCGGCGGTCGACGCGCTCTGCACGCCGGCTTTCAGATATTTTTCCGCGTCGCCGTCGATATAGCGCCAGAGATTGGCCGCGTCAAATGTTCGAGTCTCGCCAGTTTTGGCCCATCCGGAAACTTCGTTCGAGGCCGGAAACGGCCCGGAGTTCATCGCCGTCTTCTGATCACATCCCGCGGCGGCGGCAAGCGTGAGAACGCAGGCGAGAACGAGCGGGATTCGAAAAACCCGGCACAAGTGCATCAATTCGGCCTCCGCTTGCCCCGGTTCAGCAGGATCTGGTTGGTTCGCGAGCGGCTCTCACCGATGCTGGTGACGTAAACCGCCGGGCGGTCCTGCACGGGACACGCGTATTCACATGCGCCGCAGCCCACGCAGAGACTGGGATCGAGGTATGGTTGTTTGACCTGCTTGATCTTTCCTTTCGCGTCCACGACCTCGGCCTGACGAAGATAAATGGCCTTGGGAGAGGTTGGGCACCACTCCTCGCAGACAATGCACTCGGTAGCCATTGCCCAGGGCAGGCAGCGCCCGCGATCATAGAATGCGATCCCAAGCTTGACCGGCTTGGTGTCCGCGCTAAGCTCCACGGTCCAACCTTTTTCCCTGGGCGTAATCTCCCAGATCGCTCCCGTCGGACACACCTGCGAGCACAGCACGCAACTGGCTTCGCAGTAACCGGTTCGGGGCACAAGCACCGGCGTCCAGAGGCCTTCCAGTCCCGCCTCCGTCAGCGTCGGATGCAGGGCATTGTTCGGGCAAACCTTCATGCACTCGCCGCAGCGAATGCAGCGCTCGAGAAAGTGCTCCTCATCGAGCGCTCCGGGAGGGCGCAGCAGCCGCTCATGGCGTTCAACGGCAAATCCGTTGGTGCTGCGCGCCAGCGGGACGATGGCCGCACCGGCAACCACTGTGCTAATGAGCTTGCGCCGCCGCAGGTCCGGGCCATCCACAGAACCGCTGGAAGGAAAGAATTGGAAGGCCAGCGCGCGGTCCGGACACTCGTCGACGCAGTTGAGGCAGAGATGGCACTCGGCTCTGCGCCAGGGGACGCCGCCGATAGGATCGTCACCACCCTGGCAATGCATCAGGCAGCGGTTACAGTCGTTGCAGTGCCCGGACTTTTTCGAGAGGCCGAGGACCGACCAGTGCGACGCGACTCCCAGCAGCGCGCCGAGTGGGCACAGCGCGCGGCACCAGAAGCGCGACACGCGAAGATTGAGCGCTATCAGAAAAATGAAGATCAGTCCGAGGTAAAACCCTTGCCGGAAATGCGGCTGCTTGAAGCTGAGCACGAGAGCGCCGAAGATGAAGTGCAGGATGCTGCCTGCCGTCTGCACCACTCCGAAGCGGCTGTGCTCAAGCGCATGCAGGCCCGCGCTCAGGGCGTAATTCAGCCCCGGCAGAACCGACAATCCCAATGATCGCACCAGCAGCGAAAGAGGATCAAACCATCCGGCGATTCCCGTACCGAAAGCGGCTGCAACCAGGACTATCACCAGGATGTAATACTTTGTGGTCTGCCAGCGTTTGTAGCGGTTCGACTCAATCAACTGCTTGCCGCGCTTGCGCTCCGACTTCAGGCTGCTAAAAAAGTGATTGAGCGAGCCCATGGGGCAGATCCAGCCGCAAAAGAAGCGTCCCAGGAACAGAGTCGGAATCAGGATGACCAGGCTCCAGAGAAGTCCGTGATAGAGCGAATGCGTGGCCAGCGCGTTCGCAACCGCCACCAGCGGATCAATCTGGAAAAACAGGCGAACCGGGTAAGGCAGCGCCATGTCGCTCCCGCTTGCATGCAGAGATCCTCGCAGCTCTGTCCGCAGCAGGAGAAACAGAAAAAGCAGGAAGAACACGACCTGCGAAATCCGCCTTAGCCTTACGGGCTTCACCAAGCGCACTCCTAATCCTTCCCCCACGTGAGGAAGGCAAGAACCACGATCCACCGGAACCCGCCCGGCGATCCGGCGTGACCAGTTTCGCGAAAGGTGTATCCGTGAAGCTTGAGAGCTCCGGGATACGCCTATTCTGAAACCGCTTCAGGATGTTCTGCTAATTCGCCCTTGGCGTGCTGTGAGCAAGATCACGTTTTCGGCTCAGCCGAGCGGAATAACACGCTCCAGCTCTGGAGCGCGTGGCGAAACCTGCCAAAGAATCATGCTGAGCTTTCGGCTTGGTACCCCACGTTCGCCCGCGTCGGGGTCCCCGACGAGGCTCGGCTCGTTGGGGTGACTGGGGCTAACGTGGGGTAGTTCGACTGGTACCCAAATCCCACATCTGCTAACTGCGGCAGATGTGGGGCACCGTCCGAAAAAGTCACCAGCTCTGAGCGCAGTAGAAAAGATTCGGTGCTGTCATGCTGAGCAAGCCGGGACCCCGGTGGTCGCTCAGAATGACATAGCAAGAGTCACTAAGCGGGTTTCCGCGCCAGGACACTAGCGAGCCAATGGCGGCTTGTATTGCTCATCGATCTCCACCTGATAGCCGGAGACGAGCCGATTGGTTTCATTCGCCATGCCAATGACCGCCTGCAGCTCCTGGAAGATGGCGTCCGTCATTCCCTTGCCGCGCGCCGACACCGTGTGCGATGCGATGCAATAACCGCAGCCATTGGTAACGCTCACGGCCACGTAGATCAATTCCTTGGTGAGCGGATCGAGCGCACCCGGCGCCATGATCTGCTTGATGCTTTCCCAAGTGCGCTTCAGCGTGGCCGGATCGTGCGCAATGGCCTTCCAGAAATTGTTAATCCAGTCGGTTTTGCGCACGGCCATGATGTCGTCGTAAACGGCGCGAACCTCCGGGCTCGCGTCTTGGTATTCAATCAGTCCGAGTGTTGCCATTTCATCTCCCTGGGGACCTGACGTGTCCGGCTCGCGCCGCCACGGACAATCCCCTTTACCGCCGGCATTGGTATCTGCTACGAGGCGGCGGCCCGCGCAGCCTTGTTCTGTATCGATCGCTCCACCAGGCTGACTCCCACGGTCAAAATCAGCGACAGGGCCAAGCCGGGCATGATGCCCCCGCCAAACATTTTGAACAAGCGCGGAACATACTGGATGACCGACGCGGTTGTACCGCCAATCAGCAGGGACGCGATGGCGGCATTCTTCGTGACGCAGGTTTTGCCGCTCTTGTCCTTCCACAGCAGCCCGATCACCAGCGGCAGGAAGAGGCCGCCTCCGGTGAATGTGTAACCCCACAGACCGGCGGACAAAGCAGTTGGGAAATGGAGAGCCACCCAGACCGATCCCAGACCGAAGATGAAGGTCAGCCAGCGGGCCCATTGGATGAGCTTCTTGTCGGGATAATCTCCGCGGATCAACGGCTTCACCACGTCCATCAGAACCAGCGTCACGCCCGAATTCATGAAGGCCGCGCTCACGGTCATGTCGGCCCCGATAATGGTGACCACCAGCAGAGAGCCAAACACCGGCGGCAGCCAGTTGACCAGCAACCAGCCAAAGGCCATGTCCGGGCGCGCCAGGTGCGGATTCATTACGCGAGCGGCCATTCCCATAAAAATGCTGGCTGAACACATAACCATGGCGAAGAAAGCCGTGTAGAGAAATCCCCGATAGGCGACCTTTGAATCCTTGGCGGAAAAACAACGCTGCCACCACACCTGCAACGTAAAGACGCCGCACATGGGAGTGATCAACAGGGCCAGATTCTGCGCGAAACCCGTGTTGCCGAATGACCAGAGGTTGGGCTGAACGGCTAGAATGCCGGTTCTGATGCCGTCGATTCCACCGGATTTGAAAAAGATGATGCCGAAAAACAGGAAGCCGACAAATATCCTTATGCCGCCTTGCAGCACATCCGTCCAAACCAGCGCCCACATGCCGCCAATCGCAGTGTAGATGACCGCCGTCAGGGTCGCTATCCAGATGCCTGTTACCGGGTCGATTCCCATCACTACGGCCAGCAGAGTGCCCAAGCCCATGGCCTGCACCCCGATCCAGGCGACCATCGGGATCGACATGGCGAATCCACCGAGGACGCGCAACCACTTATCGTGAAACAGTTCCTGTTCCAGGAACTCGTTGAACGTGGTATACGCATAGCGTCCGGCGATTCCAGCTACGGTTACGGCAAACAGCACCTTGGTACCCTGTTCGCCCAGCATCATCCAAAACTGGCTCAGGCCAATTTCATAGCCCTTCCCCGCGTAGCCGATGAAGTTGCCCACGCCCAGCACGCTGGCAAAATCGAGGAAGAACATCAGGAGCAGCGGCAATTCCTTGCCGCTGATGAAGTAGTGCTTGGCGCTCTGGCTCCCCTTGTGGGCCATGAGGTAGCCGATGAAGATCTGCGATGGCACAAACAGGACCAACATCCACAGTGCGTATTTGCCGATGAGAGTGATATGCATATAAGGTCACCATTCTATGGTTCACAGCAGAGCGCGGACGCCCTAGCTGTGGAATCTCTTCAGCGCGGCGGCACGGAACGCGGCTCTCGCCTTATCCATTTGCCGCAACATTTCCTCGATCGGCAGGCCAAACGATCCCCTGGCCGCGGGAATCACCGTGTTGCACTCGTTGCTGTCCATGAAAACAGCCGCGTCCAGGAGGCGCGCCTCATCCTCCGGCGGAATCGCGATAAACCCGTGCTTGTCGGCGTGGACCAGTTGGCCGGGCGAAATTTTGCGTCCGAAGACTTCGACCTCGCAATTCCATCGCACCGGAATAACGTGGGCGTGGCCGACGCACATCCGCCGCGCCAGACTCTTCAGGCCCGCGTTGGTCATCTCGTCGAGATCGCGGATTGCCCCATCGGTAATGGTGCCGACGCATCCGAGCGCCCGGTGGGTATTGGACTGTACCTCACCCCAGAAAGAGCCGAAGACGTTCGGCTTGTCGAGATCCTGGACAACCGCGATCTTGGGGCCTGGGATCGATGCCACGTACTTCAAGTACTCGCCGCGTGCGCTGGCGTTTTCCTTGTGTTTGGGATTCCCCGGCTCAACCACCAGGGTAACGGCGTATCCCACCATCGGTCCCATCTGCGGCATGAAATCGCGCACTTCTTCCAGGTTGACGCCTTCATGGGCGGGGTCGTGCTTGGTGATCTGCTCCCAGCCGTTGTAGATCGTCGGAGTATTCCACCGCTTCAATTGCAGCAATTCGGCGTGCGTCAGCATTCCGTTCTCCAATGAAAATATTCTCGGATGCTAGCCTGCGAATATACGCCGGGTCAAGCACCATGCTGCGCGCATGAGCCATTTGTGCGCGTCTGTCGCCCAAGTTGTAAGCTGTTGATGCGGCGGGATAGCCCAGACCGATTGGGCCGTTTCTAAATCATATGAGACTGTTGAAAAACTCGGCTTTCGAGCCGAGTTTTTGTGTTGGTGGTGAACATCATGTGTGTTAAGTAGAGATGCAGGAGGGACGCCGCCGATGATGGGTCAGCAGCCACGCACGGAGT
>JBEKBO010000071.1:0-31227 GCA_050015355.1 Candidatus Korobacteraceae bacterium | reverse complement strand
ACTTCCCATTGCCGATCGGTCAACTCCCAGCGGCCATGCATGCGGCAGAACGGAGCATTCCAGAGCACACCCAGAATGCCACGTCCGACCGACCGAAACGTTTATGAGACTGGTTCTAGAGCGCTTTTCGCATACGCTTTCGAAACTGCCCCGGCGCCACCACCGCTGACGACATCTTGAACCTGATCTTCCGCGGCTCCAGTCCCCCTGCCGCCGATGACGGTTAAGCTTGTTTGACTTCCGAAGTTGAGCCGCTAGATCCCCATGCCTGCGTTCGGCGTTAAAGAGCGGCTTTAGGCGCGGGCGGCCCGCCCTATGCTGCCCCCTACCCTACTGCAACAGTGTTCCAGTTTCGCCGTTGCCGTTCTCTTCCTCGGGTGGGATGACGACTGCGGCTGCGACCTTGTCTCCGCCCTCCAGTTGCAGCAGGCGCACGCCCTGGGTGGCGCGTCCGGCCTCGCGGATGTGATCGGTGCCCATGCGGATGATCTTGCCGTACTGCGAAATCAGCATGGCCTCCGACACCTCGCTCACCAGCAGAATCGCCACCACGCGTCCGTTGCGCTCGGTGGTTTTCACGTTGATCACGCCCTTGGCGCCGCGTCCGGTGAGGCGGTAGTCCTCGGCTGGAGTGCGTTTGCCGTAGCCGTTTTCGGTGACGGTGAGGATCAGATTCGGAACCGCCTGCTCGGCCTCTGACTTGTCTTTGTTCTTGCGCCGGGGCGCCGCCACCTGCTCAGCCGTGAAGACCTGCTTGGCCGTCACCGCCATGCCGACGATGTAGTCCTTGGCAGCCAGTTTCATGCCGCGCACGCCGTAAGCGGGGCGTCCCATCACGCGCACTTCGTCTTCGTCGAAGCGCACGGCCATGCCCTCGTGCGTGGCGAGGAAGACGATCTGCTGGCTATCGGTGAGTTGCGCCGCCACCAGTTCGTCGTCCGGCTCAATGCCGATGGCGATGATGCCGCGCGACATGACGTTCGAGAAATCCTTGAGCGCGGTTTTCTTCACCGTGCCCTTGCGGGTGACGAAGAAAACGTACTTGTCCGCTTCCTCCAGATCGCGCACCGGCAGCAGCGCGCGCACGGCTTCGCCCGGCTGCAACGCCACCAGGTTGCCGAGGTGCTTGCCGCGTCCGGCGGCGGCCACATCCGGAATCTCGTACACCTTGAGCCAGTAAACGCGCCCGGTATTGGTGAACACCAGGATATAGGCGTGCGTGGAAGCGACGAACAGGCGCTCGACGAAATCTTCCTCGCGCGTGCTCATGCCCTTGCGCCCGGTACCGCCGCGCCGCTGCTGGCGATAGATCGAGATCGGCGTGCGTTTGAGATAGCCCGCATGCGAAACCGTAACGGCCACCTGCTCGTCGGCGATCAGGTCTTCGAGCTCGAGCTCCTTGGCTTCGTCCACAATGATGGTGCGGCGCTCGTCGGCGTAGTCCTTCCTGATCTGCTTGAGCTCGTCGACGATGACCGCGCGCAGCTTCTTCTCGGAGCCGAGAATGGTTTCGTATTCGGCGATGCGCTCGCGCACTTCCGCCAGCTCTTTCAGGATTTCGTCGATGGAGAGCCGCGTCAGCCGGTGCAGTTGCAGCTCGAGAATGGCGTCGGCCTGGCGAGCGTCGAAAGTCGTTTCCGGCCTCTTGTCGATGGCGATGTTAATGCGCCGGGGTACCGGCTGAGATATCCCGCCACCAATGTTCTGCGGGCCTAAGCCAAGAACGTTGAGGACCTCAATGCTTTTGCCAGCAAAGTAGGCGACCAAATTGTCGCGGGCTTCGCTGCGGTTGCCGCTGCTGCGGATAATCGCGATCACGTGGTCAAGATGGTCGAGCGCGAGCTGGTAGCCTTCCAATATGTGCTCGCGATCCTTCGCCTTTTGCAGCAGGAAGGCGGTGCGCCGACGCACCACGTCGATGCGATGATCGATAAAGTGCTGGATGGCCTGGATCAGCCCCATCTCCTTGGGCTGCGCGTTGACCACGGCCAGGAAGATCATGCTGAACGATTCCTGCATCGAGGTGTGCTTAAAGAGCTGGTTCAGCACGATCTGCGATTCGGCGCCGCGCTTAAGTTCGACCACGATGCGCATGCCGTCGCGATCGCTTTCGTCGCGGATGTCGGAGATGCCGTCGATGGTTTTGCTGTTGACCAGCTCGGCGATGCGCTCGATCAGCCGCGACTTGTTCACCTGGTAGGGAATCTCGGTGACGACGATGGCGTCGCGCTCTTTGCTAATGTGTTCGATGGCGGCCTTGGCGCGCATGAGGAAGCGGCCGCGTCCGTTGGTATAGGCGTCCTGGATGCCCTTGCGTCCATAGATGAAGCCGCCGGTCGGGAAGTCCGGCCCCTGCACCAGCTTGAGAATCTCTTCGAGCGTGGTGTGCGGATGGTTGACAAGCTGAATGGTGGCGTCGACGATCTCGCCCAGATTGTGCGGCGGAATCTTGGTCGCCATGCCAACGGCGATGCCATCGGAGCCGTTGATGAGAAGATTGGGAACCTTGGTCGGCAGAATCGAGGGCTCGACCGAAGTCTCGTCAAAGGTGGCGGAGAAGTCGACGGTGTTCTTCTCGATGTCGGCCAGCAACTCCTCGGCGATGGCCGTCACCCGCGCTTCGGTGTAACGATAGGCTGCCGGAGGGTCGCCGTCGACCGAGCCGAAATTTCCCTGGCCGTCGACCAGCGGATAGCGCAGCGAGAAATCCTGCGCCATGCGCACCAGCGCGTCGTAAACCGCGCTGTCGCCGTGCGGATGGTATTTGCCGAGCACTTCGCCGACGACCTTGGCGCACTTGACGTGCTTGCGATTGTGCAGCAATCCCATGTCGTGCATGGCATAGAGAATGCGCCGGTGCACGGGCTTGAGACCGTCGCGCACATCGGGCAGCGCACGACCGATGATCACCGACATCGAGTAGTCGAGATACGATCGCCGCATCTCATCTTCAATGTTGATGGGCACTACGTTGGCCGCGCCCGGCCCCTGGCCGTCGCCGCCTAGAGGTAACTTGTTCTGCTCGTCCGCCATTCACTTCCCTGCTTTCTTCCACCCCAGCACGCAAACTACGGCGCGTGCCGGGGGCCCGGTTCGTCGCCCTCGCGGGTGCGGCGCAACAGAGACCGCCGCAGAGCCCTTTCGCGATGCCGGTTCCGCCCTGGTCGTCACATGTAACTGCCTGCATTTACAGGACGTTACGCACAGGTAGAGCCGTTTTTATTATAGCACGAGAGCGCCGTCCGGCGCCCGCAATGAGAGGCGCTGCCTGAATTCACGGTATGACCCAAGTGCGTCACAAGTCGAATAATTTAAGGGAGATGTCATTCTGAGCCGGAGCGCCGAGCGCCTGTGGCCGGAGCAGCCAAGCTGCGTACCCTTCCACCCCAACAAGCCAACAACGGGCTTGTCGGGGACCCCGGCCCGACGTTGCGTTCGACAAGCAAGAAGCTATTCAGGCGGAGGCGAAGAATCTATGTATTTCGGCGCAGAAAAAATGCATAGATCCTTCGCTTCCCCACCCCAACGACGGCAAAAAGCGACCGTCGCCGGGGGCCCCGGCTCGCTCAGGATGACATCCGAAAGAGGGCATTACCCTGCAGCACAGCCTTCTGCGCGGCACGGACCGCTCGCAGGCCAAAGCCGATTTTCGTCTACGCGGCTCTTATTGCCCCTTGGGCACATGGAACTCTATGCCACGGCTTTGGTTCACCCGCTCGGTCGCCGGAACGTCCAGCTCGGCGATGGGAATTTTCGAACGCGGTCCGGAGAGCACGAAAAGCGTCGAGCCCATAATCGCGTAGTTGGCGATCTCCTGCCGATGGCCGTCGCGGAAAACGAGCACGGTGGGCTCGGCGTTATCGCTGGCTGAGTCGTCTCGGCCACTGCGCCTCTGCTGGTACGACTGTGGCGCAGGCGCGCTGTTCACCGGAGGCGGAGAGCTATAGGGCGAATAGTAGTTGGGCGGAGGCGCGTACTGCGCTGGATACGGGTATCCGGGATACGGACTCGCGTCGAAGGTGCCGGCGACATAGCCGGTATACCCTGGATAGTCGCCGTAGTCCATCGCGTATGGAGCGTAACCGCCGTAGTAATACGGCCCATACGGCAAAACATAGCCGAAAGTCCGGGGAAAATGGTGATGAGGGAAATTGGGATTGCGGAAGCCGAATGGAGGGACGGCGATAGTGTTGCCAATGTGAATCCCCGGCGGAACTACCGCGGAGGGATTTGAAAAAGTACCGCCAATCTGAATTCCCGAGGAACTTCCCGCACGCACACTACCTGGCGCCGTTCCCATGCCCCGAACCTGGGCTGTCGCCGCCTGGGACAGCGTGAGGAAAAGCGCGAGCGAAGCCGCTGCAAAGCACCGCATACCACACCTCGCAATTAAGGATAACCCCGGTCTGTCCCTTTTAGATGCGACAGAAGTACACGGTGCTACAGAATTAAGAACAATCGGCCAGCACGGGTCCGGAGTTCTGGCGGCCCGGCTTCACGGGGCAACTTTCGCGGACAGCAGCTTGCAAAGGTCAGAAGCCGCGGTAACCACGAGCAAGTTGGATGAGCCCCACCACGCTGAAGCCGGCTTGCGCCAGAATGGCTCCGTAGCCGACGCCGATCGCAAGCGAGTGGTAACGGCGGCTTTCGAACAGATCGGCAAAGACTCCGGCGCTAAACACGATGAAGAACGGTAGACAGTAGAAGAAGAAAATGCCGCCTGCCGCATTGGGCATAAAGATTGCGAGCAGAACCATTTCTCCGGCGACCAGCAGCGGCGCCGTATTGCCAAAGAAGCGGGTGCGCGGCCACAGCAGATAAGTGATAACCGAAAAAACGGCGAGCAGAGCTGTTGCCGAGGCTTCTCGCAAGTAGAAACCTCCCACGGCGCTGTTTAGCGTTCCGGCGAGAGCCGGACGGGCGAAAGCAGCCCACTCCGCTTTGGCCATCGACAGCGCGAAGAAGCTGATGCTGGTGCCGTAAACGGCCCAGAGAAACAGCAGCGCAATGGCGCACGCCGCAGCTAAAATTCCGGCCGCCGCCCGCCTTCGGCCAGGCACGGCCCAGAGCATGAATGCCAGC
This sequence comes from Candidatus Korobacteraceae bacterium, assembly GCA_050015355.1. Lineage (GTDB taxonomy): Bacteria > Acidobacteriota > Terriglobia > Terriglobales > Acidobacteriaceae > CAWBRT01. Next base: position 26,145 of record JBEKBO010000071.1, on the reverse strand, counting down.
GCCAGCGGAAGCACGAGCGCCAGCGCGAATTGCGCGCCCACCATGATGCCAATGGCGATTCCGAGCATGGCTATTCGCTTCCGGTTCCAGAGGAAAGCGTCGCGCGGCGCGTACAGAGTGTGCGCAACCGCAATCGAAGCGAACACCGCGCTGAAAGTTCCCCAGGCGCCAAAGATCTCCGGACCAACCAGCGAACTGCGCGCCACCAAACCGGGAGTGAAGCAGTAGAGACTAATGGCGACATAGCCGCCGCCGTTGCCGTAAAGCCGGCGCGCGATATACCACACGGAAGCTCCCAGGAACAGGCCAGCCATCAGGAAAGGCGCGCGTACCAGCCAGCGGTAGCGATCGAGTGTGAACTGATCGAGCGCTGCCTCTGGCGTGGCGGGCAGCCGCAAGGCCATTGGCAGAATGCCCGCAACGGCCGCCTCGGGAACCAACGGTGAGTGATGACGATCAGCCGTGCGCACGCCATGCAGCAGGGAGATGCCGCGGAGAATATAGTTGCCTTCAACCTGACTGAGTGGCACATTCGCGACGAACCAGCCACACTGGACCAGGAACAGCAGGAGCAACGTGGCGGCAAACACCTGGGGCGCGCCGTAGCGGCGAGGCGCCTGCGGTCGTTCAAGACCCGCGTTGTCACTGCCGGGGCGGACTGAGCTCTCGGGCTGCATCTGCGTCACAGTTTTATCATGCTCCCGTATCCCTGCTCCAGTGCCGGATGCGATTGCCGTCGCAAGCGCTTCTCCGGACGCACCATTTGACAGCCTGCGAATTGTGCTCGACGCCCATTCGCCTGGGTTCAACTCTGACAGCGTCTTCAAAATAGGTATACCTGTCGGCAGACACTCACCCGGCAGTTGCAATCGAAAAACCGCGCGTATAGTCTGCATAATCAGCGTTACTAAAACTCTCATTTCTTCGACAGAAGGGACCTATGTCTCAACGCACTGCCGCATCGGTTGCCAACTCTGAACTCCGCTCGGCGCTGACGAGCATCGTCGGCGAGAAGGGCTGCCTGTTCGATCCGCAGGACACGGCCGCCTATTGCGAGGATTGGCGCCAGCTCTACCAGGGGCAAACGCCGGCCGTGGTGCGTCCGGCCTCTGCCGTGGAGGTGGCGTCAATCGTGCGGTTCTGCGCGGAGAGGCGGATTGCAATCGTGCCGCAAGGCGGCAATACCGGCATGATGGGTGGCGCCACTCCGAGTGCGGAAGGCACCCAGATCGTGCTCTCACTATCCCGGATGAACAAGATCAGGGAGCTTGACGTGGTCGATCTGACCATGACGCTCGAAGCGGGCGTGGCGCTCAAGACCGCACAGGATGCGGCCGCCGCCGAGAACTGCACGTTGCCGCTCTCCATGGGTTCGGAGGGCACCGCCCAGATTGGTGGTGTCATATCGACCAACGCGGGCGGAAACAACACCGTTCGCTACGGCAACGCACGGGAGCTGGTGCTCGGGCTGGAGGTCGTTTTGCCCGACGGCCGCATCTGGAATGGACTGAGGCGTCTGCGCAAAGACAACACCGGCTACTGCCTCCGCCAGCTCTTCGTGGGGGCCGAGGGAACGCTCGGCATTGTAACGGCGGCGGTGTTAAAGCTGGTTCCCCGCCCGCATGACATCGCCCTGGCATTTTGCTCCGTGCCCTCGGCGCAGGCTGCGTTGGACCTGCTGGTGTTGTGCCGGCGATATCATCCCGCCTCGATTCAGGCATTCGAATATATGGGCAGCGAAATCCTGGACCTTGTGTTCAAGCATTTTCCCGGCACGCGGTCGCCCTTGAGCCAGCGCGCGGATCACTACGTCCTGGTGGAGCTGGCCGACGCTTCTCCCGATGCCGGGTTACGCGAGAAACTGGAAAACGTGCTGGGCAAAGCCATGGACTCCGGCGTTGTTGTGGATGCCGTGTTGGCGGGAAGCTCAGCCGAACGTCTTGCGCTGTGGCAGATGCGGGAAAACATTTCCGAGGCGCAAAAGCGCGAGTCCGCGATCATCAAGAACGATGTCTCCGTGCCGGTCTCCAAAACGCCTGCGTTTATCGCCCAGGCCACAGAGGCGTGTGCACGCAAATTCCCTGAGATCCGGATCATGGCCTACGGGCACCTGGGAGACGGCAACATTCATTTTCATCTGTTCCCGGCTGTAGGCGCCAGCAACGCGGAATTTCTCAAGCTGGACCACGCCATCATGGACACAGTCAATGAGGTGGTGCGCCGCTTCGACGGCAGCTTTTCCGCCGAACACGGAGTGGGACAGCTCAAGGCTTACATGATGGAGAAATGGCGCGGGGGCGTGGAGTTGGACACGATGCGCCAAATCAAGACGGCACTGGACCCGCTGGGAATCATGAATCCGGGCAAAGTGATCCCCTAAACCAGTTTTGCAAAACGTTTACAGCGGTTTGCGTGCCACCAGTTCGGCGATGCCGCGCTCATGCACCGACTCGCGATAGTGGAGCACGCGAAAGCCCGGAAAGGCGGGCAACAGTTCGTTGTCGCCGAGGAAGTACATGGGATGCGACAGGCCGTGGACGGCGAATTTCTCGTGCTCGTGCGTGTACGTCTTATAGACGATGAGTCCGCCGGGACGCAGGGCAGCGCCGAGCCTGGGAAGAATGTCGCGCTCCAGGTAAAAGAAAACCATCACGAGGTCGAATCGTTCGCGGCCAAAATCCATGCTGCGAGCGTCACCAATTAAGAAATCGATCGTCACACCGTTCCGCTTGGCCAAGTCGCGCGCACGCTCGATTCCCAACTCGGAGATATCGGCCAGCGTCACGCGCCAGGCGCGCTCAGCAAGATATACGGCGTGCCTGCCGGCGCCGCCGGCGACGTCCAGCGCCGTGCCACCCGCGGGGAACAAGGGCTGGATGAACTCTTCGCAGCTCTTGATCAGGAACGGGTCGGGGCCGCTTCCGCCGTGCGATCCCTCACGATAGCGTTGGTTCCAGGCGTCTCGTTCGTTTCGCGGCATACGGTTTCCATCTTAGATCAGTTTCGCGAACGGTATGCCCTTGAAGCCAGGCACACTATTTTGAAACCGCTCAAGCTCACATGCATCAGATTATTTAGGAGCGGCTGTCGAAGGCAGGCCGCTTCCGCTCATTCGGGCGAATCTCTTAGAGACCAGTCGTGCCGTGCTTGGCGGAAAGGTCTTTTCGCGGAGTTCATAGGTCCGCTGGTTTGCGACTTCGCGGCAAAACAGAGATACTATTTATAAGAACTCGTGGCAAAAATTCTAGAAGATCCTGAAAAAATAGCTGACGCATTACCCGCACGTCGCTCAAATTCTTTAACGGAGAGATTATTTGGCCGGAGGCTCTGGCCCAAGATCCGGCCGGAGCTTTTCGTCCCGCTGATCGTCGCCTGTGCTCTGTTAATGGAGAATGTCGACGGGACTGTAATCACCACATCGTTGCCGATGATTGCCCGCGATCTGGGCATGGATGCGATCGTGCTCAAACTCGGGTTGACGGCCTACCTGGTGAGCCTGGCCGTCTTCATACCGATCTCCGGCTGGATGGCCGACAAGTTTGGCGGGCGAACCGTCTTTTGCGCGGCGATTGCGACCTTCATGGTCAGCTCGATGTTGTGCGGCATGGCCCGTTCTTTTGCTTTCTTCGTGACGGCGCGTTTCTTGCAGGGCATCGGCGGCGCCATGATGGTGCCGGTGGGGCGAATCGTAATTGTGAGAACGGTTTCCAGGGACGAGCTGGTTACCGCCCTGAATTACCTGACTGTTCCAGCGTTGTTCGGGCCGCTGGTTGGTCCGCCGCTGGGCGGCTTCATCACCACCTACCTGAGTTGGCGCTGGATTTTTTTCATCAACGTTCCGATCAGCATCCTGGGCATTTTTCTCGCACTTCGCTTTATGGAGAATATCCGCGAGGCTGAGGTCCCGCGGCTGGACGTGACCGGCTTCATCACGTCGGCGACAGGGTTGTCGTTGTTGATGTTTGGGCTGAGCACGATCAGCGAGCGCTTGCTGCCGCGAGAGTTCGCGGTTGGAAGCATCGTACTTGGCGCCGTCATTACCTATGCGTATTTCCGCCTTGCCCGGCGCACCGAAACACCACTGCTGGATCTCGGGCTGTTCAAGATCAAGACATTCCTGGTCGGAGTTGGCGGCGGCTCTCTATTTCGGATTGGGATCGGCTCGATCGCGCTCCTGCTGCCGCTGCTGCTGCAACTGGGTTTCGGCATGAGCCCGCTGCAATCAGGACTGCTGACCTGCGCCTCGGCGGTCGGCGCTTTGTTCATCAAGAGCGCCATCAGGATGCTTCTACGGATATATGGTTTCCGTTCGGTGCTCGCCTACAATGCCCTGCTTTCGGCGGCGAGCGTGGCCGTGATGGCACTTTTCACGGCAAGAACACCGCATCTGATCATCTTCCTTGTGCTTCTGTTAGGTGGATGCGTCCGCAGTTTGCAGTTTACGTCCCTGAATGCGATCACTTACGCCGACATTCCCGACCCGCTTGTCAGCCAAGCCACCAGCATGTACGCCACCGTGCAGCAACTGTCGCTTGGAATGGGCGTTACCGTGGGCGCGTTTGCTTTGCAGGCATCCAGCTTCCTGCAAAGGCACGGAACCATTGTGGCAAGCGATTTCTGGCCGGCTCTTCTCATCATGGGACTGATCACCGCATCGTCGGCCTATTCCGCCTTTACTTTGCCGTCCGACGCCGGAGCCGAGATGGCCGGCCGTCTGCCGAAGATGGCGCTGCAAGCCGCTTCCGACAATGCCGATTGAGACCTGCTAAAGGCATATCCCGTGAGACAGCCTGCGCAAGCTCAGCCGGCACGTTCTTCCCTTCGCAGAAATCCGACTGCAAACAGTGAACCCGCGATTTGAGTCGCGGGTTCGCATGCTCTCAACAGAATGCCGCTTAGGCTTTCTTGTGGCAATCGGTGCACTTTGCGGGTGCCTTCTTGCCGGCCGCGTTCTGCTTCTTGTGGCAATCTATGCAGGTTCCGGCCGTGGCGGTTGGATTATGGAAAGCAGCCTGCAACTTCGTCGTTACCGGCGGAGTCGCCGTCTTAGTGTGGCAATCGCCGCACTTCTCGGTCGGGGACTTCGATGGCTTCTGCGCTTTCGACGCATGGTGGCACTCGGCGCATTTGCCGACCTTGATGTGTGCCGCGTGGTCGAAGGTCACCGCGCCATTTGGCGCCGGAAGAACTACGCTCGTCGGCGGCTTCGGGGCCTGGGCAAATGCCAGCGAAGCAACCATCAGCACAAACACGCCCAATAGCAGGACGATTAGTTTATGAGTTGTTCTCACAACACCTCCAGTGCACTGAAAAAGATGGGTACACAAACATAGATACAAATACGACAGGCACATCTATCGTGCGCGGATTATTGCACAAGCACCGCCCCAGATACAGTGACATAGCGACGAAAAATCAATGCAATCAAGCATCTGCGCGGATCGCGATTGCGCTATCTGGATTTCACCGGGAAAATCCGCTTGCTATCAACGGCGCAGCGGTTGGGAATCCGTGCGCCTCTTTCGCAAAAAGCCGCACATTGCACCAGGAGCGCACTTCCGGGCATCTAATACTGGTATCGTCAAAACAGCTCGCCCGAAGATTCACCACGCTGTAACCTGGGTGCGCGAAAATGGCTAAGGGGTAATTATCATATTGAAAAAACATAACATCCTGCCAATGTCTCCCAAGAAGAACATTGCCCTGGTCGCTCACGATAACAAGAAGCGGGACCTGTTCGAGTGGGCCCACTTCAATCGCGACCTGCTGGCTGATCACAACCTGTACGCAACCGGCACCACCGGACAGCTTCTGGAAAACCAGTTGGAGATCCCGATCCACAAGCTCGAGAGCGGCCCTTTGGGCGGCGATCAGCAAATTGGCGCAAAGATTGCGGGAGCGGAAATCGACTTCGTCATCTTTTTTTGGGACCCGCTGGAACCGTTGCCGCACGACCCGGATATCAAAGCGCTGCTGCGAATCGCAAACGTGTGGAACATTCCGGTTGCCTGCAATCGCTCCTCGGCCGATTTCATGATTTCCTCACCGCTGATGAGAAGCAGTTACGAACGCCTCGTGCCGGACTATGCCGCGTATCGGGATCGCATGAGTTCGGTGTCCGGGAGCTGAAGCGGGCGAATTTTGCGCCGTTTCAGAGTTCAAGACTTTTCCGTTACCGGTTCCGGGTGTTAGGCTGATTGCTCGCACATGCGGAATCAGACTGCCTTCACTTGCATCCTCGTCATCGGTCTATTGTGGTGCGCCGCCGGTTGCGGCGCGCCCGGTGTTCCCATGCCGCCGTCCCTGGCGTTGCCGCGTCCGGTCGACGATCTAGCCGCCATGCGGAAAGGTGGCCGTGTGGTGCTTACCTGGACCGAACCGATGCAGACGACGGATCGCCAGAACATCCGGCGACTGGGGCCGACCGTGATCTGCCGCGCCATTGGCGAGTTTCCGATGAAGGAATGCCAAGTCGTAAAGCAGTTGCGTCCGGAGGATCTGCACTCCCTGTCCCCGGTAGCGGGCCGGCGCCCGCAGGTAATGTTCGAGGACGCGCTGAGTCCGCAGATGCAGAGCGCAACGCAGTTTGCCACCTATGCCGTCGAGGTCCGGAACCGGCGCGACAAGAGCGCGGGTCTTTCCAATCAGGTGCGGGTTTCGTTGGCTCCGTCGTTGCCTGCGCCCAACGATTTGCGCGCCGAGGTCACGGCCGACTCGGTGGTCCTCAGTTGGACAGCGCCTGAGCTACTCCCCGGTGCCGCTAATCTTCGCTTCTTCTATCGCGTATTTCGCAAGCTGGCGAACGCTCCCGACTACACGCTGATACAGGAGTTGGCTGCGAAGGCTGGTGCGGAAACGGTAGGCGATCGCAGCTTTGAGTGGGAGCATGCTTATGATTACAGAGTGACGAGCGTGACCCGGGTGCAGTTGGCCGCTGGGGAACAGATGGAATTCGAGGGCGACGATTCGCCTGTCATTCATGTTTTCCCGCATGATATCTTTCCTCCAGCGATTCCGACCGGCCTTCAGGCTGTATTCTCGGGAGTGGGGCAAAAGCCGTTCATCGACCTGACGTGGGCTCCGAACACGGAAGCCGATCTTGCGGGCTACAACGTATTCCGCAGCGAGCCGGGAGAAGCGGCGCGCCAGATTAACCGTCAACTGGTGAAGGCTCCCGCGTTCCGGGACGAGAACGTCGTCGCCGGACATCGTTTTATTTACTCGGTAAGTGCGGTCGACGAGCGAGGCAACCAAAGCGCACGTTCTGAAACCGCCGTGGAATCGATACCCCAACCATAACTTCGAGGTTTCGTTTATGCGTTTTTGCCGTTTTGTTGACAGAGATGGAGTTCACTACGGCCTTGTCGAAAACCAGAACGGGCAGGATGTCATCACCGCCCGGATGAGTGGTCCACACCTGGAAATGAGCGAGTCGGGGATGCCCGGCAGCGTGTCGCTACCCGACCCCGCCGGCGCAAAATCCTTGCCCAAGCCGATTCCGCTAGACTTGGCGATGCTGCTGATTCCGTTTCCCCTGGTGACAAAGATCGTCTGCCTGGGGCGGAACTACGTCGAACACGCCAAGGAGCTGGGAAACCTGGTTCCGGAAGAGCCGCTTCTTTTCTTTAAGCCTCCTTCATCACTGCTGCCTCCCGGCGGCAAGATCGTGCGGCCGAAAATCTCCAACCGGGTCGATCACGAAGCGGAACTGGCGATCGTCATCGGGCGCACCTGCCACAAACTGCGGCCGAAAGAAGATGTTCGCGATTACATTCTCGGCTACACCTGTCTCAACGATGTTACCGCGCGGGATCTGCAGAGAAAAGACGGCCAGTTCACCCGCGGCAAAGGTTTCGACACGTTTTGTCCGGTTGGCCCGGTCATCGCAACCGGGCTCGACACCTCGCAGCTTCGCGTGCAGGCGCTGGTAAACGGCGCCGTGCGGCAGGATGGCAACACTCGCGATTTCATCTTCAGCATCGATTACATGATGCGCTACATCTGCGAGGTGATGACGCTGGTGCCAGGCGACATCATCGCTACGGGAACTCCTCCGGGCGTAAGCTCCATGAACTCCGGTGATACCGTTGAGGTGATCGTCGAAGGCATCGGTACGTTGCGCAATCCGGTGGTCAACGAATAACCTTCGGCGTCGATTGAAAGTATGATTCCATTTCGTATTGTTCTGCTGGCTGCCGGCGGCGTCGCCCTGGCCTCCGGAAGCGTGGCCGTCTGGCTTGCCAGCCGTCGTAAATCTCCGGAAGAGCGCGAGCGCCGGCGCCGCGCAAAACTGAACGCCATAGGCCGCTTGACCGACGGCACGGTCCTGGACGTGACCGAAATCGAAGACCCTAAGCTCGGGCCGCAGCAACTGTTGGTCTACACCTACGATGTCGCCGGTGTGCAGTACGAGTGCTCGCAGGACGTGACGCACCTGCGCCAGTTCGTCGACGTGCCCTCCCGCAGCCTGGGGCGGCCCGCCAGCGTCAAATACGATCCGCACAACCCGAGCAACTCGATCGTGACCTCCGAGACCTGGAGCGGGTTGCGGAAATAGGAAGTCGTGCTGCGGGCTGCGGCTGAGCGCGGCAGCTACATCCCGCGCGCGCGAATCGGTGGTTCCCCATCAGGTATATACCGTCATATCAAGACTGTCATGGCGAGCGAAGTCGAGCCACCTTTTGTCTCAGCCGCCAAAAACAAAGGGTGGCTCCACTCCGCTTCGCTCCGGTCGCCATGACATCCTAGGGGGAATCTGATACACCCAGGGAACCGATCTAATCTCTTTAAAGCGGATTTAGGGTTGGCCCAGGAACCGGCTTGCATGACGCTGATTTCCGGCGCTTTACACAGGCGAGAGACTCCGCGCTAGAATATAAACATGTCGGCATTGCCGTTGCCCATCGCCGCGTTCCTTGCGGGGCTGCTTTCATTTCTTTCGCCCTGCGTGCTTCCGCTGGTGCCCGGCTATGTCTCGCTGATCTCCGGCGCCACGGTTGAGAACCTGCAATCGGCGGACCGGCGGATGTTGCGCGCGGTCATGCTGAATTCATGCCTGTTCATTGCCGGCTTCAGCGTGGTGTTCATCTCGCTGGGAGCGGTGGCCACCTCCGTTGGACAATTGACGCGCGAGTTTCACCGCGAGCTGGCGATGATTGCCGGGGCCGTGATCATCATTTTCGGACTTCACCTGACCGGGCTGGTCAAGATAAAGGCGCTCTATGCCGATAAGCGCTTGCACAGCATGAAAGCCGCCGGTCCGCTCAGGGCGTTCCTGGTCGGTTTCGCGTTCGCTTTCGGCTGGACCCCGTGCATAGGGCCTATTCTGGCCGGCATCCTCGTCCTGGCTGGTTCGCAGGACACGGTTGCCAAGGGAATTCTTCTGCTGGCGGTCTACTCGCTCGGGTTGGCTGTCCCATTTTTGCTCACCTCAATCGGGGTGAACCGTTTTCTCGGGTTCTATTCGCGCTTCCGCAGGCATCTACATACGGTAGAGGTCGTTAGCGGCATTCTGCTGATCGTTTTCGGAGTCCTGATTGCGCTTGGACGTTTCAGCATGCTCTCCGGATATCTTGGCTTTCTGAATCGATTCGCGCTCTAGACCATTTGAAACCGCTCTAATGTGAGGCCGGCGTGAAAATCAATCTACCTACCGCTGTGCTTTTGGTGGTGCTGGTGGCGGCGATGTTTTTCGCTGGACGCCACCTGGCAAACCGCTCGCACGGCGGAGCCGCGGACCCGGCGAGGATCAGCGGAGACGCAAAGGGAAAACTGGCGCCCGATTTCGAGTTGAAAGACCTGGCGGGCAAGAATGTCCGGCTCTCCGACTATCATGGAAAAGTCGTGCTGTTGAACTTCTGGGCAACGTGGTGTCCGCCTTGCAAGGAAGAGATGCCTTGGTTCGTCGATTTGCAGCAGCGCTACGGGGCACAAGGACTGCAAGTGATCGGCGTGGCCATGGACGACTCGGACCAGAAGACGATTGAATCGTTCGCCAAACGGTTAGGCGTGAATTACCCGGTGTTGCGGGGCAAGGAATCTGTCGCCCAGGCCTACGGCGATGTTCAGTTTCTGCCGGATACGTTCTATATTGGCCGCGACGGGAAAATCGTCTCGCACGTGCAGGGCCTGATCAACCGCAAGGAAATAGAAGAGCAGGTGAAAAAAGCGCTGGCGCCTTCCGCATCAACCCTCCAGAGCAGACGCCTGCGGCCGGCGTAAACAGGAGCGCTATGAGAACTCGCATGCTGGTTTGCCTGATTTTGCTGGCGGCGCTTTTCGCTTCCGCGGCGGGGCAGACGCAGGGTTTCGGCGGTCCTGGCGTCACGGTTTTACCGATCGAGCCCGTCACCATCCAGCCCGGCAAATCGGCGACGCTGAAGATGAGTTTTCGCATCAATTCGGGCTTCCACATCAACTCCAACAAGCCGACCCAGGAAATCCTGATTCCGACCACGGTCAAGCTCAGTCCGCCTTCGGAGATGCTGGTGGGAAAAATCGAGTACCCCGCCGGAGAACAGATGGCATTGCCCTTCATGCCGGAAGAGAAACTGAGTGTTTACTCGGGGACGTTTAACGTTACGGGTGTGCTGAAGACCACCGACGCGGTTTCGCCCGGCACCTACCGAGTGCGCGGCGAATTGCGCTACCAAGCATGCAGCGACCGTCAATGCTTTCCGCCGCACACACAGGAGTTCGCGTTCGATGTGAAGGTGGTTCGCAGCGCCACGGATCACAAGCGCAAGAATCCCGCTCAGAGCCCGAATATCAAGGGATAGGGCGGTTCCGGTTACTCTGAACTTATCGTCATTTGGGGACCGGTGCGCAACAGCCGAGGAACTCCGGCGTTCGGCCTTCCGGAGTAAGTTGCCGTCACGCTGAACGAGTTTTCGGAGAGATCCACCGCGTAGTTGTAGGCGCCGCGCGAGTCGGGCGGCAGACCGGTGTCGCCGGCATCGCGCATCTCTTGCAGGGTGAGGTAATGCCCGTCGGAGGCAATGTGCTGCTGCTCGGCGCGAGCGATCTGCAACAAGTCCTGCTGCACGGTCACCAGATTCACGGTGACGGAGGGGTTTGAACCCGGAGCCGGCGAGACCGCCTGTGCCTGACGCATGTACAGGTAGATTCCGAGGCCGGCGACAATGATTAACGCGATGAAGCTGAACGCACGCGACATACGTTTTCCTTCACCCACTTTAGGGGGATGTTTCGCCCCCGTCTAGGTGACGTTAGTAATCCCCGGCCAAAGTGTGGCCCCAAAAAGGTACGTTCCCAAAAAGGTGCAGTCCCAAAAAGGTACGGTCCCAACAGACGTTCATGCCAGCCGCCGGAACGAAGCCAGCCAGCTCGCCGTCCGTTGATGTCCTCTTTGGCGGGGCGTTTATACTAAAACTTATGGTCAGAGTCCGTTTTGCGCCCTCTCCCACGGGCTTTTTGCACGTCGGGAGCGCGCGCACTTTCATCTTCAACTGGCTTTATGCCCGCCACCAGGGCGGGACGATGGTTCTCCGTGTCGATGACACCGACGTGGAGCGCAACACAGAGGCTTCGCTGACCTCTATTTTCGAGGGTCTGCGCTGGCTCGATCTTGGCTGGGATGAAGAATACAAGCAGTCCGAGCGCCTGGCTCTGCACCGCCAGATGGCCGAGGCGATTTTCCAGAAGGGACTCGCCTATCGCGACTTTACGCCCGCGCGGACAGAGGAGAGCGAGAGCCCGGCGGGTCCCGGGTGGCTGTTCAATGCCGGCATGCGGGAGCTTTCCCGCCAGGAAAGCGACCGCCGCGCCGCCGCCGGAGAAGCTTTTGCGTTACGCTTCCGCGTGCCGCGCGACAGCGAGGAGCAAGTGCGCTTCGCCGATGCCGTTTACGGCGAGCAGGTGAAGTCCACGGCCGACATTGAAGATTTCGCCTTGCTGCGCAGCGACGGCATGCCGACCTATCATCTGGCATCCTGCGCCGACGACGCCGACCTGCGCATCAGCCATATCATTCGCGGCCAGGATCATCTCTCAAACACGTTCAAGCACTGGCTGATCTTCGAGGCCGCCGGCGCCGCGCCGCCGCAGTTTGCGCATCTTCCCTTGCTGGTGGCGCCCGATGGAAGCAAGCTCTCCAAGCGCCGCCACGGACCGGTCGTGAGCGTGACCACCTACCGCGACGCCGGTTTTCTGCCGGAGGCGTTCGTGAATTTCCTGTGTCTGCTCGGCTGGTCGCCGAAGAACGACCGCGAGCAGATGAGCCGGCCGGAACTGGTCGACGCCTTCTCGCTGGAGGGAATCCATCGCGCCAATGCGGTGATCAATTTCAAGGAAGAAGATCCTTTCGATCCCAAGGCCGTGTGGCTCAATGCCGAACACATCCGCGCCCTGCCGGTCGAGGAGTTGAGCCGGCGGCTGCTGCCGGTGGTGCGCGCCGCGGACTACGACGTAAGCCCGGCCCGAATGTTGCAGATTACGCCGCTCATTCGCGAGCGCATCAAGCTGCTGCGCGACGTGTTCGCGGTGGCGGATTTCTTCCTGGTCGACCGGCTGCCGCCCTACGACAGCGCCGAGTTGATCCCGCAGAAAGGCGATGCCGCAATGGCCCTGCGGATTCTGCGGCGTTCGCAGGAATTGCTGGCCGCCATCCCGGCAACAGCGGCGGCCCCTGCAGAGCAACCCGCAGCGGACGGATTCAACCATCAGGCATTGGAAGCCACGCTGCGCTCCGCCGCCCAGGAGCTGGGGATCAAGGCCGGGCAGATGTTCCAGCCCATCCGCGTAGCCGTCTGCGGACGCAAGCAGGCGCCGCCGCTGTTCGAGACGCTGGAAGTGCTGGGCCGGGAGAAGAGCCTGGAGCGAATCGAGCAGGCGATTCGGAAAATTGAATAGCGCGGACACTCGTAGCAAGGCTTGCGGAGCGGCTGAAGGCCATGTTGTTCAGGTGGCGAAGCACAGGTGGGTAGAGTGAGCTTTATCCCTACTGTTCTGTTCAGCAATGCCAGGCAAAATCCCTGGGGTGGCGCAGGGCTTCAGCCCTGCTATCTTAGTAATTGAGACTGACAGCGGCTAAAGAGGCTGCTGAAAAACTCGCAGCAGTGTCATCCTGAGGTCGCGCCGGTTTTGGGCGACCGAAGGATCTGCTTTATTTTCAGCAGGCGCAAACAGCAGATCCTTCGCTGCGCTCAGGATGACACCTCGGAGAACAGTTTCTTAGCAACCTGTAAAGCCGCACACAATTTCAGTGGCCGGACCGCAGGGCTAAAGCCCTGCGCCACCCGTCGCGGGCCCGCAGAATCCGGAGTAGAGCATTCGTTTCGCAGCTCAGCACTTTGACGGTGATTCTGTTGCGATAAGATCGAACTGTATGCACATGCCTAACAATAAAACCGATACCGACGCCACAGCCCCCGCCGAGTCCGCGAGCACTCCTACTAATTTCATACGCGACATGTTCATCGAAGATATCAGGACGAAGAAGTTCGGGGACGCGACCATCCAGACGCGTTTTCCGCCGGAGCCGAACGGCTATTTGCACATCGGGCACGCCAAGGCAATTTGCCTCGACTTCGGATTGGCCGACGAGTTCGGCGGCAAGACCAATCTGCGCTTCGACGACACCAATCCGGAAAAGGAAGAGACCGAGTACGTCGATTCCATTATGGAGGACGTGCGCTGGCTCGGCTTTGAGTGGGACGGGCTCTACTATGCCTCTGACTACTTCGATCAGCTCTATGAGTGGGCCTTGCAGCTCATTCGAACCGGAAAGGCTTATGTCGACGATCTGACTGCGGAGCAGGTGCGCGAGTATCGCGGAAACCTGACTGAGCCCGGAAAGGACAGCCCGTATCGCAACCGTTCGGTTGAGGAAAACCTGGATCTGTTCCAGCGTATGCGGGCCGGCGAGTTCCCGGATGGCTCTCGTACCCTGCGCGCCAAGATCGATATGGCCTCGCCGAACCTGAACATGCGCGATCCGGTAATGTACCGCATCGTGCACGCCGAGCATCACCGCACGGGCGACAAGTGGTGCATCTACCCGATGTACGACTACGCCCATGGGCAGTCCGACTCCATTGAGCGGGTTACGCATTCCATGTGTACGCTGGAATTCGAAGACCATCGGCCGCTGTACAACTGGTTCATTCAGCAGTTGGGCATTTTTCCGTCGCAGCAGACCGAGTTCGACCGCCTGAATCTCACCTACACGCTGTTGAGCAAACGCAGGCTGCTGCAACTGGTGCAGGAAGGCCGCGTCAAAGCCTGGGACGATCCCCGCATGCCGACCTTGTCGGGCATCCGGCGGCGCGGCTACACGCCCGAGGCACTGCGCAATTTCTGCGCGGCGGTAGGGGTTTCCAAAACCAGCGGCAAGACCGAGCTGGCCATGCTCGAACACTTCGTGCGCGAAGATCTGAACAAGCGCGCGCCACGCGCGATGGCCGTGTTGCGGCCGCTGAAGGTCGTAATCGACAACTACCCGGAGAACCAAGTCGAAGAGATTGAGCTGGTCAACAATCCCGAAGATCCGGCCGCCGGCACGAGAAAAGTTCCATTCTCTCGCGCGCTCTACATCGAGCAGGACGACTTCCGGGAGACGCCGCCGAAGCAGTATTTTCGCTTGTCGCCAGGACGCGAGGTGCGTCTGCGCGGAGGCTACTTCATCACCTGCACCAGCGCGGTGAAGGATGGCAAAGGCGAGGTCGTCGAAGTTCACTGCACTTATGACCCGGCGACCCGGGGCGGAAACGCTCCGGACGGGCGCAAAGTGAAGGCAACAATCCACTGGGTTTCAGCCAGCCATGCGGCCGGCGCTGAAGTGCGCCTCTACGACAATCTTTTCACCAAGGAAAACCCGAACGAAATCGAGGAAGGACAGGATTTCACCGCGAACCTCAATCCGCATTCGTTGCAGGTGCTGACCGGTTGCAAGCTCGAACCGTCGCTGGCGAATGCCGCCGCGGGAAGCCGCTATCAGTTCGAGCGCCTCGGGTACTTTTGCGTCGATCCCGATTCGAGCCCCGGCAAAACGGTGTTCAACCGCACCGTGGCCCTGAAAGATACTTGGGCCAAGATCGAAAAGGGGCAACGCTCACCCCAATCGACCGGGCAGAAACGCTGACCCGAAGCCATCAGCTAAGGGCTAGAGCTATTCCCTTGGTGGTGTATTCCAAATCCCCATCAGTGTCATGGCCAACACTCTCGTGCCATTCCCGGTCCGTTAGCAGACTGGCTAGCCGGGGCGAGGCCGTTTTTGACACCCTCCGTTAGAGCAATTTCATAGACGGTAAGCCCTTATATATCACTGCTATATATCACCGCCGGGCTCGACGACCAGCTCCTTCGCGGGGTATACCTTCCGCGAATCTGGTCTGGAAGTGAGTTTCTCCTTTCCGGAAACTTGCATCGAATCCAAGGCAAGGGCAAAGGCCCGCTTTCTTGGGAGGTGTTCGGTGGCAGTTGCCCGAGTTTTGTTTGTCGATGACGAAGCAGCTATTCGAGAGACCGTACCCCGGATACTCACCCTACACGGATATGACGTATTCTGCGTTGGCACGGTCGCCGAAGCCTTGGCGGCGATCACCTCCCGCTCTTTCGACGTGCTGATCACCGATCTCAACATCGGTCAACCCGGAGATGGATATACGGTGGTCAGCGGCATGCGCCGCACGCAACCGGAGTGCATCAACTTTATTCTTACCGGGTATCCAGCACTGGAAGCGGCGCTACAGGCAATTCGCAGCCAGGTGGATGGCTGCCTGATCAAGCCGGCAAGCGTGTCTTCACTACTCGCCGAGATTGAAGAAAAACTAAAAAATCCCGTTCGCCACCGGTTCCTTCCCTGCAAACGCCTTTCCGGCTTGCTGCGGGAGTTGTCGAATGAAATTGTGCATCGGACGCTGGCACTGATGAAGGCAGATCCCGAACTCATGGTCCTGCGAATTAGCGAGGAGGATCGTGTCGCTCCCATCGGGCCGGTCCTGGGCATGCTGGCCGATGTGCTGGATTCTCCCGACCCGGACAATGCGCGCGGTGAGACCGCGCGTGTCGTCGCGCATTGGGCCAAAGTCAGGTATCGCCAAGGCTTTTCCGTTCCGTTGCTCATCAAGCATGCGCGGCTGCTGGAAAACGCGATCTTTGACGTGGTCGGTGAGAATCTGCTTGTCTTGAACCTGAGCTACTTCCTGACCGATTTGAAGCGAGTAAACCAGACCCTGTTTTTGCTGCTGGAAAACCTCATGAAGGTCTTTCAGGAACTGGAAAAGAAGCGGAGTAGGGCAGTCCCTCCGGATGCTTCGCTTCGCTCAGCATGACTATATATGCGACATGCTGTGGCTTCGCTTCCCACCCCCGCTCAACGCCGCCTTAACGCCTCAATTTCGCTACATCTTCTTGGACGTAGGAGGGTTGATAGTTTCGAGTACCTCCTCGACCATCTCATCCACGACCTCCTGCGGCAGGGCCTCGACGGCCTCCATCATGTCAAGCCGGCCGTCGTTGCGCTTTTCCAGCAGCACCACGGCGTGTGCGATGGCGGCGTTGTCGGTCCCCATTCCCTCCGGTGTTTTCGCCTTCACACCGACGCAGTTGCAGTCCACTTTGAGCAATTCGGCCAGGCGCTGTTGAATGCGGGCGGCGTGAGGCCCGATCTTGGGAGCGGCCAGAATCAGCGTGGTATCGGCATTGGTCACCGCATAGCCGGCTTTTTCCACGTGGCGCATCGCTTCCTCGACGAAAATAACCGAGTTCGCTCCCTTCCACTTAGGATCGCTTGGCGGAAAGAAGGCGCCAATGTCTCCCGCCGCAACCGCGCCCAGCAGCGCATCGGTCAGCGCGTGCAGCAGCACGTCGCCATCGGAGTGGCCGGCGAGTCCCTTGTCGTGCGGCAGTTCAACGCCGCCGATCCGGAGTGGAATGCCGGGCTTGAATTCGTGTGAGTCCCAACCGTAACCGATTCGCATAAAGTAGCTTCACCGCCTGCCACACTGCCGGACAGGCCTGTCCCGGGAAGTGTCTCGCAACCGCCTGCCGCCGCTGTCTGTTGCGGTTCTTCAGCCGGAAATGCTCGCCTTGCGGCGATCTTCCAGGGAAATGAAGAACTCGGCCAATTCGAGGTCAGCCGGGGTTGTGATCTTGATATTGCGGGCGGAGCCCATCACCACGTGCACAGGCTGACCAAGGCGCTCCAGCAGAGAAGCCTCATCGGTGCCCAAGAAGCCCTCGGCGGTGGCGTCGTCGAACGCCTTCTTCAGCACTCCAAAGCGGAACCCCTGCGGCGTTTGTGCCTGCACTATCATCTCGCGCGGGATGGTAGTCGTGATCACGGCTCCGTCGGCGGTGCGCTCGACCTGCTTGATGGTGTCGACGGCCGGCACGCCGGCGATTGCTGCACCATGCTTTTTTACGGCGGCAATGACCGCCGCGATAGTCTCGGAGGTGACAAACGGACGCACCGCATCGTGCACCAGCACGATATCGTCCTCGGCGGCGCGCAACGCGTTCAGCGCGTTGGCGACGGATTGCTGCCGGTGTTCACCGCCCTCGACGATATGCACCTTCTGACCAAGATCGTGCTTCCGGGCCTCCTCCCGGAACAGCTCCGACTCGGATTTCCGCATAGCCACCCAAATTTCGCTGATTTCCTGCGTCTGCGCGAACTTGCGGAGCGTGTGTATGAGGATCGGAACGCCTTCCAGTTGAGCGAATTGCTTGCTGCGGGTCCTGCCCTGAGCAGTGGCCGTGGAAGACGCCATGCGGGTGCCAAGGCCGGCGGCGGGAATAATTACCATTACTTTCATAGGGGTCAGCAGTATACAAGGCAAGGCAGAGAACTTTCAAATCCTGTGTTTGGCCTTAGGGAAATAATCCCAGCCAAGGAGACGCAATCACCGCCCCGGAGCCGAACCGCCAAGAGCCGGGAAATTGCCTGGAAACGGAAAGGCCCGGATGCCGGGCCTTTGTCTTCCACCCCAGCGAACGCAAAAGCGGCATTCGCCGGGGACCCCGTACCTGCCATCGAAGCCATACCGCTCAGTGCGGTTCGGTGGTTCCGTTCGCCGGCGCGATTGCCCCCGCACTCGACGAAGAACTGGCGCTCGAGTTCGAATTCTCGGGAACCAG
Source organism: Candidatus Korobacteraceae bacterium (assembly GCA_050015355.1). Taxonomy (GTDB): domain Bacteria; phylum Acidobacteriota; class Terriglobia; order Terriglobales; family Acidobacteriaceae; genus CAWBRT01. Next base: position 8,046 of record JBEKBO010000071.1, on the reverse strand, counting down.
CGACGGTTGCGGATTGCTCTTGCGGAGGTCTGGCGGTCTCGGTTCCGGACGCGCCATGCTGCTCATGCCACGCTCGTCAAACTTGCCAAAGATCATCTTGCCGGCCGTGGTTTGCAGAACCGAGGTGACCGAGATATCGACCGTTTTGCCTATCATTTTGCGGGCATTGTCGACCACGACCATGGTGCCGTCATCGAGATAAGCCACACCCTGGTTGTATTCCTTGCCCTCCTTGAGGATGAATACCTTCATGATTTCGCCGGGCAAAACGATCGGCTTCAGCGAATTGGCCAGCTCGTTGATGTTCAGCACGGCGACGCCGTGGAGCTGCGCCACCTTGTTGAGATTGAAGTCGTTGGTGACGATCTTGCCTTCGATCTGCACCTGCAAGGTCGTGATCTTCTGAATGCGTTGCAGGATGTCAAGTCCGCGGCGGCCGCGGTTGCGCTTCAGCGAGTCGGCTGAATCGGCCACCAGTTGCAGTTCGCGCAGGACAAACGATGGAATCGTCAGCACACCATCGAGGAATCCGGTTTCGGCAATATCGGCAATGCGGCCATCGATGATGACGCTGGTGTCGAGGATTTTGTAACTCCGCCGGCCTTGCTTCTCCCCGCCAAAGATTCCGCCGAGCGCCGAAAGGTTCAGCAAATCTCCCTTGCTTGCGCCCACGATCAAACCGACGTAGGACATGATCAGGATGACCGTTAGTTGCAGAAAGCTCTGCGTTGGCCCGCTTTGAATGCTGTAGCGGATCACCGCGCAGAAGAGGTAAGCGCCGATAATTCCCAGAACACTACCGATTGCGGACCCAATCAGCCGTTTCAGGCTGACGCTGCGAAGGCGGATCTCGAACAGGATGACGGCGCCTCCCAGCGCGACGCCCACCACTGCGTCAACCAACCGAGTCAAGCCAAACGGCTCCAGGAAGTAAGAGGCGAGTCCGACTACAAGAACAAACAGCGCACGAATAATTAGTAGTTCCAAGCGGACCTCATTGCAAGGTCCATGCTTGTGCGACCCGGTCGTCTAAAAAGAATCCAAGGATCGTGACAAGTACGGACAGAATGACAAACGTTCCAGTCAGCACAACCGATTATTAAACACAACCAACTATTAAATCGGTCCGCAGTGCCGCGCCACTCCGCACGGCACCAAGGGGTTAGACGAGTATACCAGCAGCCCCAAACGCGCCGCCCGTGGCTGGCCGCTGCAACGTACAAGCAGGCGCGACGGCCTGTCCATCTTGAAAGATGCTGAATAACGGATCGGCGAAGCGAAAATCCAACATCGGCGATCTGGAAGCGCGTAAAATCACCGCCGAGGAGAGCCTGCCAGTTGGCAAGCTATACGCTGCCTGGACCCCGGCACGGCGGAAGCCAAGCTGGCGCTAGTATTCGCTCATGCCCGGACACCCAAATAGCGCAACAGTGGCGCCTGGAGTGAATTCCTCGCAAGTCGACAAATCCGCCGCTGCGCCGGCAACCCAGGGGAATTGGAAAGACGATGAAAGCAATTGTCGTGACGCGTTTTGAAGGCCCGGACGGGCTTGAGCTGCGCGAGGTTCCGGAACCGGCTGCAACCGCCGACCAGGTTCTGGTCAAGGTGGAAGCCGTGGGAGTGAACTTCGCCGACATCCGCAGCGCCATGGGGCTTTACCCCGGAGGTCCCAAGCCTCCCTACGTCGCGGGACGGGAATTTGCCGGCACCATCAAAGGCACCGGCCAGCGCGTGATGGGTTATACGCAACAGGACGCTTGGGCCGGCGAAATTGCCATTTCGCGCAACTCCATTTGGCCGCAGCCAGTTGCCTGGACCTCTATCCAGGCAGCAGCTTTCCCGGTCAACTACTTCACGGCCTGGCTGGTCTACTGGAAAGCGGGCGTGGTGGCCGACATCGGCTCGCCCGATCATGCGCCGGTGAACCTCAGACGGCCGGTGCGAGTGCTGATCCACGCCGCCGCCGGAGGCGTGGGCACGGCGGCCGTGCAACTCGGAAGGCTGATGGGATTCGAGACATTCGGCACTGCCTCTTCCGACGAAAAGCTGGAGCGCCTGCGGGAACTTGGCCTTAACCATGCCATCAACTACGCACGAGAAGACTACGAGCAGAAGATCAAGGAGCTGACTGGCGGCGAAGGAGTAGATGTCGTCTTCGACAGTCTGGCGGGTGAACACACCGGCAAGAGCCTGCGTTGCTGCGCATTTCTGGGCCGGGTTGTGCTATTCGGTTCTTCCAGCGGCGAGCGCCCCAAGTTCGATACGCTCGCCATGTACGAAAAAAGCCTCAGCGCTCACGGGCTGTGGCTGAGCCGCCTGTCGAGGAATCGCCCACTGATTGACCGGGCGCTGGCAGCGATGCAGCCCTGGATCGAAAGCGGTCAGTTGAAACCGGTAATCGGCGCGAAGTTTCCATTCGAGGCTGCGGCGGATTCCTTCAGGCTGCTGCTGGGCCGCAAGAATTTCGGCAAAGTCGTGCTGACGCTTTCCTGAGCGGCTATTGATAGCTGAGATTTACGAACCGCAGATCGGGAAAGCTCCGGTTCCAGTCGTTGGAGACGTGCTCGAGCACGAGGCGGATGCCCTGCGTTTGTCCCGGAGAAAGAGGCGCCAGGCTGAGATCTACAACGTCCTGATAGCCGCCCAGCTTATTGGTGTGCAGCACGCGTATGGGGACAATTTCCTTTTGCACCACTTCGTTGAGAGTGTTGCGGAAGGTCAACTCGGCGCGCGCCCCGGTGACGGTCCGGTCGCCCGCGTTGGTCACACGGCAATCCAGATAGGTGACGCTGGCGCCAACAAAGTTGTTGGCCCGGCTGATCTTCGCTTCCGAAACCTGTAGCTTCTGCGCGTAAGGGTCGGGGGTGGATACCGGTTTCCTTGCCTGCCGGGTCAACATCACGATCCCGGCAAGCACGACGATCACAATTCCAATCCCGATCAGAATCGGAGTCCAGTTGCGCTCTTGGCGGGTTTGAAAGGGAGTAAACGGCTCTGGAAGCGGGTCTGGCATATGTTATCCCATGTGGCGCAAACCACAACCCCCCGGGACCTCAGGTGCCTCTCCGGGAAGTGGTCGAGCCTTCTGAGTCTCCGGAGCACATTCTACTCCGGTTGCGCATGCATTCGCGCAAGACCGTACCCTTTTCAGGTAATTCAGGCAAAATCCACCGGCAAGCGTCGAGCGTGTAGACTTTAGCGCGGTTCCATGTTGGTATATCCAAATTCCTAAGAGGATGTCATGGCGACCGAAGCGCCGAGCGCCTGTGGCCGGAGCAGCCAAGCTGCGTACCCGACATTCACGTTCGACAAGCGAGAAGCTGTTCGGGCGCGGAGTGGAGCCACCCTTTGTTTTCGGCAGTAGGAACAAAAGGTGGCTCGACTTCGCTCGCCATGACAGTTTGATTTATCGGCATACACCTACTGGCGAACCCGCCTCTAGCGTAACTGTGCCGCTCTATTCTCCGGCGACGGTCATGCCGTCGATGCGGATCGTGGGACAGGCGACCGAGCCGCGAAATTCGAGATCGTTTCCGATTTCAGAGATGTTTCGCAGCATTTCCTTGAGATTCCCGGCGACAGTGATCTCCTCGACAGGGTAGGTTAGCTCGCCATTGACGATCCAAAGTCCGCCGGCGCCCCGCGAGAAATCGCCGGTCACCAGATTGACCCCGAAGCCGAGAAACTCCGTCACGTAAAGGCCATCCTTGACATCGGCGATGATTTGCCGCGGCGTCTTTGCACCAGGCTTGAGAAAGAAGTTGCCGGAGCCTATGCCGGGGTTTCCGGCCAGCCCGCGCGAGGCGTTGCCGGTGGTGGCAAGGCCAAGTTTCTTGGCGGCGTAGGTGTTCAGCAGATACGACTTAAGCACGCCGTTCTCGACCACGACTGTCCGCCGCGTCGGCACGCCCTCCATATCGAACGGGCTGCTGCCGAAGCCCCCGGGAATGGTGCCGTCGTCGATCACGGTGACGTTTTCACCCGCGATCTGCTCGCCCAGCTTGCCGGTGAGGAACGAAGCGTTGCGATAGATGCTCTCGCCGTTGGCCGCCTCGAAGATGTGGCCAAGCAGGGAACGCGCGACCTGGGGGTCGAAAATGATGGGAACGCGCACGGTTTTCACTTTGCGCGCGCCGAGGCGTTGCAGCGTACGTTTGGCAGCCGTCTGGCCGACGGATTCGGCTGACTCCAGCTTGCCCATGGTTCGCGAAACCGAGTACCAGTAATCCCTCTGCATCTTGCCCTGTTCGTCGCGCGCGATCGGGACGGCGGAAACCGAGCAGTAGGAGCGCTGGAATTCGCCCAGGAAGCCATGCGAGTTGGCCAGCACTTTGCGTCCGGTGGCGACATCGAAGGAGCCGCCTTCGGAGTTCGAGATTCGCGGGTCGAAATCGAGCGCGGCGCGTTCGGCGCGCCGGGCATAATCAATACGATCGGTCGTGGAAAGCGAATTGACGTCGTCGTAATAGAGGTCGAGATCGCCGTCGATCGAGCCGAGTTGCGCGGCCTCGGGGATGCTGGCGAAGGGGTCCTCGGTAGTGACCTTTGCCAATTCCAGGGCGGAGTCGATCATTCGCTGAAGGCTTTGCTGTGAAAGATCGCTGGTCCAGGTGTTGGCCGCCCGCTGGCCGACGAAAACCCGTATGCCGAGCGCCTTGCTGCCGGATTCCTTCAGGGTTTCGACCTCGCCCAGGCGAACCACTGTGGAGAATTCCGTGCCGTCGCGGATGACGCATTCGGCCGCCGTAGCGCCGCGTTGCATGGCGCGCTGCACCACGTCGGCGGCGATCTCTTTCAAATCAAGTTGCGAGGCGGCAGCGGTCGTCGTCTCGGTCTCGGTGCTCATTGCGCGCTCCCCGTGCCGCCGACGGTAAGGCGGTCAATCTTTAGAGTTGGAATGCCAACGCCAACCGGTACCGACTGGCCATCCTTGCCGCAGGTGCCGACACCCTCATCCAGCTTGAGATCGTTGCCGACCATGCTGACCCGTGTAAGAACGTCGGGGCCGTTGCCGATCAGGGTAGCGTTCTTCAGCGGCGCCGTCACCTTGCCGTCTTCGATCAGGTAGGCCTCCGACGCGGAGAAGACGAACTTGCCATTCGTAATGTCCACCTGCCCCCCGCCGAAGTTCACGGCATAGACGCCGTGCTTCACCGAGCGGATGATGTCTTCGGGAGAATCCTCGCCGGCCAGCATGTAGGTGTTTGTCATGCGCGGCATGGGAATGTGCTCGTAACTCTCGCGGCGTCCGTTGCCGGTGTTCGGCAACCCCATCAGTTTGGCCGAGAGCCGGTCGCTGAGATAACCCTTGAGAATTCCCTTTTCGATCAGAACCGTGTTGTTGGTGGCGTTGCCTTCGTCGTCGACGTTGAGCGAGCCGCGGCGGCTGGGCAGGGTACCGTTATCGACTACCGTGCACTTGTCGCTGGCCACGCGGCGGCCGAGCAAGCCGGAAAAAGCGGAGGTCTTTTTGCGGTTGAAGTCGGCCTCAAGCCCGTGGCCGATGGCTTCATGCAGCAGGATGCCGGGCCAGCCCGGACCCAGCACAACTTCCATTTCGCCGGCCGGGCACTCGCGCGCATCCAGTTGAATGATGGCCTGCCGCGCCGCTTCCCGGGCGAAGTGCTCGGGAGTCTTTTCGGTGAGAAACGCTTCCATGCCGTGGCGTCCGCCGCCGCCCGAGGTGCCGCGAGCCGAGGTCTCGCCCGAGCGGGCGATGACAAACACGCTCATCCGCGACAGCGGCTGCACGTCTTCGGCAAACGTGCCGTCGGAGCCGATGATGAGAATCCGGCGAAGCTCCTCGACGTAGCTGGCGCGTACTTCCGTGATCCGCGGATCGTAGGCGCGGGCCGCGCGGTCGGCGCGCAGGATCAGGTCAACTTTCTCTGTGACCGCGGAATCGACGGGCGCAGCCGGATAAAGGTTGTGAGCCGCATGCTCCTTCAAATCCACCACCGGAACCTTAGAGGGACCTTGCGCGATCAAGGCAGCCGTGCGCGCCGCGTGCAGAATCCTCTCCGGCGCCAGGTCATCGGTGTAGGCGTAGCCGGTGCGCTCGCCGGCAATGACGCGAACGCCGCAGCCCGCCGAAATTCCCTGCGAAGCCGATTTGACCATCGATTCGTCAAGGCCCAGAGAGGTCGCCGTCATGTATTCGAAGTAGAGGTCGGCGTAGTCACCGCCGGCCGACAGTGCCGCCGCCAGATAGCGCTGCACGTCGGGCGCGTTGAGGCCGTATTTCTGGAAGAAAAACCGCTTATCTTTATTCGTATTCGTATTCGTATTCGTATTCGTATCCATATCCATAGTCACACCGATTGGATGCCCCAGCTCCCCTGCAAGACTCCGGAGGGGCAGGGCAATCCAACGATTATCCCATAATGGGTGCGGGGAAGGCGGCGGGCAGGAGGTTTCGCGTTGGGCGGCGAACTCAGTTGGAAGCATCGCACTACCCGCCCTAGCTTCGCTAGAACGGGACGCGGTTTCAGGATCGAGGGCCGCGCAGCCGATCACGGCAGGCCGGGCAGACTTCATCTTCATCGAATGACTGGCCAGGTTCTGGGAGTCGACCGCAAAACCTGCACCGCCAACCATTCCGAATGGCGAGGCGACTCCGATAACTGTCGTTTTCTCTTTCGAAAATTTTCCTCTCCATATTTCTTAGACTACCAAAAGCTCCCCAATCCGAGGGTGGCCACCTGCTCAGTTCCCTTGCAAGACTCCCGAGGGGCAGGCAAACAGATGATTATCCCATGCGAGGTGCTGGGGAGCAGCGGTCAGGGGTGCCCCATTCAAGCGAAGTTTGGGTGGGGCTTTTGTTTTGGCAGGAGCGTAAACTGCCCCACCCTACCAAAATCGGGTAGGATGGGCCACCCGCCGACGAATCAGGAGACGGGAAACAGAGTGCCGCTCAGGACAGGCTTGCTGATTTAGGTCACGGCGAAAGTCCCTACGACGAATCCGAAGATCGAAACTCGAGCGCAGAGACTGTCGGTGTGCGAACATTTTGTTTTGCTATGAACGCCCGTTGACTATTGCTGCGTGTGTTCCTCGTGCTGTTCGTGGGACTCTGTGCTCGTCGTTGTACTTCTCTGCTCGTCATTGTGCCGGGGTTCGGTGGTCGTGGTGGTTTTTTCGCTTTCCTTTACTTTATGGTGGTGGTTCTTGTACTTCTTCTTAGTCTCAGTCGTCTGAGTGGTTTCGGCCCGTCGCGGTGTATCTTGCGACGTGGTTGTCGTGCTGCTGTCGCTGTGGGATTCCGTGTTGGTCTACGCCATTACAGGCAACGATAGGGCTAGCATAACGAGCGGCCCCATAGCGGCAGCAAATAGTTTCTTGGAAGTCATGTGATTCTCCTTTGATACGTATACAGAAAGGATGATAGAGCCCCATCACCGCTGAATCTGTGCACATTTGCTCACGGCTCACAAATATCTCAATCTTTAGTCATTTCAAGGTTTTTGGAGGAGAGCGTGGCCGGGTGCATTCTGCAGGTGACAGTAAATCAAATGCAGCAAGCATGATTTCGATGTTCGGCTGATTCCCCGAGTGGCCTCTTCCGTAGATTCGGGCAGTTCAAATGCTGTCCAAATATTGTTGGGACATCGCCTAAGTCGTGGGAGTATGGAACAGAAAAGCGCTGAACTTCGCTGCGGGTGTCATCGTGAGGAGGTTCGCCGGCGTCGGGGTCCCCAGCGAGGCTCGGCTCGCTGGGGTAATTGAGCGAACCGACGTGACGATCTATGCATTTAGCCGTGCGCTACCCGAAGGTCGGAAAAAGCAAATACAATACATGGGCCCTTACGTCGCGTCCTAACGGACGCTCCTCAGGGTGACAGGTGGGAAAGGGTGACACGCTGGCATTATCGTTCTTGAGATACGGGTGATCCGCTGGCATTATTGTTCTTGGGATACACCAATCCTAGCAGGCTGCTGAAAAACTCGTAACAGTGTCATCCTGAGGCCGCGCCGGTTTTGCGCGACCGAAGGATCTGCTTTACTTTCAGCGCGCGCAAACAGTAGATCCTTCGCTGCGCTCAGGAT
>JBEKBO010000070.1:0-24372 GCA_050015355.1 Candidatus Korobacteraceae bacterium | reverse complement strand
GCACTCGCGTCTCCGGCGATAAATAGCTGAACATCTGGCTCTGCTGATGATCCGTGCCTCGCATGCCTTCTCGTAACATGTATGCCCTGTGGATTACGAGTAGTTTTTCAGCAGCCTGCTAGACGCTTAGGATCTTATGGCAGACACAAATTATGAGGATCTAGTCAAACAAGCTGAACAGGCAGTGGCCCCTGTAAGGGACCCAGAACTGAAGCGAATCGCATTTGGAAAAATCTTGGACTCCCTGCTTGGGACACCTGAAGCCCATCGGGATATCGCAACGAAGTCGAAGAGGGCCCGCAGGAGAGGTTCCAGTGGCAGTAAATCGGCCGAACCGCAAAAGACCCCAAAGAGACGCGCTGGAACGCAGGCATATATCGAAGAGCTAATTGACGATAAATTCTTTGCCAAGCCTAAGACAATAGCTGCGGTCAAGGCGGAGTTAGCCAATAGAGGCCATCATATCCCCTTAACCAGTCTGAGTGGCCCTCTCCAGAATCTCTGTCAGCGGAAGCGACTGCGTAGACAAAAGAGTGAAGCAACTGACGGCGGCAAGAAAGCATTTGCGTACTCGAACTGGTAATGGCGAAAAGTGAAAATGAAATAGTCGATCCTCCCGACATCCAGTTGCAGCGCTTGGTTGAGAAAACCATTGATGTTGCGAAGAAGGCGCGCCGCAATCGTGCGCCACTCTCAGGGTTGAATTTCTATGCAGACAAATTGGCAAAGCTCAGAACTGATGCTGTCGTGTGCTTTCAGCAGTTGAAGGATCCCTCTGCCGGCGATATTTCTGCAATGGCTGAAATGGTGGAGGTTGTATTTGCCGCCGGTACCAATTACAAGCAGAGGGTTGAGCTTTCCCGAAATTTATTTCATGAACTTAAGACCAAGAAGTGGAGATCTATTCAGGCACCCCTTCTTCCCGAAGAAGAAGGGCTGTTTCCTCTGAGTTTGATAGCAAAAACACGACGAGGCTACCTGATGACAGTCTGCCGTCAAATGAACGGCTGTTTCAGTTCAGGATGGTATGACGCGGCGGCTGTCATGATGCGCCGTCTTTTGGAGACAAGTATCATCGAAGCATTTGAGACGCACCATCTTGATGGCAAGATAAAAAATGCGCAAGGCGACTTCTTTCAATTGTCCGACCTGGTTGGTGCGGCGTTATCTGAGACGACGTGGAATCTTTCACGAAATACAAAGAAGGCGCTGCCCAATCTGCGAGATGTTGGGCACATATCAGCTCATTCCCGGCGCTACACCGCACAGAAGTCCGATATTCTCAAGATCAGTCAAGACTGTCGCATAGCTATTGAAGAATTCTTGCATCTCGCAGGTTTAATCACCTAACTCTGCGTCTGCTCCCATTTTTCCCCGCACGATTGTACAGAGCGCGGGAGGTTGGTCAAGGCTCTCCGCCGGGTGCCCCATTCAAGCGAAGTTTGGGTGGTACTTTCGTTCTCCCGCTCAGTGCGCGTCGAGTGCGCGGATGGTCTCCAGCACCGTGTCTCCGACGATTTGCAGGCTGTTGGGGCTGAGTTTGTCGAGTGTGTCCTGCGGCGTGTGGTGGAAGACGTTGTCGTAGCCGTAATCGAAGTCGATGAGGTCGGCTGCCGGGACGCCGATTTTGGCAAAGGGCAGGTGATCGTCTTCAATGGAGATCTGCCGCGCGAAGAAGTGCGATTGGTAGCCCAGCCTGGTGGCCGCATCTTTGACCAGGTCTTCCAGCCAGACGGTCGAGTTGAGATCGCGATCGATGTTCAGGTCGGCGTCTCCCACCATATCCACCAGCAAAAAGGCTTTGATCTTTTTTGCCGTGCCGTCCTCCTGCCAGAGTTGCGCCAGGTGCCGGCTTCCGTAGAGGCTGTCGGTGTCGCTCCAGCTCACGGTGGCCTCTTCGCCGTCCATCCACACCAGCCACACGCTGTAACCTTCCATTTGCCTGCCCCGCAGAACGTCGGCCAACTCCAGCAGCAGGCCCGTGCTTGAGCCGCCATCGTTGGCGCCCACGTAACTTTTGGGCAAAGGCAGATTCGTGTCGTAATGGCCGGCAACGACGATAATCCCGTCTTTCTTGCCCGGAAATTTGGCAATGATGTTGCGGATGGGATATGAGCCGGCAGCGGTTTTGGCGGTAAAGGCGTCGTCGGCAACCGCAACGTGCCAAGCCGTCAGCTTCTGGTGGATATAGGCTTCGAGCTTGCGGTGCGCCGCGCTGCCGATCGGGCGCGAACCAAACCCTACCGTTTCGCGGACATACTGCATGGCGCGTTTGCCGTCGACGCGAGGCGCGGGAGCGGCATCCTTTGGGACGACGAAATCGGCCGCAACCGGTTGCCAGCGGGCGGATGGCGACCCGCCTGAAGGCACATCGCCCATCACAACCTGTTCACTCTGCACCTGTTCACTCTGTCCACTGCGCTTGCAGCCCATAAAGAGCACCGCCAACAGGGTGAGCGCGGCCGCCGGCCAGCAGAAAGAGCGCAGCGTTGGCCGCCGCGCCCCCTTGCACCACTCGAAAGAACTCACCGGCCCGAGCGAAATCCGCGCCAGACCCTTATGCTGCCCGGTCATTCGTTCAGCGCCTTCTTCTTCCTGTTGCGCCGGCTCGGATGGACGAGGTAAGCGACTCCGATGCTGCCCAGGTAGAGCACGATCATCGGCGCTGCGAAGATGCACATGTTCATGATATCGGTGGTCGGCGTGATGATGGCGGCAATAATGAAAATTACCAGAATCGAATAGCGCAGGTTACGCCACATCCACCCGGCGCTGATCACACCCATCAGGGCCAGAAAGAAGACCAGGATCGGCATCTCGAAGACGATCCCGAGGCCGAGGATGATGGTCATGAACAGGTTGGTGTACTCGCTGATGGTGATCATCGGCGCGAACTGCTGGCCATAACCGATCAGGAAATCGAGCGCCGCCGGGTAGACCATTTTGTAGCCGAAGACTCCGCCGGCGACGAACAAGCCCACGGTCGAAAACAGAAATGGCGCCACGTAACGCCGCTCCTGGCGGTAGAGCCCCGGCGCAATGAACAGCCAGACTTGGTAAAGAATGAGCGGCGAGGCGACGAAGATTCCGCCGATGAACGCCACCTTCAAGTACATGTTGAAGGGCTCGGTCGGGTTCAGATAGACGAGTTTCTCGGCCAACCCGTGCGCCCTCAGCGCCTCGAAGATCGGCTTCTGCATCAGGTTGTAGATCTGCTCGTGGTACCAGTAGCAGACGGAAAAGCCGCCGACAATGTAGACAATGCTCCAGATGATGCGACGCCGCAGTTCCTCGAGGTGATCGAGAAAGCCCATCGACTGCAAGGTTTCGTCCTTGCGGGTACGTTCAGAAGAAGGAGGAGATGCCAAATCAGGCATTGGACTCTCTTAGCGGGGCCTTGTTGAGATTGATCGAGCCGCCATTTTCGCCCTGCACGGCGGCCAGATTCGACGCGGCCAGATTGAGATCGTGGGCCGGATCCGCGGCTGGCGGTTTGGGTTGAGACAGCTCTGCTTCTCCGGCTTGCCCGGCAGTGGTGGCAACGGTAGGTTCGGAGGGCGGCAAAATCCGCGGCTCGATGGTCTCCCCCTGGATGGGCTGCGGAATCGGCTGCTGCATGGGGTCTCCCGAAAACTCCGCGCTGGCCGGGGCGGAAACCGCCTTCTCGTGCTCATTGCCCTCTACCTGCGCTATTTCGGTCTCGAGCTGGTTCTTGAACTCGTTGCTTGCGCGCTTGAACTCGCTCAGCGCTTTACCCAGCTCGCGACCCACCTGAGGCAACTTCTTTGGCCCAAAAAGCAGCAGGGCGAGCAGAAAGATAAAAATCATTTCGGGCATTCCGAGATTCATGGCTGTATGATACTTCGCCCAGCCCCCGGCAGCAATGAAAGGCACGAGTTTTTGGCTCCTCAGGGAGAAATACGCTATCTTCCCGAACCCCTGGAAAAGCTACTTGCATCTGATTTACTAGCACTTGCGGGTGCGTGGCTCCGATCCGTGGCGGAGCCTGAACGTGCTATACTTTTGAAAATCTTCACGGTTGCTGGGCACAATTTCTCACTGGCGCCGCCGCTCTGGCAGCGAAGGACAATTTGGATGGCTGGTAGTTCTCGTCGCTCCTTCTTTGCAGTGTTTCTGGTGATCTTGCTATGTGGCTGTCTGGGCGTGGTTTTCGGACAGCGCATAGGAAACGGCTCGCCGGTCGGCGATGGTGACGTTCGCGACAGTTTGCGCTCGTTCACCCAGGTCTACGACGTCGTCGAGCAAAACTATGCCGAGGTCGTCGATGCTAACAAGGCGATTTATAACGGAGCCATCCCGGGAATGCTTCGCGTGCTCGACCCCCACTCCAACTTCTTCGATCCGAAGTCGTATGCCCTGCTTCGCGAGGAGCAGAGCGGCAAGTATTACGGAGTCGGCATGCAGGTTGGCCCACGCAATAACAAGGTCATTGTTATAGCGCCCTTTGCCGGCGCTCCCGCGTACCGGGCCGGAATTCGTCCAGGCGACATCATTGTTGCCGTCGACGGCAAACCCACGGACAACATGAGCGTCAGCGAAGTGGCCGAACTGCTGAAAGGTCCCAAAGGCACTGCGGTCAAGATTTCGATACTCCGCGAGGGCTCCGACAAACCGGTTGAGTTCGCCGTAGTGCGTGATGAAATTCCGCGCCACAGCGTCGATTTGCACTTTATGATCCGCCCGGGCATCGGCTATCTCCACATCAGCGGCTTCCAGGAAACCACCGACCAGGAAGTGAGCAAGGCGTTGGACGCCATGGGAGATCTCAGCGGCCTGATCCTTGACCTTCGCCAGAATCCGGGTGGCCTGCTCAGCGAGGGCGTCAGCGTCGCCGACAAGTTTCTCCGCAAAGGGCAGGTGATTGTCTCTCACCACGGACGCAATTCGCCGGAGAAGGTTTACCATGCCCAGCACGGAAACGGCGGCAAGGAGTTCCCGCTGGTGGTGCTCGTGAACCGCGGCAGCGCCTCGGCGGCCGAAATCGTCGCCGGAGCGATTCAGGATCACGACCGTGGCCTGATTGCAGGGGAAACGACGTTTGGCAAGGGGTTGGTGCAGACGGTCTATCCGCTGTCGGAAAACACTGGCTTGGCCTTGACCACCGCTAAGTATTACACCCCAAGCGGCCGCCTGATCCAGCGCGACTATACTGGCGTTTCGCTCTATGACTACTATTACGCCCGGGAGGGCAGCAGTCCGGAGAACCCAACCCAGAACCATGACGTTAAGCTGACTGACAGCGGTCGCACGGTCTATGGCGGAGGCGGAATCACCCCCGACGTTAAGTTGCCCGCCATCAAGAGCAACAAGTTCCAGGATGGCTTGCTGCAGAAGTATGCTTTCTTCAACTTCTCCAAACACTACATCGCGATCCACAAGGGCATTGGCAAGAACTTTACGGTAGATGACGCGGTTCTACAGGAGTTCCGCCGCTACCTGGACGATCAGAAGATCCCGTTTACCGAGGGTGATCTGGCCGACAATCTCGACTGGGTGAAGGCGAGCATAAAGACGGAATTGTTCATCAGCCAGTTCGGCCAGGAAGAGGGGTTGCGGGTGCAGGCCGAATCCGACCCCAATGTCACCAAGGCGCTTGACCTGCTGCCACAAGCCAAGCAGTTGGCTGAGAATGCCCGCAAGATCGTCGCCGAGCACAGCAATCCCCGGTTGGGGACTCGCTGATAGCTGATCGCTGACCAGCGGTTTCTTACTATCCGGCCCGCTCTACGCGGGCCTTTTTCTTTCCCTGAGAGCTGTGACTAAATCAACATCGAAGGCTTGGTGGCCCATTCAAGCCTTCTGTTGGCTTGAGTGGGGTGGGGAAGCGAAGCATCCCACGAAACTGTCCCACCCCGTGCCGCTCTGGGTTTTATTGATGAATCTTTCGGCTTGGTGCCCCACGTTCCGCCCCGCGTCGGGGTCCCCAGCGAGGCTCGGCTCGCTGGGGTGATTGGGCTAACGTGGGGTAGTTCGACTGGTGCCTAAGTCCCACATCTGCTAACTGCGGCAGATGTGGGGCATCGTCCGAAAAAGTCACAAGCTCCGAGCGCGAGTGCCGCGGCTATGGCGCGTTTGTGGTTCACCTGGGTTGGTACGGCTGCCGCATGTGCTGGCGGGCGATCTCGGACGGCCCGGTATTGTTGCCAGCCAAGAGCAAGGCCTGGTAACGATTGATCGCCAAATCGCGCTTCTGGAGGGTGTCATACATCTCGCCTGCGGCAAGCATGGCGCGCTCGATCAGTTCGCGGCTGGCGCCCGGATATGTGCCTACCGAATCGAAGGTCTCGGCTGCTTCCTCGAATCGGTTCTGCCCGCGCAGGGCGTTTCCCAGGAAAAAAGCGGCGATGGCCGGCTCGGGAAGGGGATATTTTTTATCTTTATAGTTAGTCAGTATCTGGCGGTAGGCGGCGACCGATTCCGGCCCGTGACCGGCGGCCGCAAGCAAATGCGCATATTCGAGGGCGATCAGGCAGCTGCGGGGGTAAGTGGCGCTCATCCCTTGCACCAGCCGAAGCGCCTCGTCGTAGGCCTGCTCCCGGCGCAGGAATAACGCCAGCGCAATCTTCGCGTCCGGACTAGCCAGCGAGCCCGCGTTCGCCACCTGCCGCAGCATATTCAGCCCCTTCTGCTTGTTACCCCCGATGCCGACAATCGAGGCCGAAACCCTTACCGGCCAACTCAGGCTGCCAATCACGTAGTTGTGAACCCCGACCACCATCTTGGCGTCAACGTAGTCGGGGTCCAGCTCCAACACCCGCTCATGGTCCCGGCGGGCGGCGATAGCAGCCCGTAGCCCGCTGAGCCAGGCTTTTTCGCCCATGCCCATGTACACGCAGAGCAGGGCGCGGGCAGCACCCCTGGCGTAAAGGGCGTCGACATCGTCCGGATTCTGGGCGAGCAATCGATTCGCTTGAGTTTCGGCGCGGCGATCCAACTCCAGGATTCGCGCTCGTGCGGCGGGGTCCAGCGGCCGGGATGCCTTGCGATCCATGAAACTGTCGTTGGCGTAGCTCTCCGTTTCCAGCGCTCCTATCCGGTACATCTCCTTGAACAAGACGGCGGACAGCAGATAATTGGTGGCAAAAGGATCGTCCGGGTGCTCTTTTACGAGACTCTCAAATCCCCGTATCGCACGGTCATAGTCCTGGTTATAGAAGTCGTCGGACGCCCGCTTCGCGACTGGGTTGTTATTGGGATGGACAAAACGAGGTGCGGCTCCGGAGGCGCTCCGCTCCGCAGCCCAAGCCGCTGAAACAGAAAACATCGCCAGAAAAAGGGCGAAACCGCCGAGCAGACGTACTGATCGCCTCATTATCACTTCTGAATAGAGTTTACCCGAACTCAAAAGCAGGCGAAAGGACGGATTAGCGGTCTAGCTTTACCGTGCGCGCCAGGCAAGTTGAATCAGAAAGGCGGGTGGCAATCCGTCCCCGGAAGCGTCCCGGACCTATTCGCCCCTCGTCCTGAGGTAATTGGGAAGATTCTCGGCTAGCACCGTGGCCTGCTGGTCAACCACGTCAAGCCGAACCTTCTGGACGCCCTTGCGATCGAACCGTAGAATTTCAGCCGCTTTGTAAGAGAGGTCAATCACGCGGCCCGGCGTAACCGGCCCCCGGTCGTTGATTCGTACGACGACAGACCGCAGATTGCTCAGATTTGTGACCCTTACGAAACTGCCCAGCGGCAGCTCCGGATGCGCGGCAGTGAGCTGGAACATGTCGTAGATTTCGCCGCTGGCGGTCGTCTTGCCATGGAACAACTGGCCATACCAAGATGCTTTGCCCACCTGGTAGGGCTTGGCCTGCGGTTTGCCCTCAATGACTTTTGGGGCTACGCGCTTGACCGTGTAGTCATGCAGGCTGGGTGCCGCGCCCAAGGTGCTAACCAGAACGGCAGCCAGCATTGATTGGGTTAGTACTCGTCGCATCCATTACCTCGTCTTCCAAGTTTCCGAGTTGCAGTTGCCGCACAGGCCCGGTCGGCTCTGAAGACGACCCTGTAATTGTAAGTACTATAGCGACTTACAGTCAACGTCTAAGGAGAAACTCTGAATTTGTGCTTGCCTTTTCAGCGCGATTGTGCTAAGCAAAAAGCAGAGCACCTCAAAGAGCGAACCACCTTCCCACTTCTCACGCTTCATTCCGCCCGGGGCCGAAATGCTGCCTTCAGGCTTTTACAGCGACACTTAAGATGATGGATGGGGAAAGGCTGGGATGCCGTTGCACGTTCTCGGGCTTATTCGCAGCACCGGGCCAATTTGGGCCAGAAATGCACCATCTTTGGGCTATAAAATGATCGCTATCCGAATGGCGGCGCCCGTTGAAGCCGCAAATGAGCTGTTTTTTCTTGCAGTGAAATTCGTTTGCGCTAGGGTTGATGGGTGACTCCGTTGGCCAACAGGCAAAACCAGAAGCTGACTCCCGTCGTGCTTTCGATTGCCGGCTTTGATCCTTCCTCGGGCGCGGGAATCACCGCGGATATCAAGACGATTGCGGCCTACGGCTGCTATGGGGCTACCTGCATTACGGCGCTGACGGTGCAAACTACGCAGGGCGTCCGGGCCGTCGAAGCCGTAGGACCGGAGATCGTTCGCGCCACGCTCCGGGAGCTTGCGGCGGACCTCTCTGTAAGCGCCGTTCGAATTGGGATGCTTGGCTCGGCCGCAGTGGCGGAAGCAGTGTTGGAGTTCCTTGAGAGCACCCGCCCGCCAAACGTGGTCCTGGACCCGGTTATTCGCTCGAGTTCGGGAGCGGAGCTACTTGACCCGGCCGGGGTGGCTCTTCTCAGACACCGGATACTGCCACTTGTCTCCGTCGTGACTCCGAATGTCGGCGAGGTTTCTGTGCTGAGCGGGCTTCCCGCCGCCGAGCTGACGCTGGCTGCTGCCCGATTCCTAGACCCGGACACAGATCCGAGGCTCAGAGCGGCCATTGCCGACGGGGAGGTGCTGCTGGACAGAGGTGTCAAGGCGGTTGTGATTACGGGCGGGCATCTTGAAAAGCCCACCGACGTCCTTTTGTGGCGGCCCGGAGGAAAACTCCAGATTCTGATTTTCCCTTCGCGGAGAATCGAATCGCGCTCGACTCACGGCACCGGCTGCGCCTTTGCCACCTCGCTTGCTTGCTCGCTGGCCCTCGGCACTTCGCTTCCTGAAGCAGTGGCTCGCGCCCAGGAATACGTACTTCGAGCCATTCAGACGGCCAAACCGCTAGGAAAGGGCATCGGCCCGATCAATCATCTCTGGCCGCTTCGAAGGCGGTCCTGACTGCGACTGCCCGGTGAGATCACTTGGGCCGGCTTAACGAGGACTGGCTGAGGCTGCTGCACGACTGGTGGCTATTGCGAGTCTGGAAGGGGAAGCATCACGCCCTGGATCGGACGTTCGGGCCATCCTTCGAATGGCTCTGAACCAGAAGCGCCGCCGGGTGCCCCACGTCCCGCCCATCTTTTGGGCTGATGTGGGGTAGCTGCTCGGACTCGGGTAACTGCCGCTCAGGGGCGCTGAGCTTGCGGAGACCCCGGCGCTTCCTGCTGTTCCGGCGGAACCGTGTCGACGACGGGAGTGTTGTCGCGTCGCATTAGGGCTGGTGGAACACCTTGGCGGCGGCGAATCTCCTGTTGGGTGCGCTCGGCGGCGTCTACCGCCTGATCATTGATAGTGGCAACCGCTCCGAGTTTCTGCCCCTCTACCTCTTTCCGGGTTGCCGTCGCGACGCGCCCGCTCGAACCATGGGCTTCCATCGCCTTCGCGTAGAAGAAACTGGCGGTTTCGCGGTCGCCGTCCAGTTCGGCGATATAACCCATGTTGTTCAAGGTGAAGGCGTTGTTCGGGTCCAGAGCATAAGCCTGCTGAAGGTATTGCAGGCCCAGCCGGCGCTCATTGCGATTGATGGCCGAAACTCCCCGCAGGTTCAGCCTTGCCACCCTGGCTTCCACGTCCTGCTCGTGCTCGATTGCACGTTGTGCTTTTTGGGCGTTTTCGGCGGCCACCGCGCTGATGCCCCTGCCGCGCCAGCTCTTGTTCATCGCCACAATGATCGGTTCTTTGGAGTTGATGGCGGCCGAGCGGAGATAGAAGCTCAGAGCCAGCTCCAGCTCTCCTTCTTTCTCTTTCGCGTATCCCAGATTGTTCAGGGTAAAGGGATTTTTCGAGTCAAGCGCCAACGCCTTCTGGAGCGTCTGGTCGGCCTCGGCAACCCTATCCCTCTCGAGCAGGCCGATGGCGGACACGTTGAGGCGGTTGATCTCCATTTGCTGGTCCGCCGCGCTACCGGCGATCTGATCAACCGGCTTGCCGATCGCCGCCTTGTCTGAGGCCTTGGCCACGGCCGCCTCCGACGGATGCTCGGCTGCCAGCGCATAGAAGCGCTGAGCCCGGTCGAGATCGCCTTCCATCTCGGAAATGTAGCCCAGATTATTGAGCGTGAAGGGATCGTTGGGATCGATCAGGTACGCCTTGTAGAAGAGCTTTTTGGCCTTTGCGTAATCGTGCTTCTGGACCGCCTTCACGCCTTCCTGGTTGAATTTCTGCACCGGCGTTGGCTTGGAACTCTTAGGAAGCGGTATGCGGAGATCGCCGGCAAAGCACGCCGTCGCGGCCAACAGAACGAGAATCAAAGCTACCAAACGCGGGGAACGCTGCGCTTGCAGAGAAGGCATCAGACCTCCGGAAACTCCACGGGCTTTAACCGGCCGGAGCCGGCGTCACCCTTGGCATGCCCGGGGGACCTGCCGGGCTGCTTATAGTTGGATGGGCAAAAGGCACTTTTTGTTGTGTGTCTCCGGAATCCCTGTCGGGCTCCCACTTCCGTGCAAACGATCGATCCTCTCGCTGCATCCAATAGCAAGGGCAGAGTTTCTCATTCGCTGCGCTTCGATTGCCTCAGCCCCTTTTCACAAGCCGGCGCAGGCGATGGTCAGCCCGAGGACAAGATGAATCGACTGTTCCCCGCCCTTGCATTGCTCTTGCTCTCCGTCCTTATGGCGCAGGCGCAAAACACCCAGCCGGGCGCGCCCGCCGCCGTTGAAACGCAGGCCGCCGCAACCGGCCAAAACCTGCCCCGCACGGAGATCGTCCCGGAAACTGCTGCCTCGCCCGATCCGATACTTGACCCCGGCCTGCTGCCGAGCAAACCCATGAGCCTGATCGGCGGGACCGTCAAAAAAGTCGATGCCGTCCGGTATCGCGTGGTGATTCAGCCTTTCGGTGGCGGCCCGGAGGCGTCCGTTCGCTTCGACGATCGCTCGCACATCTATCGCGATGGCGCTGCCGCAACCGTGCTTGGCATCCATCGTGGCGACCGGGTCTATGTGGATACGATGACCCTGGAGCACAAAGTCTTCGCTCGCACCATCCGGGTGGAGACTACCACCACGGGACCGGTAGAGGCACATGGCCAGGTCGTGCGTTTCGATCCGTCGAATCAAGTAGTCCAAATGCGCGAGAGTCTGACCTCTGAGATGATTAGCTTTACCATCTCGAATCGCACGGCGCTCCACAAAAAGAATGGCGTGGCGACAACCGCCGATCTTGTTCCTGGCGCTCTGATCGAGGCAGTTTTCGCTCCAGGCCGCAAGGGCGGGATAGCGGATGATGTCAACATTTTGGCCGTGCCCGGAAGCAGCTACGTCTTTGTCGGACGGATTACGAATGTGGACATGCGTCAAGGGCTGCTGGCCATCGAGAATGAAAGCGACCACAGGAATTACGAGCTGCGCTACAATGCGGCGCTGGTTCCCGAGCACGATCGTCTCCGCGTTGGAGCCAAGGTGACGGCACACGCCAATTTCGACGGAAAGAGCTACTTGGTAGATTCCATTTCGATCCTTGAGTTGGCGCCTGACAACACCAAAGCTGAACGCTGAAATCCGCTGGCGGCGAGTTTGTTGGCCTACCCTTCGCGAAATTGCCCCAGGAGCAACCCGGGTTGGTGTTTCCTTAATATCACCACCGGGCGTTAACGTCACCCCAGCAAACGCTAAAGGCAACGTTTGCCGGGAACCCCGAGCGCCCGGCTCTTTTCTGGGATATACCTTCCGCGTATCCGGTCTAAGCTGTCGGCTTTTTCAACAAAAGCGCGGCCAGCAGAGCAACTACTGAAGCCAACATCCACTCGATCCGCCACGTCTGCACGGCCTGCCATTCAAGCATGGTATCGGCACGATAGATAACGCCACTCAGGATTGCGCCAAGTGCGCACGTGCATGCCGCAGCGAATAGGAGAAACGAGGCCAAGTTGAGGCCCAGCTTCTCGCGCATACTTTCAATCTCGAACCACTCCGTCCAGCGCGAGTTCGGCTCCGTTACAGGCTCTCGCAGAGCGCCACAGACGTGGCAGAAACGGGCTCCAATCGCGAACTCTGCACCGCAATTTGCGCAGCACGCCGCCGAAGAAGAGTCAACTCCCACGCGGGGTGTATGTGCCGGCCGCCAAAAATCCTGTGATACTCCCTGCGCGCGCTCTGCCATCGATGGTGCCTCCCGACACTGCGTCGTAGATACCGCAAGCAAGCTGCCATTTGCCGTGGGCGCACAAACGCCGGTCTTTAGGCGCTTTCACTGGATTGGGGACGTTCGACGGAAGAGGAATGAAGCAGAATTTACCGAGGTAACGCAGGAAGTTCCAGCACCGCGGCAGTCGGGGCAGCGGGAGAGGACGGCTGGAGGATTTCCCGAACGCTCGGGAGCAGTTCACTCCAGCCAGGTTGGTATTCAGTTTCTCATCGGCATTGCGAGAACGTTCTCCATTGGCGTCTTTTCCACCCAATAGGCGATCATCAGCAGATCCGATGATGTGAACTCGACGTTTTCGGGCCGGGGGGTCCCGTCGTTGAAGATATGTGCGTCAAGGATTACATGGAGCAACGGGAGAGTAATGCCGAGTGCCGCAGAGGCTTCTCTCTCGTTGTAGAGCTGTTTCACCGGCATCTTTATGTTATGCATAGTGGCGTCTGTCGAATTGGGGGACGATCCTTTTTACCGCCCTGGCGCGCTCAGGGATATCGGGTAAAGTTCTAAGCAGCTACTCTGCTTTTGCCTTATTAACCACACTGCCATCGCTTTTCGGCACATTAGATTGCTTAGAGAATCAATGAGATCCGCCTGATTTCCAACCTGACCCGGGAGACGAGGCTGTCAGGAAAGCCGCCGCTTGCTGCTTGCGAGAAAGATTATTTGGACCTGGAATTCGTGGGGCCAGCCGGACAGGGAAAACGCGCCCCAACGCGGGCGCGTTTCTCTTTTTGCTGAATTGGGCTCCGCCAAACGCCGTCAGGGCGCCGCATTTCGCCCGTTGGGACAAACCTGATCAGAGCTTTTCGTAGAATTCGCAAGCCGAACAGGAGATGTAGACTCCGCCAGGGACGTTGCGTTCGCGATCCTTAACGCGCTTCACAATTCGGGTGGGTTTGCCACACTTGGGACAATCGGTGCTCTTGGATGTATCCATCACCTTCTTGCGGTCTGCAGTCTTTGCAATCTTCGCCATTTCTTTCTCCTAAAGGTCTTTGCCGCAGGCTGCCACCGGGCTCTGCCAAACTCTGGCAGGTTCGTCGCAGTTGCCTATGCTTTCACCGGATTCCGGGACCCGGACGCGTCGTTAATGCACTAGCGGGGCCAATTTGGGAACCAGGACAGCGCCGCCCTCGCGGTTGTAGGGGCAAACATACCGGATAGCATCCTGATATTACCACGGACCATTTTGCGTCCAGCCCACAACCGGGCTCCTCACTATACTTTGAAGCCGCCCTTGCATTGACTGAGGTGGAAGCCCAGGAGACCGGGAAATGAGAATCACCGGGGCAGCACATCTCGCACCGCATCTGTTATATTCTCAGCGGTATCTAACACAGGCAAAATTCGCGGTTCCAGCTTTCCAGCCACAGCCAGAATGGAACTCTTCTCGCCAACAGAGTTTGCCAAGGACAAGGTCCTGTCGGTTCAGGAATACGCCCTGCTTTCCTGGCATTCCCTTACCAACCTCTTCAAGCAGCCGCGTTATCTTGCGGATATGCTCCAACAGGCCGACCTGATCGGCGTTGGTTCGCTGCCCATCGTAATTCTGACCGGCTTTTTCACCGGAGCGGTGCTGGCCTTGCAAAGCGCGAACTCATTGACCCGCTTCGGCGCATTGTCGTTCACCGGGCAGCTCGTATCGCTTTCCATGGTGCGTGAACTTGGACCGGTGCTCACCGGTTTGATGGTGGCGGGCCGTAACGCCAGTGGGATGGCCAGCGAACTGGGCTCGATGAAAGTCACCGAGCAGATTGACGCCATGCGTGCGCTCGGCACCGACCCCGAGAAGAAGTTGGTTACGCCCCGGGTCATCTCGACCATGGTGATGTTGTTCTTTCTCACCATCATCTCTGACCTGGTCGGCCTGACCGGCGGTTCCATGGTAGCAGTGCTGCTGCTGCGACTGGACTCGAATGAATATTGGAACTACGCTTGGCGCTCGCTCGCCATGGCCGACGTATTCCAGGGGTTGGCGAAACCCGTATTCTTCGGCTTTATCATTGCAACCGTCGGGTGCTACTACGGATTGAGCGCTCGCGGCGGCACGCAGGGCGTTGGCCGCGCCACCACCCAGGCCGTGGTCGCCGCCAGCGTTCTCATTCTCGTTGTCGACTTCTTCCTGACACGATTGCTTATGGTAATCGTCCCGGTCCGCTGACATGGCGAATGGAGTGCAGAACGACCCTGCCGCCGATGAACCGAAGCAGACCATTGTCTTCGAAAAGGTCAGTATCGGCTTTGAAGGATACCCGGTGCTGGAAGAAATCTCCTTCACCCTCGAGCACGGCGAAACCAAAATCCTGCTGGGCGTAAGCGGTTCGGGCAAGACACTCATCCTCAAGCTTGCCCTTGGGCTCATCAAGCCGGACAGCGGGCGGATCTACGTCCTCGGCCGCGAAATCACGCAGATGAAAGAAGAAGACCTGTTCGGATTGCGCCGCATGATTGGCATGGTCTTCCAGGAAAGCGCTCTGTTCGACTCGCTCACGGTCGAGGAAAACGTCGCCTACCGGCTATACGAAGAGCACATCGCTTACGAGGAGATTCACCGTCGCGTAATCGAGGCGCTGCGGTTCGTGGAGTTGGAAGACACTGTCGGTCTTTACCCTCCTGAGCTTTCCGGCGGGATGCGGCGGCGCGTAGCCATTGCGCGCGCCATCATCACCGAACCGCATGTCCTGCTCTACGACTCGCCAACTGGCGGACTCGACCCGGTCACCTCAACTACGATCATTGAATTGCTGGTTAAACAGCGGGACGTTTACAAAACCAGCGCGCTATTGGTTACTCACCGGCTGCAGGATGCGGTTCTGATGGCAACGCACTACTTCAACCGGCAGGCGAACAGGATGGCGCACATCCCCGACGGCCAGCGGGGCGACACGCATACCAGATTCATCCTGCTGCGCGACTGCCGGATTATCTTTCAGGGCACCGCGGCCGAACTGTCCAACTCGCCCGATCCGTATATACGGGACTATCTGAGCTGAGCTGAACCGGGTTTCGCTGGCCGCTCAGCCCTTTGCCATCTTTTTGCGCATCTCGGAGATGACTCGCACACGCTCCAGGGTGGCTTTGAGCTTCGCGCGCCCGCTTACGCTCCGATTCAACAAGGTCTCGATATTGCGGAGGAATTCCGCTACCCCCATGCGCTCGCGGATCTCGGCTAGGAAAGGATGCAGCTTGGCGAAAGTAAAAACCATTTCGCCGGCGCTGTCCAGGAACAGCTCTTCGTGCAGCGCACCCCGCAAAACCAGGCTCGCGGCCATATCCCAGTAGCTGACCACCTGGCGCACGTATGCGTTCTCATCACTGCCCCAGGCTTGCGCAAGCCGCAGGAATTCGTCGGCCGACTGCGGGAAGAATTGGTTTACGAAGTCCCTCGCTTTGCGCATCACCGGCTCGCGCCGGAGGTCGTAAAGCTTCAGGATCAATTTGGCGTCGTCTGGAGTGGCGCTCCGTGGTTTCATGCTGCCTCCGTGGTGAGTGAAAGCTCCGCCGTAGACCCGGCGGGCTGGATTCTAGAACAAATTCATGGACGCTATTCCCGGGTTTTAGCAACGCTCAGGCCGAGGCCTTTTCCGCCGGCGGCGCCACCCGGCGGGAATAATCGCAGGGTTTTGCCAGTTCGACGGTCGCCGCTTTTTTCTTGCCTTTGCCTTTCGCCGGTGCCGTAACCTTGCTGTTCGGACAGACCAGAAAAGTGCCGTCCTTCGTCGTCTTTTCCACCAGGTATGAACTGCCGCAGTCGGGGCAGGTTTCCGCCACCGGCCTAGTGGCCGAAGTAAAATCGCACTTCGGATAATTCGCACAACCGTAGAAGAGATTCCCGCGCCGCGCTTTCTTCTCGACCAGTTCACCGTCCTTGCACTTCGGACATTTCACCCCGATAAAGTTCTGCTTTACCCATTTGCATTCGGGGTATCCCGAGCAGGCAACGAACTCTCCGAAGCGCCCGTGGCGCAGCACCAGATTGCGCCCGCACTGCGGACACTTCTCATCTAACGGAACGTCCGGAATCTTCTTGGCCTGATCGAGCCGCCTCGTGGTCTTGCAATCCGGATACCCGGTACAAGCCATGAACGTCCCAAAGCGCCCGCGTTTGAGCACCATCGGGCGGCCGCAGTTCTCGCAATACTCCTCCTCCTGCGTTCCCTGCATCTCGGCCTCGTCGAGGTCGGTGAGGTTGATCGGGTTTTCCTTGGTAAACGTGCAGGAGTTCGGGTCCTTCTTGTCGTAAGTGGAGCAGGCGAAGAACGAGCCGTGCTTTCCCCACTTCAGCACCAGCGGCGCGCCGCATCGTTCGCACTTCTGGTCGGTCGGCTTCTCCATGCGCTTGATGTTTTCCATGTGCTTTTCAGCGTAGGAGAGATCCTTCTCGAACTTATCGTAGAACTCCCTGAGCGCGTCGGTCCACTTCTCCCTGCCGTCTTCGATCTCGTCGAGTTCTTCTTCGAGACGCGCCGTGTACTGCGGATCGAATATGTCTTTGAAGTTGTCGACGAGCAGATCGGTGACGACCATGCCGATTTCCGTCGGGATGAATTTTCCGCCGCGGCCGGGCGTCTTCTGCACGTACTGGCGCTCCTGGATCGTGCTCAGAATCGTGGCATAAGTCGATGGTCTTCCGATGCCGCGCTCCTCAAGCTCCTTCACCAGCGACGCCTCATTGAAACGCGGAGGCGGCTCGGTGAAGTGCTGCTCCGGCTTGAGGCTTCTCAGCTTAAGCTTCTGTCCCGCGGTCAGCGGCGGCAGCTTGTGTTTCAGAGCCTCGTCTTCCTCGTCCTTGGCGTCCTTCGCTTCCTCATAGACTTTCAGAAAGCCGTCGAATTTCGGCACCGTTCCGGTCACGCGGAACTGATGCGTATCGTTTGCCTTGGTGAGGGCGTCGATGTCAACTGTCGTCTGATCGAAGACCGCCGGCGCCATCTGCGAAGCGAGAAAACGCTGCCAGATGAGCTTGTAAACCTTCATCTCATCTTCGTGCAGGTACTTCTTTAGCTCATCCGGACGCCGCGAAGCTTCCGTCGGACGAATCGCCTCGTGCGCTTCCTGCGCTCCCTGCTGCTTGGATTTGAAGACGTTCGGCTGATCGGGCAAATACTGCTTTCCATAATCGCGTCCGATCACCTCGCGCGCCCCGGCCAGCGCTTCGTTCGACACGCGGGTCGAGTCTGTACGCATGTAGGTGATGAGGCCGACAGTGCCTTCGTCGCCCAGATCGACGCCTTCATAGAGCCGTTGCGCAAGCATCATCGCGCGCTTCACGCTTATGCCCAGCTTGCGCGACGCATCCTGCTGGAACTTGCTGGTGGTAAACGGCGCGCCGGCGTTGCGACGCGTTTCGCGCGTCTCCACCGTGCGCACGGTCCAGGCCGCATCCCGTAAAGCCGATTCAAGCAGCTTTGCCGCTTCTTCGTTCGGCAGAACGTTGTGCTTCGGATTTGTTCCCACCAGCCGCGCATCGAACGCCGGAGGCTTCGGCCCCTGCAGATGCGCGTCCAGCGTCCAGTACTCCACGGGCGCGAAAGCCTTGATCTCGCGCTCGCGCTCGACGATGAGCCTTAAGGCAACGGTTTGCACGCGTCCCGCGGAAAGGCCGCGACGAACCTTGTCCCACAACAATGGAGAAACCTGGTAACCCACAATGCGGTCGAGCACGCGTCTGGTCTGCTGCGCATCCACCAGGTTGCGATCGATGTCGCGAGGATGCCGGAACGCCTCCTGCACGGCCCGCTTGGTGATCTCGTTGAAGCTGACGCGCACAACGCGCTGGGCTACGCCCTTCTTGTTTTTGGCGCCGCCGTTATCAAGTTCCCCGGCCAGGTGCCACGCAATCGCTTCGCCCTCACGATCCGGGTCGGGGGCCAGGTAGATTGCGTCGGCACTCTTGGCCAGCTTCTTCAACCTGGCCAGAACTTTTTCTTTTCCGGGAATGACCTGGTATTCGGCCTCGAAATTATTTTCAACGTCAACCCCGAGATTGCTCTTGGGCAGATCCTTTACATGACCCAGGGAGGCTTCCACATCGTATTTGCTTCCCAGGTATTTTTGAATCGTCTTCGCCTTGGCGGGCGATTCGACGATGACCAATCCTTTTGCCAAAGTAAACCTCTAAGGGGCTGCTGAAAAACAGGTTTCAGGTAAAGCAAGTCCACAAACTCTTGCGCAAGGCTTTTGGGATGCCCACACCACGTAGCGCCTCGCTTGGTGCTTCGGCGCGTTTTTCAGCAGCCTGCTAAATC
This sequence comes from Candidatus Korobacteraceae bacterium, assembly GCA_050015355.1. GTDB lineage: Bacteria > Acidobacteriota > Terriglobia > Terriglobales > Acidobacteriaceae > CAWBRT01. The sequence goes on along the minus strand of JBEKBO010000070.1, from coordinate 5,592 downwards.
TATTGCGAAAATTCCTGGCGGCAAATCAGCGCGCCTTGAATCCTCTTGAAGCTAGCACGAGCAAGCGAAAATCACAAAACCAGTCCGCTCCGACCGGTATGACCCCGGCCAGATCGGTTCCCTCGTTGCAGGCTGAATGCCCGGCTGCTTTCGCCACGCACTTTCCGCGGAACTGGTCAAAAAGTGCGCACGTAGTTTTTGCCTGGAAGTTGCCGAATGCGTGCCGCGAGTTCCAGCTCAAAAAGCGCGGCAAAGATTTCCGAGGAAGAAAAAACGCCCTCCAGTTCCTCTACCAACTGATCGATATGAATCGCCTCGTCGGACTTGATGAGGGCGTAAACCTTCTTTTCATTTCCCGCAAGAGGCGACTGCTCAAACAGAGATGCGGTCGCCGGCTCGTTCGATGCAGAGGGGCGCGCCGCTTCGACACGCAGCCGGATGTCGGTTGGCAGTTCCTCCCATACATCTTCCCAGGTCGCCACTAGCTTAGCGCCCTGCTTGATCAGCGTGTTCGGTCCCCATGCAAGCTTGTTGGTCACGTTCCCCGGAACGGCAAACACTTCCCTGCACTGTTCCAGAGCGCAACGAGCGGTAATGCGGGTGCCGCTGTACTCGCCCGCCTCCACCACCAGCACGCCGCGCGACAGCCCGCTGATGACGCGATTGCGAATCGGGAAGTTCTGGGGCGTGGGCGCGGCTCCCATGGGAAACTCGCTGATAAGCGTGCCGCCGTGGGCAAGAATCTGTTCGGAAAGCTTCTGGTTCTCTCTGGGATAAATAATGTCGATACCAGTGCCGAAGACCGCCACAGTTTTTGCCCGGGCATTCACCGCCCCGCGATGCGCTGCCGAATCGACACCGCGAGCCATCCCACTGAGTATGATGAGTCCGCGAGCCGCAAGGTCGCAGGCCAGCCTCTCTGCCATCCCCAAACCGTAAGGCGTGGGATGCCGCGTTCCGACGATCGCAATCCCCGGCCTGCTCAGCGCCTCCACATCGCCGCGGACGCGCAGCACCGCCGGAGGATCATAGATCTCAAGCAGTTGGCGCGGGTAAGCCGGGTCGTCCGGAACCAGCAACGTTGCGCCCGCCGCGTGCACCTTCTCCAGTTCCTCGTCGGCAAGCTGCATCGAAGACCCGAGCGCGATCGATTGCGCCGAAGCCGCAGGAATTCCCGCCGCTTCCAGTTCGGTTAACGAGGCGCGAAAGACCTGCCCAACATCTCCGAAACGCTCCAGCAGCCGTTTGATCCTCGTCGGTCCAAGGCCGGGAGTTGCGGACAGGGCCAGCCATTCGCGCGTGCGTGCGGCAGAGGTTGCGGCGGAAGCAGCGGACACAATGATCGCTCCGGAAAGCTCGGACTGTAGCCCGAGCCTTGATTTCTGTCAAGCAAACAACCGGCAGCGGGGATCGCGGATCACGTTTGCTCGCTCGAAGAAATTGCCCGGCCGGCAGACTGAGACAGTACTCCTGTTGGCTGCCGTTGTACAATCCGGAGTGGCTCCCATCCAGCACAGGCAGATCATGCGTCCACTTAGGATTTCCGCGATTTCGTTCCTGAATACAGCTCCGCTGATGTGGAACTTCGAGCACCAGCCCACGGCCGAGATCGCCAGCAATTTCGAAATTTCCTACACGGTTCCATCGCAATGCGCCCAGGCTCTGCACGAAGGCACTGCCGATATCGGGATCGTCCCGGTCATCACCTACGCGACGATTCCCGACCTAGTGGTGATTCCTCGCGTGACCATCGCGGCGCGCGGTCCGGTCCGCAGCATACTGCTCATCAGCAAAGTGCCGATCGAGCAGATCGAGACCGTCGCGGTTGACAGCTCTTCGCGAACCTCGGTGGGTCTGACGCAAGTTCTGCTTACGAAATTCTTTGGAGGCAGGCGGCCACTGGTTTCGATGGAGCCGGTTCTGGAGCCCATGCTGGCACGATGCGATGCGGCGTTGATCATCGGCGATCCGGCGTTGCTGATCGACACCAATGGCTTCTACTCGTATGACCTGGCGCAGGTTTGGTTTGAGCGCACCGGCAAGCCGTTCGTCTTCGCGGTCTGGGCCGTAAGGCGGCAGGCATTAGAGAAGATGCGGCCGGGCTTGCCCGTCGCGGAAATCTTCCAGCGCTCACGCGATGCGGGGCTGCAACCGGAAAACGTCGAACGGATCGCCTGCGACTGGCCGCGGCACCTTGGCCTCTCGCCGGAGGAGATCAGCAGTTATCTCACCCGAAACATCTACTATGATCTCGACGAGCCTTGCCTCGAGGGATTGCGGCTGTTCTTTGATTACGCAGCCGAGTGCGGCGCTGCTCCCCAGGCGCCGGCGCTGAGCTTTCTCTGATCCCGTGGTTCGGAAGGCATGGCTCACGTGGACTCAGTGAAGCCGGAGCGCTTCCCGATCGCGTGCCTCGGAGAATTGCCGGGGCTGCGAGTTCGCGTAGAATAGAGGCAAACCAGAGGCGAGCGCCAGGATCATGCACCGCGCCCAGCGCTGACGCTGGGGAATTATTGAGCACGCGATGAGCCTTACAAAACAAGAAGCAGTGGAGATGTTTCGTTCCAACGACTTGATCGGCGTCGGTATGGAAGCCGACGCGGTTCGCCGCAAGTTGCATCCGGACGGCATCGTCACCTACATCATCGACCGGAACATCAATTACACGAACTTCTGCACAGAGTACTGCAGCTTCTGCGCCTTTTATCGTCCGCTCAAGGGCAAGCTCGCGTCCGAGGGCTACATTCTGGATTTCGAAACCATCTACGAAAAAATTCGGGAGACCGCGGAGTTGGGCGGCACGGGCGTGCTCATGCAGGGCGGCCTCCACCCGGAATTGAAGATCGACTACTTCGAGCGCATGATGAGCGGCATCAAGCAGCGCTTCCCGCAGGTTCATCTGCATTGCTTCTCGGCCTCTGAAATCCTGGCCATCGCCGAGTACAGCGGCATCGGCGTGGAAGAGACCATTGTGCGCTTGCGTGCCGCCGGACTGGACTCGATACCCGGCGGCGGCGCGGAGATTCTCGATGATGAGGTTCGCCGGCGCGTCGCCCGGTTGAAATGCCTGACCGAGGACTGGCTGCTGGTGCACCGCACCGCACACCGGCTGGGAATGAAGACCACGGCGACCATGATGTTCGGCGTCGGAGAGGATTACGAACACCGCGTCAATCACTTCCAGCGCATTTACGATTTGCAGGAGGAGACCGGCGGGTTCACCGCGTTCATCCCCTGGTCGTTCCAACCCGGAAACACGGCGCTCGGCGGCCGCGGCTGGGACGAGGCGACAGCCGTGGATTACCTGAAGACGCTGGCGATCTCCCGGGTTTTCCTGTCGAACTTTCCCAACGTGCAGGCAAGCTGGGTGACGCAGGGACTCAAGATATGCCAGATGGGACTGCGTTTTGGAGGCAATGATGTGGGCTCGGTGATGATCGAGGAGAACGTCGTAGCTTCGGCGGGGGTCCACAACTGCACCACGGAAGAAGAACTGCGCCGCATCATCCGCGATGCCGGATTCAGGCCGGTGCAACGCGACACGCTCTACCGGACATACTTCCTCAACTAGGAACTTGCTCTCCAGCCCGCGCTTGGCCGCAGGTACTGTCTCGACGCCACACTTCAGGTACAATCAGCCTTGGCCGGGCTGGCCGAATCCCTTCAAGCTGGATTGCGCATTGATCGCCTACTTCGCGACATTTTTCGTCTTCATGCAGTCGAGACCGAATCCTGTCATCCAGTTTCTGCAGAAGCAGACGAATCCTGCTTTCAAGGGGCTCTACCAGGCCAACAGCTTCGACATGATGCTGCTGGTGCCTTACTTCATAGTCCTCATCATCCTGGCCGGTTATGGGTTCCACAGATACCAGCTCGTCTGGATGTATTATCACCACCGCAAGAATGCGGTTCGGGAGCCGAAATCCAGTTTCCTGGAACTTCCGCGCATTACTATCCAGTTGCCCATTTTCAACGAGCAGTTCGTAATCGACCGCCTGGTGGAATCCATTTGCAAACTGGAATACCCGCGCGAAAAGCTGGACATTCAGGTTCTCGACGACTCGACGGACGAAACCGTGGAAGTTGCACGCGGCGTCGTGGAGCGTTATGCCGCCATGGGACACCAGATCAGCTACCATCACCGCAACGACCGCCACGGCTTCAAGGCGGGCGCCTTGCAGGAGGGATTGAAGACCGCCAAGGGTGAGTTTGTCGCCATCTTCGACGCGGATTTTACGCCCTCGCCGGACTGGCTGATGAAGGTGATCCACCATTTTGCCGATCCCGGAATTGGCATGGTGCAGACTCGCTGGACCCACATCAACCGCAACTATTCATTCCTGACTGAAGTTGAGGCCATACTGCTGGACGGCCACTTTATACTCGAGCACGGGGGCCGCTCGCGCGCCAACGTCTTCTTCAACTTCAACGGCACGGCCGGAATGTGGCGCATCAAGGCCATCGACGACGCGGGTGGCTGGCAACACGACACGCTTACGGAAGACACCGATCTGAGCTATCGCGCACAGCTAAAAGGATGGAAGTTTCTCTATCTGCAAGACGTGGAGTGTCCGGCTGAGTTACCCATCGAAATGACGGCTTTCAAGACGCAGCAAGCGCGATGGGCCAAGGGATTGATCCAGTGCGCCATCAAGGACCTACCCCAGGTCATGCGTTCCGGCGTCAACCGCAGGGAGAAGATAGAGGCCTGGTACCACCTTACGGCCAACCTCAGCTATCCGCTGATGATTATGCTTTCCGTGCTGTTGCTGCCGGCGATGGTCATCCGCTTCTACCAGGGATGGTTCCAGATGCTGTACATCGACGTGCCGCTCTTCCTGGCCTCCACGTTCTCCATCTCGAGCTTCTATCTGGTTTCGCAAAAGGAGCTGTTTCCGCGGCGCTGGTTTCGAACGTTCCTCTACCTGCCCTGCCTGATGGCGTTGGGAATAGGCCTGACCATCACCAACTCCAAGGCGGTGATCGAAGCCTTGGTGGGAAAGCAGACGGCTTTCGCGCGGACTCCCAAGTACCGCGTGCAAAACAAGAGCGACCAGTCGGTCGCGGCCAGGAAGTACCGCAAACGCCTCGGCATCGTGCCCTGGATCGAGTTGGTCATCGGTTGCTACTTCGCCATGACGGTTATCTATGCGGTTCAGAACGAGAACTACATTACCGTTCCGTTCCTGATTCTCTTTGTTTTCGGTTACTGGTACACAGGCATGATGTCATTGCTCCAGGGAAGATTCGACGCCATGATCCGCTCCAATCCAGAGCAGCACACCAAACCATTCCCGGTGGGAGTGTAGCGACGGAAGATTATGCGCGTGCGATTGGCTTTCATCCTGATTGCCTTGCTGGCGCTGGCCGGTATTTTCTACTGGTACAGCCCCAACTATTTTATCTGTTGATTCTAATAGACTTAATTACTTAGACAGGGACTAAAAGGACAAAATTGCCCAGAATTCCCTAAAGTGGGTATTTACTTAACGCCACCGAACGCAACAGGTTGTGGTTTGACCAGGGTTGCAAACGGGACCGGATCTACCTGCACAGCCTGCTGGGCCAAGCGATAGAAGAGTTTGCCGCGCG
>JBEKBO010000069.1:0-24434 GCA_050015355.1 Candidatus Korobacteraceae bacterium | reverse complement strand
TTCTGACGGTGAACAATACGAAAGATAACACAGTCAGAACTGCTGGCGTAAGAGGAAAAGCTGCCACAACTTGCGGGTTTCGTCAGTTTCCGTGCCAGTGCCAATTGGGCCGGTACGTCAGCTCCACTGAACTTGTGACGTTGCGCTGCGGACCCGAAACCAGCAAAGGAATATTCCAGCGCTCATATTGCACAAAGCTCGAGAACCTGAACAACTCACCCAGGGGGAACTCGGCCGTGACGCGGAAGTCATTCAGCGTGCCCCCTCCGGGAATAAACTTCGGATCGGTAACCTGATCGCGGAATGAAAACTGAACATTCGCCTTCGGGGAAATCAGATATCGGGTCGAAAGATAGAGCCCCTTTGCCTGCCTTCCAATCCAATCACCGAGCAGAAATCCTTTGTTGGTGTTACCGTCGCGATAGGCGCCATTGAAGTAGAAAAAATCGCCCGCGCTATAACTGATGGCCGATTGGGCAGTCATGGGTGCTTCAGCGCGGAAATCAAGTTTATGTAGGAACGGAAACTTCGCCAGGTAGATGCCCGGCATGATCGCCGACCGGCGCGGAGCGGCTAACGGAGATGGATCATCGTCGGTGAAAAAATCCCCGTACAACGTCAGCCAGTCTCGCAATCCGGGCACCCGGTACGTGAAATCAAAGCCGCCCCGGCGATCGCCTACGTCTGACGCACTGCCAGGAATGTTGGCTAGAGTGTCTCCTGCACTCGTGAATCCGTTCCAAAAATAGCCCAACGTCAGGGGATGTCCTGGACATGGGTTAAAAGAGGGATCGCACAACAACGCAGAGTCCGGCTTGCCGCCAATGATCATGGTCCGCGTAAATCCCAGCTCCAGGTCAGGCGTGGGTTTGAGACTGACTTTCTGGCCGTGAACATAAGGCCCATCGGGATACAGGTGTCCCGACATCTTGCCGAAAAATGTGTCAACCTTGAACGCCCCGAGATACCCGAAGATCCATGGCAGGCGGATCGGCGAAGTCTGCGACAATCGCGCCATATAGATGGGTTCGGCATTATTGCTGAAGAGGAAGGGCCCGCTGACGGTCGGCCCCCACCATAAGCTCTCTTTCCCCACCGTAAGTGAAAGCTTGCTGAACTGCACGCCGGCATAGCCTTCAATCAAGCGAAACACATCTGTCTGGGCGTTACCGTGCGGAGGGGGGGACGTTAATCCATCAGCGAATGCTTCAAACTGCTGCACGCTTGCCGAATAGGCGGGCACCGCCGGGGCATGCTGATACTCGCCGCGGCCATACATGACGAATCTGCCCGTAACCGCTGAGCCGGTTATGCCGGAGATGTTGTTGAAGCCTTTCCAGTAGGGCCGGCCGTAATCGTCGTAGAGCGTTTGGCCAAAGTGGAAGCTGTCATTCAGAGGCGTTCCGCTGATGACCTGGGCCCGCGTGTAGAATTCATCGATCGAGATCATCTTCGATGGCTGCGTGCCCGAAGCCTCGAGATTGTCCGCGAACTCCCGTCGCAATACGTCAACGATCCGCGATTCTTCCGAGCCGGCCTTCACCCGCTCGCCTCCCTCATGTACGAGCCGCGCGCACTCGGCGCGCGTCCACGGCCGCTGGCCGAGAATTCCGCTGTTCACGGCGCCGGAGGCGATCAGCCTGTCCAGTAGCGGATAAACGTACGAATCCATTGGGACATAAGGCGACGCCACAAACCTGGGCCCCGCAGACTCGATGGCCTTGGTTTTCACCACGGTTCCGATCGCGTCTCCAGGCAGCTCCGGATTGTGATGAGCCGCGTACACATGCCTGCCGATCAGGTACCCGATCATGCTGCCCACAACAACGTCCGACGGCGAATGCTGCTGGCCCAGAACGCGCATCGAAGCCACTGTCCCTGCCGTGCCGTAGGCCAGCAAATCGGTCAGTAAGCCGGGGTATTCGCGGGTGATGACTGCCGCTGCCGCAAAAGTCGCCATCGCATGGGTGGACGGGAAAGCGTCGCCGGATGACTGGAACCATTGTCCCGGGTGGCTGGAAGAGAACGGCCTTTGCCGCCGCGTAATCTGCTGTATGGCGGTATCTACCACGAACCCGTCGAGCACGGCCTCGCCGACCAGCCAACCGGTTTCACGCTGATGCGGATTGTTCCACATCACTCCCGAAAGATACATCGCGCCGGAAAGAGCCGCCGTGCCGTACAGTCCGTAATCGGAGACATTCTTGAAGCGATTCACCGTACTCGGCGCGCTCGGCATATCGCTCACGGCCGCCCGATCGGTCGCGATGAACCCGGCCGTTACGCCGAGAAACGGAACCAGCCACAACGAATCCGCGGTCCTGACGTAGGCCGGACTTGTCCAAATGGCAATTTGATCTTTCAGGAAGTTCTTCGGCAAGCCGCGCTCGAGCTGCGCCTCATGTTTCTCTGGAGTCGCTTGCGTTTCTGCGGACAACGGATTCTTGGTCCGCGCATCGGTTGGCTTCTCCGGGCCGGCTTTGGTTCCCGAATCCGACAACGGGTTCTGCGTGTGCTCCTGGACACCGGAGTTCTGCTCAGCTCCCTGAACAGAGTTCCGCGGAGGTTCCGCCAAGGGATCCTTCGTCCGCTCTTGAGCCGATGCCGAGCCCGCCGCATACCCGAGAAGCATCGCAGATAAAATCCAGCATGCAACTTGATTCGTCTTCATAAGAATAATCGCGATCCCCGAGAATTAAATCGGCCTGCACACAACACTGGCCACGGCAAGTGGGTCCGCGGGAGGCCAACCGAGGCTGTCGAGCACCGCAGTCAGGAAGTAAAGAAAAACAGAATAGCACAAGGATGGACGGTGGCCCACATTCGCCCGCAGTTGGCGAATGTACGGTAGTTCTGAGCGCAGCAGAACAAATCCTGTGCCCGACGGTGCCCCACGTTCGCCCGTGTCGGGGTCCCCAACGAGGCTCGGCTCGTTGGGGTGACTGGGCTAACGTGGGGTAGTTTCTTATGACTAACCGAGCATGTTTCACAAATAGTTCTTTGAAGGGGCGCGGCTTCAGCTAAAGCCGCGTTGAAGGGGACGGGCTTCAGCCCGTCCGTCAATAGCCAGCAAGGATAGGGGCTTTAGCCCCTGAGGAGATTCGCTGTTTCCTCTGGCATCGATTTATGAAACAAGCTCTAGCATTTTGCGGCGTTGCCTTCAAGGAAGTGGGAGATCTCAGACCACTCCGTCACCAGCGCCTCCAGTTCGCCGCGCTTGCCGGCCAGTAATTCGACAATGCGCTGAGTCTCTTCCGCGCTCACGAACACGGTCAATGCCTGCTCGGCATCGGCGATTTCGGCCTCGACGCGCGCGATCGCTTCTTCCAGCTCCTGACAGCGCTCCGTCATCTGGCGCAACTTGATCGGGTTCACGCGTCTCCTGGCTTCCGGCTTGGAGTCGGGCTCGGCCTGCCAGCCGTTTGCCTCCGCCGAAGCGTTCTTCGCCGGCCCGTCGCCGGTGGCCGCTGCCGCATTCGCCTGCTGCTGCTTGCGCCAGAGGTAGTCTTCGTAGTTGCCGGGAAAAACATTCACGGCGCCATCGGCCACTTCAAAGACGCGCGTCGCCAGCTTGTCGATGAAGTAGCGGTCGTGCGAGACGAAGACCACCGTGCCCGTAAATTTCTCCAGTGCCTCCAGCAGCACGTCCTTGGCGCGCAGGTCAAGGTGGTTGGTCGGCTCGTCGAGCAGCAGAAAATTCGAGGGTTGCAGCAGCATGCGCGCCAGCGCGTAGCGGTTTCGCTCGCCCCCGGAAAGCACTCCGATGCGCTTGAACACCTCGTCGGCGGGAAACAGGAAGCTCCCCAGCAGGGTGCGCAGCTCGGGTTGCGTTTTCTGCGGCGCGACGCGGCCGAGATCGTCGATCATGCGCGCCTCCGGATTCAGTTCCTTGTACTGATCCTGCGCGAAGTAGTCGATCTCAACGTTGTGCCCGACGTGATATTGGCCGCCGCTAAGCCGTTCCATGTCGGCCAGCAGCTTGATCAGCGTCGACTTCCCCGCCCCGTTCACGCCGACCAGCGCTATGCGGTCGCCGCGCTCGATGATGAAAGACACATCGGCGAAGACTTCTTTCTCGCCGTAGCGCTTCGCCACGTCTTTGAACTCGGCCACCACGCGCCCGCTTGGCTTGGGCTGCGGGAACGTAAAGTGAATCGTCCTTTCTTCCTGCGGAACCTCGATGCGCTCCATGCGCTCAAGTTCCTTGATGCGGCTCTGCACCTGCTTGGCTTTGGTCGCCTGATAGCGGAAGCGGCTGATGAAAGCTTCGAGTTGCTCAATGCGCTCGCGTTGGTTGCGGTAGGCGGCGTCCAGCGAATCCTTGCGTTGCTGCTTCTCCCGCAGATACTTCTCGTAGTTGCCGCTATAGAAGTGAACGCCGCGATTCCAGATCTCAAGCGTCTTTTCGACCGTGACGTCCAGGAAATAGCGGTCATGCGAGATCACCACGTAGGCGTACGGATAATTGCGCAGATAATCTTCCAGCCAGTTGCGCGTTTCCAGGTCCAGATGGTTCGTCGGCTCGTCCAGCAGCAGCAGGTTCGGTTTTTCCAGGAGCAATTTCGCCAGCGCAATGCGCATCTGCCAGCCGCCGGAAAACTCTTCCGTCCTTCGCGGCCAGTCCTCTTTGCGGAAACCCAGCCCGGCCAGCACCGTTCCCACTTGAGCCTCGATTGCGTACCCCTCGCGCGTGCGGATGGTGCCCTCCAGGCTCTGGAAACGATCGCCGATCTGCGCGTACTCGGCGTCGGCCAGGTCGAGTTCGCCCATGCGCTGCGCCAGCTCCTCCATCTCGCGGTGCATCTGGTGAAGATCGTCAAAGACGGAAAGACACTCGTCGAAAACCGATCGTCCAGCCAGTTGCAATCCATCCTGAGGAAGATACCCGGCGGTAATGCCCCGGGCGCGCGTAATCGAACCGTAGTCAAGCGACTCCGGCCCGGCGAGCACCTTCAGCAGCGTCGACTTGCCGCTGCCGTTCGCGCCGACCAGGCCCACGCGATCCTGCGGAGTAATCAGCCAATCGAGGTTTTCGAACAGGAGTTTCGGGCCAAAGCGTTTGCCGGCCCCGGACAACTGAATCATGAGTACGCTCTAAACTTGTTGGAACTTAAAATTCATTGTCTCACGAGGGTTCGGCAGCCCCATCGACAGACCGCTTTGTGAGTAGCGTCCTAAGGCAGGTCATTTTGGCCTTGCTTTCTTCGAGACAACGGAGCCAAAATGACGCCGGGTGCAAACCCTGTCCTTGGCTCAACCCGAGGACACGCTTCGTTCCGCAGTTACCAGCTACGGACGGGGCGCTGTTGAATAGTGGAGCTGGGGAAAATCGAATCCCCTGCCGTCCGGGTCTAGGGTCCATAGGCAGCCCCAAGCCAGCCCCACAAGAGAGTCAAAGGCCAGCGTTTCAATCGGATCACGGTTGTCGCGCTGGCCTTTATTTTTCATAGACATACCCAGTATAAGAAAATACTTATGCGGATGTCAAGTGGATTTTACTTGATAAATAAGATTTTTGTTATAATATTTATGAGCGAGTGGACATTTCGAGACTACCAGCGACCAAGCACGGATGGAACAAAACGGATTCTAGTTAACGAAATTCTTGCATGGACATCAGGTCTACCAAAAAGGGCTCAAGCCCGAATAGACACGATGATTATTACCTTGCAAGCGTTCCCCGTGATTCCCCCTCAATACATAAGTGATTGTGGGTACAAAGATATATGGGAAATACGCGCCGGGAGCGGAGGCGTTGAATATCGGCCCCTGGGGTGCTATGGTCCCGGGCGCAGAGTATTCACTCTGTTAATCGGCACCATCGAAAAAGATGGGAAAATACCCGCTGGAGATGGTGCATCTGCCGTACATCGGCGGAAGAGGGTTATAGAGGAAGGGTGGCCTACCTGTGAGCATGAGTTTACGTGAGCAGCTTCTTAAGAAATTAGAGGACAAAGAATACCGCGATGCTTTCGTTGCGGAACAAATCTATTCGCGGCTTCCTCTCAAGATTCGAGCATTACGGGAAGATCGCGATCTTACACAGAAAGAACTAGGCGAAAAAGCAGGGATGGCACAAGCATGGGTTTCCAAATTGGAGGACCCCAGTTATGGAAAACTCACAATTTCGACGCTGCTGAAAATCGCGTCTGCATGCGACGTGGGATTTCATGTTGATTTTGTTCCGTTTTCCCGCGTTCTCGACTATGCGGTCAATCTTGATCGTGCATCGTTCACTGTCCCGAGTTATTTAGAAGATACTGCGCTGTTGCCTGAAGCAGATGAAAAAGCAGGAATTTTCACGCAATCCGTAGCAGTTTCTAATTTTGTGTATCCTAAAATAACTGCGGTTTACGCCGGAGAAGTATTTTCCGAGCATCTGGGTGACACAATGTTTGCGGAAGCCTCAATCGAGCCTGCCGCATCCCCTGTATCGACAGCCATGAATTTTTTGTCATCCATGTTAGAAGAGAGCCACCCTGCTGCGGCAAGTGAGTTAGTTCACGAAGCGAGTCAAGATCAAGGGGCCGTCGGTCTACCCACCGCAAATATGGTCCGTCAAGGCGAACTGACGGCCGCTGCCTGAGAGGATTTATGGAAGACGCACAAGATAAGGCTCCTATCCCCGCCATCTCTACCTCTGTCAAGAAGGTGGAGTTTAAGCGCGATGAGGAAACTTTTTCTTCAGGATATGCCAACAGCATCGTAGTTGAATCTAACGCGTTCGATATGAAGCTAATTTTTGGGCTATATGATCATCGTGACCCTTTAAAGCCAACCATTGAGCAGTTTTCCTCAATGAATATCCCGTGGTCCGAGGTCAAGCTTCTCATCTACTGGATGCAACTCCACCTAACTGGTTACGAAACGGAAAACGGTAAAGTCAAAATACCCATTAGCGCGATGCCCCCGGAACTTCCCGCAGGTCCACAACCGCCATTCGATACTCCGAAAGGCCGTGAGGCTTTCGAGATGATGCGTAAAATTAGAGCCGAATTCGTGGCTAAATGGTCTGAACCTTAAGGGGGTCCCATGCCAATCACAGTTCACGAAGGCGCTACGCTAACGGACGTCGCCCTCGTTGTCGAGGAACATGTCTTCATCAACTGCAAGCTCAAAAACTGCCGTCTTTTTTATTCCGGCGGAGCTTTTGAGTGGATAAATACTTCCTTTGAAAATTGCAATTGGAGTTTTCGCGGACCCGCTCGGGACACATTTCAACTGATGATGACGCTTGGGATGTTGAAGCAGGGACAAGTTCCACCGCCAAATATAATGGGGGCGACAGCCGGATCGAAGATGAACTAGGTGTATTAGGGGACACAGTTTTATCCGGTAACTCCGAATTAGCCCACAGACCGCTTGTGCGCCGGCTTTTTCATGATCAAAACAGCCAGTATGCAAAGCATAAAGAGAACACCCATGACCTGGAATGTTTCCGCAAAGCTGAGCAATGAAGCCTGCCGCTGCACCAGATTATAAATCGCCGACATGCTCTGCATGCTTGCCGTGCTCGCATCCGAGCCCCCCTGCATCATCAACCCGCGGGCATCTCCCATCAGCATGCGGAACTGTTGATCGTAGGGGGTAACGTGCGCCACCAGCATCGACTGGTGAACCTGCGCCCGCCGCGCCAGCCAGGTCGTCACGAAGGAGATCCCCACGCTCGATCCGATGTTGCGCATCACGCTGTACAGACTGGTGGCGTATCCGATCTCTTCGCGCGGGATCATTTCCATGGTGATGGTCGTCAACGGAACAAATACAAAGGCCATCCCAGTGCCCTGGAGCATCTGATACCAAAAAATATCCCAGGTGCCGGAATCCAGGCTCATGGTCGAGTAGCCGAAACAGGCGACGCCGGTCATTGCGAATCCCAGCACCAGCATCCAGCGCGCATCCCATCTCTTGCCCAGCAGGTAACCCACCAACGGCATCAGAAGAGCGGTGCCAATCCCCCGCGGGCTGGTCCACAGGCCGGCCGTTTGCGCCGTCCAGCCAAGCAGCGTCTGCATGAAAAGCGGCAGCAGGACGAGGTTTCCATAGAGCACGAAGCCGAGCATCCAGGCCAGGAAAATGCCCACCGTAAACGTTCGGTAACGCAACAGGCGAAAACGCACCAGCGGCTGCGGCACCAGCAATTCCCTGATCACAAACGCCACCAGGCCCACCACCGCCAACACGGCCAGTGTCACGATAAACCGCGAACCGAACCAGTCTTCCTCCTGGCCCTTGTCCAGCATGATTTGCAGCGCACCCATTCCGATGGCAAGCATCGCCAAGCCAAGCGCATCCAGACGCAACTTGCCGCGCTTTATGTAGGGCGGGTCGACAACGAACAGCGAAATCATGAGCAGGCTGAAGAGTCCGACCGGCAGGTTGATGTAAAAGACCCAACGCCAGGAATAGGCATCGGTAATCCAGCCGCCGAGAGTTGGCCCCAGGATGGGAGCGGTCACAATGCCCATGCCCCAGAAAGCCATCGCCTTGCCGCGCTCCGGCCCGGGGAACTCCTCCAGCAGAACAGCTTGCGATATGGGCTGCAAACCGCCGCCGGTGGTGCCCTGCAGTACACGAAACAAAACCAGCAGCGGCAGATTGGGCGCGAGTCCGCAGAGTAGGCTGGAAACCGTAAATCCGGTGACCACCGTCAACAGCAGCTTTTTACGCCCAAAATAATTCGCCAGCCATCCCGTGATCGGCAGGATCACCGCGTTGGCGACGATGTAGGAGGTCAGGACCCAGGTCGCCTCGTCGACCGTCGAGGACAGGTTGCCGGCAATGTGCGGCAAACTCACATTCACTACCGACGTATCCAGCACTTCCATCACAGCGCTGGACATGACGGCGATGGCAACCAGCCATCGATTTGCCGAGGGACGGTGCATTCCGAGGACATCTGCTCCGCCTACACAATAGCAAATCCTGGCTTGTGATCAGCCGCCGAGATCAGCAACCGTCCCGGTGCGCTGCTCCGCCCGCCGTCCCGCTGTCCGCCCGCCTGATCTCCTTCTATGACCCAATCTCCTTCTATGAATAGAGCCTGTTTCGCAAATAGTTTTAAAGGGGCGCGCTTCAGCCGCGTTGAAGGGGACGGGCTTCAGCCCGTCCGTCAATAGCCAGCAAGGATAGGGGCTTTAGCCCCTGAGGGGATTCGTTTTCCTCTGACACCGATTTATGAAACAAGCTCCGCCAATCCTCTTTACGCGTACCAATCTTCGCGGGTAAGCGGCAGCTCGCTGCGTCCATGCTCCGACTTGTTCAGCAGCAACTGGCACAGATTCATCCGGCCCACGCGGAAGCCGTGCGCCGACCCGGCCATATAGATGCGCCATGTCCGGTATGTGGCATCGTCGGTGAGGCGGCGCGCCTCTTCGGCGTTCGCATGCAATCTGTCCGACCAGTGCCGCAGCGTGATTTCGTAATGTTTGCGGAGGTTTTCCACATCCTGCACTTCAAAACCGCAGCTCTCGGCGGCGCGAACCGTCGTGTTGAGCGGAACCAGTTCGCCATCCGGGAAAACATATTTCTCAACGAACGATGCTCCTCCGTTGCGTTGCCAAGTGGCGGACAGCGCGATCCCATGATTCAGGAACACGCCTCCCGGACGAAGCAAGCGCCAAGCCTTGCTGAAGTATTCCGGCAACAGCGCTTCGCCGACGTGCTCGAACATTCCGACGCTGACCAGTTTGTCGTACTGCTGTTCCGCTTCGATTGCCCGGTAATCGCAAACCTCCACCTTGCAGCGCGAAGCCAGTCCCGCTTGGCGAATGCGCTCGCGTGCCAGTTCGGCCTGGGCAACGCTCAGCGTGATGCCGTAGGCATCGACGCCATACTCGCGCGCGGCGTGGATCAGCAGCCCTCCCCAGCCGCATCCCAGTTCCAGCAATCGCTCGCCCGCTTTCAGTCGCAGCTTGCGGCAGAGATAGTCCAGCTTCTGCTGCTGCGCGGTATCGAGATCGTCGTCCGGCGATCTGAAATAGGCGCAGGAATAGATCATGCGCTGGTCGAGAAAGAGTCTAAAAAAGTCATTGGAAACGTCGTAGTGGTAACGGACAGCCGCCCGGTCGCGTTCCGCCGAATGCGGCCTGCCCTTCTGTTCCGCTGCCCCGCGTCCCTTAATGAATCGTCTTGGCACCACCGCCATGGCGCGAAGCCGCAGCTTCGCCGCCAGCGGCAGCTCTTCGGCAAACAGGCGGTCCGCGAATTCAAATGCGGCTTCGAGATCGCCTTCAACGTCGAAATCATCGTGAATAAACGACTCGCCGACCGACAACTCGCTTGGCGAGAGAAACAACTGGCGTAGCGACCACGGGTTCTTGAGGACGAGCGTGAAACTGGGGCGCGCCGCCGCTCCCCAGGAGCTGCCGTCCCAGAATCGCACACGGAAATTCTTGCAGGATAGTTTTGCGGTGATTTGTTCGAACAACCGAGCCGCTATGCCGACTGTGTCATTGGGTGGAAGCGTTGCGTAAGAGGCCATTTTGCCCTCCTTTGCCGCGCACACATCAGCGTTTTTTCTTGAGAGACTCTGTTGCTATGCTAGCTCAATCGGACGGCCGTTGGAAGTCCTTCCCCGGGGCGGGGTGAGATAAAATAGTGTTGCCTAATTTCCTTGTTTCCGAGGCATTACGCGCGATTTGTGATACACATCACATCAGTTTGTGCGATTAGCCACGTAGGCTGAGTGCAATGCTCACCGACAGCCAGCCGACCGGATACTCTACGATGGACGGCATGATTTTATGCATCGACGACGAGCCCATCGGCCTTCGGGTCCGCAAGATGCTGCTCGAGACTCGAGGCTATAAGGTGCTGACCGCCACCAGCGGGCGCGAAGGTTTGGAATTATTCGTGTCTCATCCGGTTTCCGCCGTCGTCCTCGACTACGCGATGCCGGAAATGAATGGCGACGAGGTCGCGATCGCGCTCAAGCGCCTGAACCCCAACGTAAAAATCCTGCTTTTCTCAGCCTACGTAAAGTTTCCCGAGGAAGTGCTGCAATGGGTAGATGGCTTCGCCGTGAAGGGCGAGCATCCTGCCGCGCTTTTCAACGCATTGCAGCAACTTCTCTCTTGTTAACCAGCGGCCTTTCGTTCATCCTGTTGCGGAACCGCTCTTGCCGGAAAAGCCACGTCCCGAGCGTTTCTGCGCCCCGAGAGGACAAGCGTGCTGAATCGACCGTTTGCTCGCTACACAATCGCTGTCGTCGCGGTGGCACTGGCACTCGTTTGGCGCCTGGCCATGGTCAGTGCCCTTCATGCCGAATTGCCGACCTATCTCACCTTCTACCCGGCAGTAATGCTTGTGGCGCTGCTGGCTGGCCAGTGGGCGGGGTTGGTAGCCACCGCATTGAGCGCGCTGGTTGTTAGTTATTGGGTTCTCCCCCCGGTAGGACAATTCGCCATCGAGAAGCCTGCCGACGCGGTCGGTCTGGCTCTGTTCTGCCTCATGGGCGTGTTCATGAGCGTCGTGGCCGAGCGCTACGGCCGGAGCCGGGAACGGGCTGCAGCCGCGGAAAAAGAGCTGGCTTTGCAGAGAAGCAAAGCGGCGCTGGCGGAGAGCCAGCAGCAATACCGCACCCTGTTCACCAACATGGACGAAGGGTTTTGCATCATTGAGATGATTTTTGACGCGCAGGGCAGGCCTGCCGATTACCGTTTCCTGGAGGTCAACGCGTCTTTTGAAAAGCAAACCGGGCTGCATGAGGCGGAGGGGAAACTAATGCGTGAGCTTGCCCCGGCTCATGAGGCCCATTGGTTTGAGATTTACGGGAAAATTGCATTGACCGGTGAACCGGCGCATTTTGAGAACGAAGCCAGAGCCTTGAATCGCTGGTATGACGTGCATGCCTATCGCGTCGGCGAGCCGGAAAAGCGGCAGGTCGCAATCATTTTTAATGACATCAGCGAGCGCAAGCGGGCGGAAGAACAGCTCCGGAAGCTCAATCGCACGCTTACGGCCCTGAGTAACAGCAACCAGGCGCTGATGCATGCCACCGATGAACCGGCATTCCTCCAACAGGTGTGTCGCATCATCAACGAAGATTGCGGTTATGCGATGGTGTGGATTGGCTTTGCCGGGAATGACGAAAACAAGACTGTCCGGCCCATCGCCTCCGCCGGTTTTGAAGAGGGATATCTGGAGACGATGCGGACACCTGGGCCGACAGCGAACGTGGGCGCGGTCCCACCGGCACCGCCATCCGCACTGGACAACCGTCTATATGCCGCAACATGCTGACGGACCCCGCATTTCTGCCGTGGCGCGAAGCGGCCGTCAAGCGCGGCTATGCTTCCTCGCTGGTGGTTCCTCTCAAAGAGGACGATAAGTCCTTTGGGGCAATCACCATCTATTCCCGGGAGCCGGATGCGTTCTCGGAAGGTGAAGTCCATCTGCTGACTGAACTGTCCGCCGACCTGACGTATGGCATTGGAACGCTGCGCATGCGTGCCGCCAACGCCCAGGCCGAAGAAGCTCTCCGCGCCAGCGAAGAGCGTTGGGCAACCACTCTGCGCAGCATCGGCGACGCCGTGATCTCGACTTGTGCGCGGGGCAAGGTCATCTTCATGAACGCAGTGGCGGAGAAACTGACCGGTTGGCCCCTCTCCGAAGCCCAAGGGCGTGATCTGGAAGAAGTCTTCAACATCGTCAACGAAATGACCCGGGAGAAGCCGGAGAGTCCGGTGGCCAAGGTAGTTCGGATGGGGCAGGTGGTGGGGCTGGCCAATCACACGGCTCTTATCAGCCGCGACGGAACGGAAGTCCCGATCGAAGACAGCGGTGCGCCGATTCGAAGCCAAGACGGCGAAATCACTGGCGTCGTCCTGGTATTCCACGACGTAGTTGAGAAGCGAAAAGCCGAGAAGGCCGTTCGCCACAGTGAGAGGCTGGCCGTCACGGGACGCCTTGCCGCTACCCTGGCGCACGAAATCCATAACCCGCTGGATACGGTCGGCAACCTGCTTTACCTGATGGATATTGCTCCCGACCTGCAAGCAGCGCGGCAACACGTCGCGCTGGCCTCGCAGGAGGTCGCTCGCGTCACCCAGATGACGCGGCACATGCTGGCCTTCCAGCGCGAGTCAAGCAAGCCGGTGCCGGTGAACATAGCGGAAATCTTCGACAGCGTCGTTGCGCTCTTCATAAGAAAGATCGAAGCGGCAGGTATTCAGATCGAAAAGCAGGTCCGGTTCGAGCAGGAGCTCCTCGGCCTGCCCAGTGAGATACGGCAGGTGTTCGCCAATCTGTTTGGCAATGCCGTTGAAGCCGTCGAACGAAACGGGAAAATAAGATTACACGCCTTCGCGTCCAGAGATTGGCGCACCGGGCAACGTGGGCTGCGCGTCGTCGTCGCCGACAATGGGCCCGGCATCCCCGCCGAGGTTCGCGGGAAGATATTCGAGCCGTTCTTCACCACCAAAGGCGAGGCGGGAACCGGCCTGGGATTGTGGATCACCTCCGGCATAATCGAGAAGAATGATGGAACGCTCCGGCTTCGTACCGTCACCAGAGCAGGACGCACCGGCACATGTTTCTCCGTCTTCTTTCCTCTCAAGTAGCCGTCCGAGGTACGGAGAATTCTTTCCTATCACGTAGCAGGTGCCCCACATCTGCCCGTTTTTGGCAGATGTGGGAGTTGTGCGATGGTGCCCCATATCTGCCCGTTTTTGGCAGATGTGGGAATTAGGACCAGTGTCGCGGTACCTTGTCCTCCGACCTTCGACGGCCGGGCCGGGTGGCCCACTCAAGCTTCCTTTGCTTGAGTGGGGAAGTTTCTTCGCCCAGCGCAAGCGCCGCGTTCCAAAAGTAATTTAACAACTCTGGCCGGGTGGCCCACTCAAGCTTCCTTTGCTTGAGTGGGGAAGTTTCTTCGCCCAGCGCAAGCGCCGCACAGGTGGCCCACTCAAGCTTCCTTTGCTTGAGTGGGGAAGTTTCTTCGCCTGGCGCAAGCGCCGCGTTCCAAAAGTAATTTAACAACTCTGGGGTGTCATTCTGAGCGACCGCAGGGAGCGAAGTTGAGGCGTTGAGGCGGCGTCTGAGCCGCCTGCCGAAATCCTGAGCGAAGCGAAGGAACTCGCAATCCCATAACAGCGTGGAATCAGAAGTGCTGCTGATGGACTGCATCAAACAGTCGGAGCGGAATACCCACTAATGTGCCAGTCAGCTCGCCAATCCGCGCATTATCGGACATAGCCTTCGCAAAAAAGCAGTGCAAAATACGTGCGAAATCGGTCAAAAAAGTCGCTCTAAAAGTTGAACAGCATCTGCAGATCGATGCGGCGATTGGCCGAACCGGAAGAGAATGGCGGCCCCATCAGCGCATTAGACTGCCCAAATAGCGGCGAGTTCAGATTGCCGACCGGCATCGCTAAGTTAGGGTGATTCAACACGTTACGCGCGGCAACCGTGAAGGTCAGATTGTAGCGGCGGGTAGCTGGAGCAGCGCCGAACGGACCGCCTCTGGGGCCGCCGCCACCGCTCAGTCCGCGAGGCCCCAATCCTCCACCCCCGGGACCACCTGCTCCGCCCCGCCCCCCCGGTCCTCCCGGTCCGCCTGAAACATCCGCAGCTGACGCGCGGTCAAGCTTTGGACCAAAGCCAAAGTTCTTGCTGAGTCGCAAATTCAAAGTAAACGAGGCAGTTCCAGTGCCGGAGTTGATGGGAACGATTGTCTGGCCAGGAAGCGGAACCCCTGTATTAAAGGTTCCAAAAGGAGTTACTTTGCCGCCAGTGCCGGGGGCCGCAAACGCCGGCCGGTCGTTGAATATGGAATCGCCGTTCAGATCTTGTCCCAGCGTGATGTCAAATGGCCTGCCGGAGGTCACCAACATAAAGGGATTGAGCCGGAAGCCATAAGGCATCGCAATGTTCCCGCCGAGTACGGCGCGGTGACGTACATCAAAAGTCGCCCGGCCATAGTCCGCCATGGGATCGAAGGAATCGGACAAAAAGCCCGGAGAACTGCCGGCTCCGCCCGAGGAGAATCCACCCCCGGGAGCGCTCGATAAGGTAGGCGAATAGCTTGCGGACCCGAGATCGCTGTTGGCGAAATTCAGCGAATAGAAACCAAACAGCGAAAGCCTGGAACCGACGCTTACCCGCATATTCGCGATCAACTGATTCTGCCTGAAGATTCCGCTCGAATCGTAGGCGAAGACATTCGCGTTCCCGTAAGTACCAGCGAGCGGCCGCACGCCGCTGGCATTGGGCGCGTTGATATCGCGGATAAAAAGTTGGTGCTCTCCACGCGAGTTGAGATAAGTAAGCGTGACAGTGGCGCCCTTCGCCACCTGCCGCTCTACGCTGAACCCAGTTTGCATGGTGTAGGGCGCCCGCAGATCGGGAGAAATCTGATAGATCGTTGAAGATGTAGAGCTACCCGAAAGCTGGCTCGGAGCGGGCCCCGGACCGTTCGGAGAGAAAAAGTTCGGCGAGCTGACGACCGCCTGTTGTTGCGTGGTTCCGTTCAGCCGCTCTGCCTGGAGCGCCAGGTCGTAGGCAAAACGGTCGTAGAAGATTCCCCAACCTGCGCGCAGCACCGTCTTGGGAGGATTCTTGCCGCGCCCGACTCCCCAGGAGAAACTCACCCTGGGAGCAAGGTCGGCATGATCGCTGATGTGACTCTGCGTTTCAAAACGCAGCCCATAGCTCAGGCTCATGTTGGGACGAAGCCTCCACTCATCTTCCCCGTAAAGACCTGCATCGATCAGCGCCACTCGAGCAAGCGGCAGGCCGGTAGTGATGGAGTACTGGCTGGGTGCGTTGCTCTGGTATGCGCTTAGCGATGAGAAGGTGTACGTCCCGTTGAAATTGCTGGTCGCGGAATTGGCATCTCTCGTAATGCGCAGCCGCCCGCCGAATTTCATGAAATGCTTGCCATGAACGATCGACGTGTAATTCTGCAGTTCGTAGTGGTCCGCGTTGTCGCTAACGATTCCCAGGGGATTGCCGCCGCTCGTAAACTCGCCCAGCACGGATATGGTCGGTTGAAAGTTCTGCGATGTCTGGTTGTTCCGGTCGCGGATGTATTGAAAGCGCGTTTCATTCACTACATTGGGGCTCAGGACCTGCGTATCGCTGATCTGCAATGTTTGTTCGGTATTAGCGACGTTGTAGGCCTGCGAAGGCAAGGCAAACTGGCCGATTCCGTCGTTGGTTTCGTTGTTCTGGGTGAACTGGTAGCGAATCATCAGCGTATTGTTTTGGCCGAGCTGTAAATCGATCCGCGGGCTGATGTTTGTTCTCGTTCTCGAATTCGGGAACGCCTGGGTAAACGGGCCGCCGGTGACCGGATCGAAAGGCACATTCACAACCGAAGGGTCGTTGATGTTCCGCCGCTCGGCATTGAAGAAGAAAGATGCTGTCTTGCTTAAAGGGCCGCTGATGCTGCCGTTGAACAGCTCCGTCTGATAGGAGGGCACCTGGGTAACAAAAGGGTTGAGTGCGTTGAAGATCGAATTATTGTCGTTGAAAAGAAACTGGCCGTGGAATTTGTTCGTACCCGGCTTGGTAAAGATCTCGATGCGGCCATAGCCGAGTTTGTCGTATTGCGCCGAGAACGGATTCTGGTTGATGCGGATTTCGCGAATCGACGCTTTCGGCGGAAGCTGCCCGCCGGTAAAACCGTCGATGTAAATCTGACCTCCATTCGGCCCGGCCGATGGTCCCGCCAGTGCTTGCAGCTCCGCCTGCAGCTCGTCCGGGTCATCGGAGAGGGCCTCAAGGTCTTTACCTTTAATGATGATGGAGCTGGCATTGTTCTCCGGCGCCACCTGGACACTTGGCGCCTCGTCCTCAACCGTTACGTTTTCCTGCTGCACTTCGATTTCGAGCGCAATGTCGAGCCTTTGCGCCTGCCCGGCAACAACCGTGACGCTCTCCCGCCCAAACACGGCGAAGCCTTTCGCCGTCGCGTTCACGTTGTAGCTGCCGGGCGCAATCCCCTTCAGCTCGTAAAAGCCCTCGCGGTTGCTCGTGGTGGAGGACACCGATTGTCCCTGCGGCGTCGTAAGCGAAACCGCAGCCTGGGGTATGACCGCTCCCGAGGGGTCAGTGACCACACCGCGCAACGTGCCGGATGCGGTCTGCGCGAACAGACCGACAGTGAGCAGTGGCGACGAAAACGCCACCCAAAGAAGAATACAAATTCCAACTGGCCCAAGCTTCATCATTCTCCCAAGAACCTCTAGCCTCGTTATCTCCGTCTATTGCACCCCGGCTTCTCCACCGCTCGTTCCAAGGTTCCATGGCGATAGCAGCGTGGAAGCCTGGCTCTCACTCGGAGAAGCTGAAAGGATTGGTTCAACACCGCTCAACAAGCTGATGGCCGTGACTTGTCCCGGCTCTTTGCCCTCGGTAGCCACGATCATCACGGCATCGCCTTTCTGTAACTCCGTCAGAGTGGCGGTCGGAACACGTTGCAGGATCTGCTGCAAGTCCGTGGCTCCGCCGCCTCGTGGAGGCGTGGCCGGAGCTCCGTTGCCGGACGGCGGACCGGACGAGGTTTGTCCGCCGGCATTGGCGGACTCCGCCGGCGCCTTGAGCCTTTGCGCAACACGCTGCGCGATCATGGGTGGCAGCTTCCGCAGTTGCGAGTCAGAGGTCATCTTGACGACAACGGGCTGCTTCGTGGCCAGATCGGTCACTCTGATTGAGTTGTCGCCTGGGTTGACGGAAGAAACCGTTCCCGCGATATTCCGGAACGACCCCGACACGACTTCCTCCGCGCCAAGTTCATCTCCGTTTGCCGTCGATGTCCCGCGCGCACGAAGCTGGTCCCCAGGTCTTATCTCGTCAAGCTTTCCGGGCTTTGCATCGTCGAACTTCACCGAGTCCGGCGCATAGCGTCGAACGATGGTGACGCTCGAAATTCTGATCAATACAGCTTTTTTTGTCCCCGGAGTTCCCGTCGAAATCGTAACCGTTCCCGCGGCGGGATCAACGGCCCTGACTAATCCGCCCACGCCACGCTTCTGCCAATCCGCGCGCTCCTGCTCCTGCTTTGCCGCAATATCGAGCTGTTTCATCAGGACGATGGACGTGGCCTGAACAACTCCCCCGCCGGAACCGATACCGCGGACAAGGATGCGATCGCCGGCATGCACATCCTGCAAGCCGATTGGAGCTGCGTCTTTCAGGTCCTTCTGCCCGGGGGCAACGCGAACAATGCGCGTGGAGTCCGGCACAACCACAGTAACCTCGGCTCCCGAGTCGGTGCCGAGCGTGATCTTGTCGCCCGTCACGGCTTTCACGGTTCCCATCGTTCTCGCCTGCGAACTCGCGGATGTCTGCGGCGCGCTTTCGCTTTGCAGGCAGCTCGCGCCGGCAAGCCCTACCAGCCTCGGCGCGCTCATCCCCGCGCAAACGGCGAGCGCAAAAACCAGATTTCTTCTCAAGTACATTCTCGGCCACTCCACATTTCTGCTCGGCAACGATCGATTGCAGACTTCGATGTCCTCCCATTGCCGCCTGGAGAAGCGCACGCGCCGGGTAGACTGTCTCACACTAATACTGCGCTACTGCAAACCGAAAGGCTAGAAACCACGGACCGACTGCCTGCCATATCGGCCAGTTGGGGTTTCAAGGCAAAAACGGAAGCACCTTCGCGGTCATTTGATTGAGCTCTCAAAGATTGTCCAATTCTAGGCCATGGGCTGGCAATGCGACACGTGTAAAATGTGCGTAAAGCCTGTTCAAACATCGGCGGCTAAGTGGATAAACACTTCGCCCATTGATTCGTCGCGCTAAGACTGCACGGTTGCTCTACCTTGCGTCAGGCGGTCTGCGGCGAAAGCCCGCGATGGCGCAACAGACTGCGAGGCACTGTCGGTCAAAACTCCCGAAACCTGTCCACCTGTAAATGGCGTGGCGAAGGCACTCGGGGACATACCGCACGCCGCACTTGCCAGCCGCACTCACATACGTCAGGCTAAGAGGATTTTTTGATCCCCTGCTCGCGATTCTCGCCGCATGGGCCGTGATCGTCTGGGAAACACAATGCTCATAGGAGTCGAATTGCTACGAGAGCACAAGCCGGGTTAAGATAAAGTCGTTTACTCCGTGAGATCGGTGTTCTAGCGAGATTTATAGCAAGGCTGACGCATGTCCAGTGTTGGCGATGCTGGATAATTGTGGTTGTTTGTGTGGCACAGCTCCCTCGGAGAAGTAATTCGGAGAAGCAGAATGATAGGTGGTAAACGCATCGCGGTGGTCTTGCCGACATACAACGCCGAAAAGACGCTGGAAACTACGATTTCGGAAGTGCCAGAGCTGGTGGATGATGTGATTCTGGTCGACGACCACAGCTCTGACCGGACAGTTGAGATAGCGAACCAGCTAGGCCTTATCTGCTTCGTTCACAACCGTAATTACGGATATGGCAGGAATCAGCAGACCTGTTACCGTGAAGCTTTGGCCACCGGAGCCGACGTAGTGATCATGCTCCATCCCGACTACCAGTACACTCCGCGGCTGATTACAGCAATGGCCAGCATGGTCGCATACGACGTATACGACGTTGCTCTCGGCTCACGAATCATAGGCGGCATGGCTCTCCGCGGCGGAATGCCTCTTTATAAATACGTGGCAAATCGCTTTTTGACCGCATTTGAGAATCTGTTCCTGGGCGTAAAGCTTTCCGAGTACCATACGGGATATCGCGCATTCAGCCGCGACGTATTGCTGAAGCTGCCCCTACTTGAAAACTCGGACGACTTCGTTTTTGATAACCAGGTGCTGGCGCAGTGCGTTCATTTCGGCTTCCGTGTCGGAGAAGTTTCCTGCCCAACGAAATATTTCAAGGAGGCCTCCTCCATCAATCTCCTCCGTAGTGTTGTTTACGGACTGGGTGTGCTTCGAACGACCATGCAGTTTGCTCTACAAAAATGGGGCATCGCTCACTTTCAGTTTCTCAGTGATGAAGGACGCACGCTAGAGTCAGACATCGCGAGTTACTACTCACGCGATTCACTGGCCAGCCAAGCGAAGTAGCGGGAAATGTCGTTGATACCTCAAGAGCATACCGTCCGTTCGGAATAAAACGATCTAGCTTTGCAGCCAATGATTTTGCAGCCAATGATAAGGAAGATTGCGACCAACCGGCTAACGCTACGGCAGTTAGGACTGCTGTTAGGTATCACGGCTGCTGCACTGGCAGTGCATGGATACCACCCATACATTGAGGACGCGGAAATTTATCTGCCCGGAATCAAGAAGCTGCTCAACCCGGAACTTTATCCCTACAACACTGGATTTTTTGCGTCGCAAGGGGGGATGACACTGTTTCCCAACCTTATCGCCGCATCGGTTCGAATTACCCATCTGCCATTCGATTGGGCTCTACTGTTGTGGCAGGCGGCCAGTGTTTTCACGCTGCTGCTGGGTTGCTGGAGAATTGGCCGCATGGTCTTTCCCGATCCGTTGGCAAACTGGGGTGGAGTTGCACTGGTTGCCTCGCTGCTGACGCTTCCGGTGGCGGGAACGCGGCTGTACATCATGGATCAATACTTGAACACACGTTCGCTCTCCACCGCATCGGTGCTAATGATCGTGGCAGACACGACCGAGCGGCGGTATCTGCGAGTTGGATTGTGGGCTTTGTTTACGGCCGCAATTCATCCTCTGATGAGCGTGTTCGGCGTTTCCTTTGCGCTGATCCTGATTGCGGTGCGATGGATTTCGAGCACACCCCGTCTGCATAAAAGCGCGGTGGCCATGTTGCTTCCGCTGGGTCTGTTTCCGCCGGTTTCGAGTGCATACCACGAAGCGCTCCAGAGCCGGTCCTACTTCTTTCTTCTGCGCTGGGAATGGTACGAGTGGGTAGGCATCGTCGCTCCGTTCGTTATTTTTTGGTGGTTTCGCCGCATTGCGCGCAAGCAACAGCTCACCGAACTCGACTTGATGTGCAAAGCGCTAACCTTGTTCGGGCTGCTCTTCTTCTTCCTCGGGCTCGTCATCACGGTTCCGGCGCGGTTTGAGCAGTTTACGTTGCTCCAGCCCATGCGATACCTGCACCTGACTTATGTCCTGCTGTTTGTCTTCTCTGGCGGATTGTTGGGACACTTTCTGCTAAAACGGCATGTTTGGCGATGGGTGGTTTTGTTTCTTCCCATTTGCGCAGGCATGTTCTTTGCGCAGCGGGAGCTGTTCCCTGCCACGCCGCATCTCGAACTGCCCGGAGCGTCCTCGCCCAATCCCTGGGTGCAGTCATTTCTGTGGATTCGGGATAACACGCCGGTCGATGCTTATTTCGCGCTGAACCCAGACCACATGAATTTCGAGACGGAAGAGCAGCACGGATTTCGTGCCCTCGCTGAGCGCTCGATGCTCGCCGATAATGTCAAGGATTCAGCCGCGGTTTCGCTCTTCCCGGCTTTGGCGGAAACATGGCAGGAACAGATGCGAGCACAGAGCGGCTGGAAAAACTTTCAACGAACGGACTTCGAGCGTTTGAAGCAAACTTACGGCGTCAACTGGGTTGTGCTCGAGAAGCCCTCAAACTTGGGGTTCGCTTGTCCTTATGAAAATGCGCAATTGATGGTCTGCCGGTTGAATTAGACCGAATTCACGGATGCAGGCTCGATGCCTCCATCACTTACAGAAACAGCAACTGAGGATTCCGGCTGTCCCAGTTGCGCCGTCACGCGGGATGACTCTCTGCAAGCGGCGCGGCAAAATCTGGCAGCCAATAACTTCAGAACGGATGGCGCGAAGCCTTGATGCGCCCGTTGCGTATCGAATCCCTGAACCTCTCATAATCCAGCGTCATCTGATCCGCATAAGTGATGGCGAATTTCTCAATTGCCTTGTCGAGCTTCGTTCCTGACCCGATGTAGGCTGCCAGCACGCATGGGTCTCCGGAGCGCGCATGGCCTTTGGCAAGAATCTCCCCGGAGGTGTGCGCATACAACAGAATCCCTTTGCCGTGGAGATCCTCGTTGTCAATCGATGCTTTGTGGTCGCTCAACTGCCTTACCAGATAGTCGCGCCCGCCAAACCGGGTCCAGCCCAGCAACAAATCGGATTGTGTTTGCATGCGGCGTTGCCCCTCTACGACGCGCTGGCCCTGGTTGCCGACGGAATTGGCGTTGCGAAGATAAGGCGCATAGGCGGAAGGAGGTTCTTCCTTGACCTGCAAGAAAAGCGGGTCACGAGAACCATTGCCGAAGTGCAGCACGACATAATCGTGCGTCGCAACGCTGCCGGTGCCCACCACCTTGAATGCGATATCCGCCGGCCGATAGAAGCTCAGAACGTGCTGCCGCTCGGGCGCCAGCGTTTTGCGATAGCTTCCCAAGGCCCGCAAAATCGTGGTGCTCAGAGGGTTCACGACGCGCGTGAGAAACGGTTTTGCCTCTTTGAAAATGCGCGATCCGTCGCGCCGCAGGGCGGTCAGCTTTTCAAGATTTTGCAACGGTGTTGCTCTCGCTGCTTTGTGCAGGACCGACCGGACCGGATCTCCCTCCAGCAACCGGTGTACGCGCATCCTAGCCATGTCCAGCCACGGCAATTTCGCGAACCGGAGCATGGCTTCGCGATAGGAACGCATCAGAAGCTGCACGGATTGCTGACAGAGCCGGTCGGAATTTCCCGCTTCCCTTCCCGCGAGGATCAAGCTGGTCGCCAGCCGCTTTACGTCCCACTCCCACGGTCCCCAGACCGTCTCGTCGAAATCGTTGATGTCAAAGACCAGGCGGCCGTCGGGTGTGGCAAAGCAGCCCATGTTCCGGACGTGGGCGTCGCCGCAGATTTGGGCTTCGATCTTCGTCACGGGGAGAGTAGCCAGATCCGCGGCCATGAGCGGGACCGCGCCTCGGAAGAATCCAAAAGGAGATGCCGCCATCCTTCCCATCTTGATGGGCAACAGCTCGGGAATTCGACCTTTGTTCGCGGCAATCAGCACTTCGACCGGATCGTGTAAACGCCGGCCCACATCCCACTTTGACTGTTCGGATCGCTTCAACCTTTCGCGACAGCTCAGCCCAACTTGCTTGCTTTCATCCTGCCCGCTCACCTTGCTGCTTTTCATGCTACTCAACCCTCGCGGCGCCACTCAACCCAGAGTAGTTTAGAGCAGTTTGGCGAAAGGCATATTCTCATGCAGAGCAACCGGGCGCGCCGGGCCCCGGCGGAGGTGCGCATTTTGAGGAACCCCAGCAAAAAACCCCGGTTCGCAAACCGGGGTACATTGCACGGCCTAACCCATCTTGGGTCTATTTGGGAGACGGCGGGGCTCGCTTGGGATCGTCCAACTTGACCTTCTTAGCGGTCGCCTTGTCGCGTTCCTTCTGAGCCGCGTTTTCACGCTTGGCAACGGCTTTCGGGTCCTGTTTCGTCACTGGACCTGCCTTCACGGCGGGCGTGTATGAGCCCTTCGTATCGAATCCTTTGCCCGATTGGGCCTTGGCTTTTTCGGGACTGGCTGCCTTGGTTGCGGCTTGAGAGTTTTGCTTCACGCCCTGCGCCTGCTTGCTCGCGCTTTTGTCGTCGGCAGCGAGCGTCAACGAGAGCAAGCCTGCAACGATCAGCAGGCACAAAACGGATCTGAGCTTCATTCATCCTCCGGGATATTGTGCTTGAGCACTGATTGACGAAACGCTGGCGTTCCTGAGACTACTCTGGCGAGAGTACATCAACGGCTGTCAATGTCAACGGAGGAATATCGGCAACGTGGGCTGAATCCCAGCCACTAAGTGGTACTCAAAGGACGAATTGCGGCTCTGTAAGCCGTCCACCTCGGTTTCTGAAGTCGACGCCTGTAACGCGCGTGCTTGTTTGACATGCCAGCGTCCGACTCTTACGCGGCTTTCGCCCTGCTTTCCTCGCCGCTGTCGACGTAGGAATCCACGTTGATGTGGAAAGACTCCAACAGGCAACCGCGGCCCGGCATGGTTAGCCGGTTGATCGAAGTGATTGCGTCGTTCAGGTCTTTTGCCGTCATCTCTTTTACCTTGAGCGTGATATCGAGGTCGTATTTCACGGGGCCGCCTCGCTCTTTCCCGAATTCTGTTTTTCGGTCAGACAGAGTTCCCCCTAACATCCGCGCAAGACTGAATAGCGAGCGGCTACTGCAAACCGGGCATTTGTCATTCGAGCTGGTGCTGACTACCTCGCAGTCAATACACAACACGGCATCTTGCATGGAAATGAAACTTCGATCCGGACCAGCTCCGCCATGCATCATAGGCCCCCTTTTGATCGTGGCTACTACAGAGGGCTGAGCATGCCTCTGAGTTGCCTGCGGCTGGGAGGAAAGTGCGGAGTCAGCACGCTGTAGCCGTAACGCACAACGGCAACCGGCGTGCCCGGTCAGCACCCTAATCCGTCGATAAGCTAACGAACAGGCGGGGGCAAGGGTGGTTTTGGAAACTCAGTTGATTCTAGCCGACCAATGCGGCCCCAGCGGAGGTGGTAAACCTCGACTGAAGCCACGT
>JBEKBO010000068.1:0-42307 GCA_050015355.1 Candidatus Korobacteraceae bacterium | reverse complement strand
GTCATCCTGAGCGTAGCGAAGGATCTGCTGTTTGCGAGCGTTGACAGCAAAGCAGATCCTTCGGTCGCGCAAAACCGGCGCGACCTCAGGATGACACTCATACGGGTTTTTCAGCAGCCTGCTAGCGGATGGAGTTGTGTGTGAGCGAAATTAGCGCGGGGGTGCTGAAGAAAAGCGCCAATCAGACGGTGTATGCGGTGCTGGCAGCAATCTGCTTCTGTCATTTTCTGAATGACATGACGCAATCGATGATGTCCGCGTGCTATCCGATTTTCAAGGATTTGTACCACCTGGACTACTCGCAGATAGGTCTGATCACGCTCACCTACCAGTTGACCGCCTCTTTGCTGCAACCGCTGGTCGGGCTCTATACCGATCGCCGCCCGCAGCCTTTTTCACTGCCGCTTGGAATGGGATTTAGCCTGGTTGGCCTGGTGTTGCTTTCCAGGGCGCATAGCTTGCACATGATTCTGTTTTCCTTCGGGCTGGTCGGTGTCGGGTCATCGATTTTTCATCCCGAGTCGTCGCGAGTTGCCCGCATGGCCTCGGGCGGAAAGCTTGGCTTGGCGCAGTCGTTTTTCCAGGTGGGAGGCAGCACGGGGTCCGCGCTTGGCCCTCTGCTGGCAGCCCTTCTCGTTATGCCAAGAGGACAGCACAGTATTGCGTGGTTTTCCCTCGCGGTACTGGTTTCAATCATGGTGTTGACCTACGTGGGCGGCTGGTATCAATCGCACCGCTCGGCCAAGGCGGCATCGCTGGTGAAACAGCAGCCCATTCGATCGCCGCTGCCGCCAAGAAAAACGTTGGTCGCGATCCTGGTCTTGCTGAGCCTGCTCTTCTCGAAGTTTTTCTATCTTTCCAGCCTGTCCAGCTATTACATCTTTTACCTGATGAGCAAGTTTCATCTCCCGGTACAGAGCGCGCAGATTCATCTGTTCGTTTTCCTGGGAGCGGTCGCGTTGGGAACCTTCGCCGGCGGCCCGATCGGCGACCGCATCGGCCGCAAGTATGTCATCTGGTTCTCGATACTCGGTGTCTTCCCGTTCACGCTGGCGCTGCCCTACGCAAATCTTTTCTGGACCGGCATTCTCAGCGTATGCATTGGCCTGATCCTGGCGTCGGCATTTGCGGCCATCATAGTTTTTGCGCAGGAGCTGCTTCCCAGCAGGGTTGGCATGATCTCCGGACTGTTTTTCGGATTCGCCTTCGGCATGGGCGGCATCGGCGCCGCGGTGCTGGGCAGGCTGGCCGATCTGACCAGCATCGGCTTCGTCTACCACGTCTGTTCGTTCCTGCCGCTGATTGGTCTTTTGACCGCTTTTCTGCCGGACCTGCGAAAAGTTGCCATCGAGTCCGCGGTGAAAGTGGCTGCCGCCGAAGAATCCGCGATTTAGACCCGGAGCAGCGGAGGGTATGTCCTTAGCTTTTCAGGTGCCAGAATGACGGAGCCGGCGACAATCGCACCCAGAACAGAACCAGCAGCTTCCCGCAACACTCCTTCGCTTGCGGCGCTGTTCTTTTCGTTTCTGGGTCTGGGCGCCACCGCTTTTGGCGGCCTGGCCATGATGGTCTATGTCAAAGACCTGGCGGTGCGCAAACGCTGGATGGACAGCGAAACGTACAACGATGGCGCGGCCATGTGCCAAGCGCTGCCGGGCGCGACGGTCATGATGGCGGTCGCTTACGTGGGGCTCAAGACGCGGGGGGTTCTGGGCGCACTGCTGTCGTATGTCGCCTTCGTCTTCCCTTGCTCCTGCGTCATGCTCTTTCTCTCTATCCTTTATGCCAAATCGCACACGCTGCCGCAGATTGTTTCTCTCTTGTCAGGCCTGCAAGTAGTGGTGGTTGCGATCATGGGCACCGCGGCCTTCAAGTGGGGCAAAGATGTCATGCGGAGCTACAAAGGGGCGATCATTTCGATTGCGGCCGCACTGCTGTTGATTTACGGCCTGGGCCCCATGGCGGTCATCGTGATCGCCGCTTTGGCGGGAATGGTTCTGTTCGGCGAGATCCCCGCCGGGAACTCCTCTTCCGCGCCCGCCGGCGGCGAACACGGAATGCTGAAACAAGCATTGGCGCTCACCGTACTCGCGCTCTCCGGACTCGTCGCGCTTTATTTTATCGACAGGACACTGTTTCTGCTGGCGGCGACCATGATGAAGATCAACCTGTTCGCCTTTGGCGGCGCCGC
Source organism: Candidatus Korobacteraceae bacterium (assembly GCA_050015355.1). Lineage (GTDB taxonomy): Bacteria > Acidobacteriota > Terriglobia > Terriglobales > Acidobacteriaceae > CAWBRT01. The sequence continues at coordinate 40,116 of JBEKBO010000068.1, read as the reverse complement.
CGGGTCCATTCCCATGATGCTGCACGAGGTCGTCACCGTGCAGCACTGGGTCGATGGCAAAACGATGATGGACGCCATCGCGCTCAGCCAGGTCACTCCGGGACCGATCAGCACGAGCACGGCATTTCTGGGTTACCTGATTGCCGGACTGCCGGGCTCGGCGATAGCGATCACGGCTTTTTACACGCCAAGTTTCATTCTCCTGATTATGATGACTCCCTATTTCAGCCGGCTCAAATCCTCCAAGGCTTTTCGCAAGGCGACCAAGGGGCTGATCAGTTCGTTCGCCGGATTGCTCTTCTTCGTAACATTCACTTTTTTCAATGTGGTTCATTGGGATCTGAAGCGATCGTTGCTGGCGATTGCGGCGGCCATTGCTCTGCACAAGGGAGTTCACGTGGCCTGGGTCGTGCTGGTTGGCGCCGCAATCTCGATTGCGATGATCTGATGGTCACAGTGATCCATCGGTCATTCATCCCCCACTGAAGCGCCGCTGCGAAATGCTTGCCGGAACTGGCTTTCAGAGCGCAAGTGTTGAGTTTTGCAACTGGACTCAAAGTCAATCTCACCCAACCGCGTGCCAGTCATCACCTCTCAGCCGTCGCTCCATCACGGTTCGACACCCCCGCCATCACGGCGAGATAGTCCCGTCATCACTGCGCTATCGACGTAGGTATCGGTTAATAGAACTGTCTCTCAATAACGGAATGGTGTCTTCGTGTCGATGGATGACCCTGAGCTGAATGAGCGTGTATCTGGCTTATTGCGTGCAATCATAACGCTGGCGATTTTTACCAATTCCGAGCAAAAGTGAACATTATTGGTGATCACCATTCTGACAGAATCTCCAAGAAAGGGGGGCGCCATGCACACTACTCTTCGCGAAAACCCGGACGCGAGCGAACGGGCGTTCATCGATCAGGCAATCGCGAACCAAAGCAATCATCCTGGAGCACTGCTGGGCATCCTGGAGGCCGTTCAGGATCATAACCCTCGCAAATACCTTCCCATGGAAACGCTGCGATATGTTGCGGCGAAGACAGGGATTCCGCCTTCACAAGTATTCAGCGTTGCCACCTTCTACGCGCTGTTCAACCTGCAACCACAGGGCGACAACACCATCTGCATTTGTCGTGGCACCGCCTGTCACACGCGCGGTTCGCGCGACCTGCTGGATAGCCTGCGGCTTGAGCTTGGCGTAGGGCAGGCAGATGAGTCGGGCGACTCCAATGACGCCGACAAGTTGGCGCTCACGACCACGGACCAGAGGTTCACGGTGCGCACCGTCGCATGTTTCGGGCAATGCGCGCTGGCCCCCGTGGTCGAAATCAACCACAACATCTGCGGCCATGTGAATGAGCACACGCTGCAGCGGCAAGTGAGAGCACTGGAACGGGAGAGTAAGTGATGCCTCCAATTCAAGATATCGGAGCCTTCAACGCCGTCCGGGAAGCGGGGCTTGCCAAGCTGTTGCCATCGGTCCCGCGCGTAGCGATCGGCATGGGAACGTGCGGCCGCGGCAATGGCGCCGAAGGCGTTTACCACGCTTTCGCCGATCTGATCTCGCGGACCGGCATGGACGTGCATCTGGCGAGTGTAGGCTGCTTCGGCGCTTGTTTTCAGGAGCCGCTGGTTAACATTCGCCTGCCTGGCGGTCCGCTTCTGATCCTGCGTCGAGTTCAGGTCGATGATGCGGCACGCCTGCTTCATGATATTTCCAACGGAAACATTACCCCCGACCTCGTTTATTGCAAGCTGGAGGAATGGGACCACGTCACCTCGAATATCAGGTTCGGCCACGGATACCCAGAAGTACCTTTATGGAACGAAGTAGCATTCTTTAAGGGCCAGAAGAAGATTGTCCTGCGCAATTGCGGACTCATAAATCCTGACGACATCGAAGAATACATAGGCGTAGGCGGTTATCAGGCACTCTATAGCGTGCTGATCGATGGCCGGCCCGAGATGGTGATCGAACAGATCAAGGCCTCGAAACTTCGCGGCCGCGGCGGCGCCGGATTCCTCACTGGCAACAAGTGGGACTTCCTCGCTAAGGCAAAGGCCGACCAGAAATACCTCATCTGCAACGCGGACGAGGGCGATCCCGGCGCGTACATGAACCGCAACGAGATCGAAAGCGATCCGCATGCGCTGCTCGAGGGCATGCTCATCGGCGGCTATGCGATGGGTGCCAGCAAAGGCATCGTTTACGTTCGCGCCGAGTATCCGCTGGCGGTCCACCGCTTGCACCGGGCGATCGAGCAGGCTCGCGAATACGGTTTGCTCGGCGACAACATTCTCGGCCGCGGCTTCAAGTTCGACATCGCAGTTGTCGAGGGCGCCGGAGCGTTCGTCTGCGGTGAAGAAACCGCGCTGATCGCTTCGCTGGAAGGTCAGGCCGGCAGGCCTCGTCCCCGTCCTCCGTTCCCCGCGCAAAAGGGACTCTGGGGCAAGCCCACCAACATCAACAACGTCGAAACCTGGTACAACATCGCCCCCATCGTAAGCAAGGGGGCGGGATGGTTCAGCGAAACCGGCAGCGCCAAGAGCTCCGGAACCAAGGTGTTTTCGCTGGTCGGCAAAGTGCACAGCACCGGGCTGGTGGAGATGCCGTTGGGCACTCCGCTGAAGACGTTCATCTACGACATTGGCGAAGGCGGCAGCCTTCCCGGCCGGGCGATCAAGTCGGTCCAGACCGGCGGGCCGTCGGGCGGCTGCATTCCGCAGGAGATGTTCGATACCCCGGTCGATTACGAGAGCCTGCAACAGCTCGGAGCGATCATGGGTTCCGGCGGCATGGTTGTGCTGGACGAAGACAACTGCATGGTCGATGTCGCACGTTACTTCATCGAGTTCACGCATTCGGAATCGTGCGGCAAGTGCATTCCTTGCAGGGTCGGGCTGAACAAGTGCCTGCGCATTCTGACTGGCATTACCAAGGGCATTCCCGGCATGAAGAATCGCCTGGAGACCCTGGATGAACTCGGCCGGATGATCCGCGAATGCTCGCTGTGCGGGCTCGGACAGACGGCGCCGAATCCGGTGCTCACCACCATGCGGCACTTCCGCGCGGAGTTCGAGGACCACCTGCGGGCTCATCATTGCGAAGCGGGTGTGTGCCAGGAGCTGGCGTTATCGCCGTGCGAAAACAGTTGTCCGTTGCGCATGAACATTCCGCGATTCATCCAGCTCTACAAGGAAAACCGGATCGAGGAAGCATTCGCGGCGGTGATCATGGACAATCCGCTGCCGGCTTCGACCGGGCGCGTCTGCCAGCATCCCTGCGACAAGCGATGCCGCCGCCAGACTCTCGACGAATCGGTCAATATCCGCGACATTCATCGCCAGATAGCGGATGCGATCTTTTCCTCAGAGCGCTTCGACAGCATCGTCAAGCAGATTGCCTCGCGCAAACTGGAGCCAACCGGCCGCAAAGTCGCCGTGGCGGGCGCGGGCCCGACCGGCCTTACAGCAGCCTTCTACCTCGCCCTGATGGGGCACGAAGTCACTGTCTTTGACGAAAAGGCGGAAGCCGGCGGCATGTTGCGTTTCGCGATTCCGGAATACCGCCTGCCCAAGGCTGTTCTGAGCCGTGAAGTCGAGCTGATCGAACGCATGGGCGTGAAGTTCATGTTCAACACCAGAGTCGGGATCGATATGCCGTTGAACGAACTCGCCGATCGCTTCGATGCGGTGTTCATCTCCATCGGGACCTGGAAGGAATCCTGGCTGTACCTGCCCGGAACCGAGTTCAAGGGCGTTCACCACGCTTTGCCGTTGCTGGACGAGATGTCTCGCGGTGGAAAGGCGCCGATTGGCCGCAAGGTGGCCATCATCGGCGGTGGCAACGCCGCCATTGACTCGGCTCGCTCAGCGCTGCGCACCGGGGCGGACGTAACCGTCTTCTACCGTCGCGAACGCAAGGACATGCCGGCCATAGAAGAAGAGACGACAGCGGCGGGAGACGAAGGAGCAAAGTACGTGTTCCTGGCCGCGCCGCACCGCATCATCGGCGACCAGGACGGCAACGTTCAGGCCATCGAGATCGAGAAAACCCGTCTCGGTGAATACGACAAATCGGGTCGCAGAAAGCCGGTGCTCACCGGCGAGATTAAGCGATACGCGTGCGATACCGTCGTGCTGGCCGTGGGCGAAACCTTCGATCTTGACTTCTGCAAGGCTTCCGGTCTGGAACTGAAGCAGGAAGGCACGATCGCCGTCGACCGCTTCACGCTGGAAACCAGCCGTCCGGGCTTTTACGCCGGCGGCGACGTGATCACCGGAGCTTCCAATGTGTCGAACGCGATGGGCTACGGCAAGCAGGGCGCCCGCAACATCGACGAGAGGCTCATGGGAGAGAACCGGTGGGAGCGCATCTTCCCTGATTTCACCTACGCCCAAGAAGCGCCCGAGGAACCCAGCGAAAGCCGCCGTCACGAGGCGCACATGATCGCGCCCAAGCTTCGCATGCGCTCCAATGACGAGGTGGTTATCGGTTTCACTCCGGAGGAAACGCTGGAGGAAACATGCCGGTGCCTTCGTTGCGACGTCAAAACCCATGCGAGCCTGAGCTAGAGGAAGGAGCCAAGTCTTGCCAAAGAAATTATCAATTCGAATCGATGGTGAATTGGTGAGCGCCCTCGAAGGGCAAACGATCCTCGAGGCGGCCAAGGAGGCCGGCAAGTACATTCCGACCCTCTGCTACCTTGAAGGACTGAGCGTCGTGGGTGCCTGCCGTCTCTGCATCGTTGAAGTTTCCGGCACCGACCGGCTTTTGCCGGCCTGCACCACCCCGGCGCAGGACGGCATGTCGGTCACGACGACCTCGCCAAAACTGATGCAGTACCGCCGCATTGCGCTTGAGCTTCTGTTCGTCGAGCGCAACCACGTGTGCGCGGTATGCGTCTCCAACGGCCGATGCGAGCTTCAGAGTATGGCCAGTACGCTGGGCATCACCAACATGCGGTACTGGTACAACTATCCGAAGCTGCCGGTCGACCTTTCCCACAAGCGCTTCGTGCTCGATCACAATCGTTGCATCCTGTGTACGCGCTGCGTGCGGGTGTGCAGCGAACTGGAGGGAGCCCACGTGTGGGAAGTCAACTCACGCGGCATCAACTCCCGCATCATCAGCGACCTGAACCAGCCGTGGGGACAGTCAACCAGTTGCACCAGTTGCGGCAAGTGCGTGCAGGCGTGTCCTACCGGCGCGCTCGCCGAAAAAGGCTCGGCGGTGGAAGAAATGGTCAAGCGGAACGACAACATTAGCGAGTTGGCGCGCCGCAAAGGAGTGCTGGCATGAAGAAGGTCAAACTGGCTACTGTTTGGCTTGATGGTTGCTCGGGCTGCCACATGTCGCTGCTGGACATGGATGCGGGAGTCATTTCGCTGGCCGGAAAAGTGGATATCGTGTACGGACCTCTGGTCGATGCGCAGGAATTCCCCGACGGGGTAGACGTCACCCTCGTCGAAGGCGCCGTCAGTTCGATGGAGGACATGCATAAGATCCAGCTGATCCGGCAACGCACGAATGTGCTGATCTCGCTGGGCGACTGTGCTGTCACCAGCAATGTGCCGTCGATGCGAAATTCCATTCCCGTCAGCAAGCTTCTGCAGCGCGTTTACGTCGAAGGCGCGGACGAGGGCAAGGTGATCCCCAGCGACGGCGTGCCGGCACTGCTGAAGCACGCCCGCCCGGTGCACGAATTCGTAAAAGTGGATATGTACGTTCCGGGCTGTCCTCCGCCCGCCAAGGCAATTCTCGGCGTGGTAACCGATCTGCTGGAGGGCCGCAAGCCCGCGGTGAACCCCAAGGTGAAGTTTGGATAAGGAGCGTCCATGAAGCGACTCACGATCGATCCGGTGAGCCGGATCGAAGGACACGCGAAAATTTCGATCCATCTGAATGATGAGGGCCGTGTCTCCAGTACGCAGCTCCACATCACGCAGACGCGTGGATTCGAAAAGTTTACCGAGGGGCGCCCCTTCTACGAAATGCCCGGCATCACCTCTCGGATATGCGGTATCTGCCCGGTCAGTCATCTGCTGGCATCCGCCAAAGCCTGCGACGCCATTCTGGCGGTGCGAATTCCAGCAACGGCGGTCAAGCTGCGGGAGCTATTGCACTGCGCGCAATTCGTGCAGTCGCATGCGCTCAGTTTCTTCTACCTGTCGTCGCCCGATCTGCTGCTCGGCATGGATTCCGATCCCGCCAAGCGCAACGTAATTGGCGTGATCGAGAAACATCCCGAGTTGGCGCGGCTGGGCATCGAACTGCGGAAATTCGGCCTGCAAATCATCGAGGGCTTGGCGCTGGAACGTGTTCACCCGTCCTGGGTAGTGCCCGGCGGAGTCAATGCGCCGATGTCGCCTCAACTCCGCGAGCGGATCATGTCCGAAATGCCCGGCATCATGGCCGGCGCCGAGCGCACGATCGCCTTCTTCAAATCGGCGGTCGGGTCTTTCCAGGAAGAAATCGATTATTTCGGCTCCGCTCCGACGATGTACGCCGGCATGGTCGACCGCAAGGGCAACTTGCAGCTCTACGACGGCACGTTGCGCTTCCGCGACGCCGACGGCGCAATCGTGAAGGACGAAATCCCGGCGGAAGAATATGCCGATTACATCGGCGAGGCTTCGCTGCGCGAGTCCTACCTGAAAGCGCCTTATTACAAGCCGATCGGATATCCGCAAGGCATCTATCGCGTCGGCCCGCTGGGGCGGTTGAACGCCTGCGACCGCTGTGGAACGCCGAAGGCCGATGTCGAACTGACGGAATTCCGCCAGCGTTTCGGCAATCCGGCGCACAGCTCGTTCCTGTTCCACTACGCCAGGCTGATCGAACTGCTCTATGCCCTGGAGCGGATCAGTCAGTTGCTGGACGATCCGCAAATCCTGAACACTCATGTCCGCGCCACTGCCGGGGTCAACTCGCTGGACGGCGTCGGCATGGTGGAGGCTCCGCGCGGCGTGCTCATCCATCACTACAAGGTGAACGAGGACGGCGGAATCGTCTGGGCCAATCTCATTGTCGCGACGGGGCACAATAACCTCGCCATCGGCAAGAGCATTCAGCAGGTAAGCGAGCACTTCATCGACGGCAAAAAGCTGCACGAAGGCATGCTCAACCGCGTTTCAGCCGTGGTGCGCGCCTACGACCCGTGCTTTAGCTGTTCGACGCATGCTTCGGGACAGATCGCCATGAAGATCCGGCTCTTCGGTCCCGACGGCGCTGTGCTCGATGAGATCTGCAGCCGATAACCTGCGCCGGCGAGCTAATGTGCAGTCCCGTAAGCGCGGTATAAGTTTCAGGATGTCATCCTGAGCGAGCCGGGGTCCCCGGCGACGGCCGCTTTTGCCGTTGCTGGGGTGGGGGAAGCGAAGGATCTATGTATTACGAATCAAATACATAGATCCTTCGCTCGCTGCGCTCGCTCAGAATGACACTTCAATAGTTGTTGCGCAAACTTCTGGGACGCGACACTAGGGTGGGCTGGTCCTCGCGGGGAAAAGGAACCCGGTGCAGCGAATTCTCGTAATCGGCTATGGCAACCCGTTGCGAGGCGACGACGGGTTCGGCGCCCTCGCGGCAGGTTATGTCGAGAAGCGCCAGATTCCTGGGGTTGAAGTCATCGTCTCTCACCAATTGAATCCGGAACTGGCTGCCTTGCTTTCTATCAGCAGCCACGCAATTTTTCTCGATGCCGTGGCTGGCGACCAACCCGGAACTCTCCGCGCAACGCCGGTCGAGCATTGCGATCTGTCATCTTCCGGAATGCATCATTTCGAGCCGGGCAGCCTGCTGGCACTGTCGCAGGCCATTTATGGACAGGCGCCTCCGGCCACGTTGATCACGGCCACCGCGCGCAGCTTCCACCACGGACCTGAAATCGGCCAGGAAGTGCAGCAAGCCGCAGCCAAAGCCGCCGAGGCAATTGCGTCGTTCGCCACCTCGGACAAACTTGATTCCGAAATCCTCTCCACCACGTTGCGCCGCTGAAGCTCGCCACTATGCCAGCGCAATTCCCTTATTGGTGTATCCGAAAATCCCAAGGGAATGTCATGGCGACCGGAGCGCCGAGCGCGTGTGGCCGGAGCAGCCAACCTCCCGACATTGCGCTCGATAAACAAGAGGCTATGCGGGCGCGGAGTGGAGCCACCCTTTGTTTTGGCAGCAGAAACAAAAGGTGGCTCGACTTCGCTCGCCATGACAGTCTGATATGTCCGATATACCTGCCGCTGAAGCTCGTACTACGTTACCGTGCCCGATGCGCCGCCACCAGGGCCTGTCCCAGGCTCAGTCCGCCGTCGCCGGCGGGAACCTCGGAGTGCGCAAACACCTCGAAGGAAAGCCCAGCGAGCCGCTGTTGCAAATGCTCAGCCAGGAAGCGATTCTGGAATGTGCCTCCGCTCAGGCAGACGCGATTCAGGCTCTCGCGTTCGCGGATATGCTGAGCAATGCGGGCAAACACCTCTACCAGTCCCCGGTGAAATTTTGCGCTGATCATCGGCACCGGCGCCCGGCGGCGAAGATCATCGAGCAGTTCGGCGAACAACGGTTTGGTATCAATAATCAGGGGACCGTCGCCGCTGGGCGTCAGCTCCAACTGATAAGCTTCCTCGCCGGCCGGTTCGGCGATTACATTCTCCAACTCGATGGCCGCTTGCGCTTCGTAATTCACAACCTGGCGGACTCCGGCTAGAGCGGCCACGGCATCGAACAGCCGTCCGCAACTGGACGTGAGCGGCGAATTGACGTTGCGCTCCATCATGTTCAGCAGCAGTTTCAGCTTGCGCCGGTCAAGGCCGCGCACGAAAGGGATGTCGAGCTCCGCGCACTCCGGACCGAAGTGATGAGCCAGATAGCTGACGGCCATTCGCCAAGGCTCGCGGATAGCGGCAGCGCCTCCCGGCAGCTTGACATAGTCGAAGTGTGCGGCCCGGCGAAAATCCTCATAGCCCGCAACCATCACTTCGCCGCCCCAAATGCGGCCATCGGTGCCATATCCGGTACCGTCCAGGGCAAAGCCTATGACGCGGCCTTCCAGATGATGCTCCGCCATGCAACTGGCGATGTGCGCATGATGATGCTGAACTCCGACCAGTTCCATTCCCTGCTGTTGCAGAGCCCAGCGAGTGCAAAAGTAGTCGGGGTGCAGATCGTAAGCCACAATCGCCGGCTCGATCTGCAGAATCTTGCGCAGATGGGCAATCGCTTCCTCGAAGAAGCGGTACGATTCAAAGTTCTCCAAGTCGCCGATATGCTGGCTGAGGAATGCGTGCTTGCCCTTGGTGACGCAAATCGTGTTCTTCAGTTCGCCGCCAACCGCCAGGATGGAAGGCACTGCCCGGTGAAGGAACACCGGGACCGGCACAAATCCGCGCGAGCGGCGAAGCTGGCGCGGGCGTCCGCCGTAAACTCGCATCACCGAATCGTCGCAACGCAACAGTATTTCGCGGTTGTGCACCAGCAGGCAGTCGGCCAGTTGCTTCAGCCGTTCAACAGCTTCCCCATTGCCGATCACGATCGGCTCTTCGCTGAGATTGGCGCTCGTCATCACCAGGGCGCGGGCTCCGGTCTTGGCGAATAGAAGATGATGCAGCGGCGTGTATGGCAGAAACAGACCAAGATAGTTGTTGCCAGGCGCCACCTCGCCGGCGATTGCGCTCGGCCGCTTCCACGGCAGCAGCACTATGGGCCGCTGTACCGAAGTGAGTAGCTGCCGCGATACTGCGTCGATCTCGCAGAAATCTTCAACGGTGGCCAGATCCGGAACCATGACCGCGAAAGGTTTCTCCACTCTGTGCTTGCGCTCGCGCAATCGGCGCACCGCTTCCGCATTGGTCGCGTCCGCCGCCAGATGAAAGCCGCCCAGGCCTTTGACGGCGGCCACTCGTCCCGCGATGATGAGCTCGGCGGTTGCGGCAAGCGGATCGGCGCATTCGATGCGGATTCCGCTATTGTCCAGCAATTCCAACTGCGGACCGCAGCGCCAGCATGCGTTGGGCTGCGCGTGGAAGCGGCGGTTCAGGGGATCGTCATACTCGCTTTGACACTCCGCGCACATCTGGAACTCCGCCATCGAGGTATATGGCCGGTCGTAGGGGATGTCGCGGACGATCGTGAAACGCGGACCGCAGTTGGTGCAATTGATGAAGGGGTAGCCATGTCGCCTGTCCGCGGGGTCGAAGAGTTCGCCAAGGCAATCGGCGCAGGTGGCCACGTCCGCCGAGATCAGCGTCTGCACATGCGCGTCTCTGCGGCTCGGCAGAATTCGAAAGTCCGATTCGCCACGGCACGGAATGACCATGACGTCGAGCTGGATGATGCGTGCCAGCGGCGGCGGCTCCTGCGGCAGACGCGAGACGAACTCGTCGACCACCTCGGCCGAGCCCTCGACCTCAACAGTTACGCCGGAAGAAGTATTGCTGATGACTCCAGCGAGCTTTCTCTCCGTGGCCAGCCGGAAGACGTAGGGACGGAATCCGACTCCCTGAACAATGCCTTCGAGATCGATCCGCTTGCGGATGATCATTGCGCCTCAGGAACCCAGCTCCGCACCAGGGGAGGCGACCAGCGTCTCGCCGGCAACGGCTGCCGCGGCCCGTGCCGACTGCCGGCGCCGCTCGATCCAGGCGAGCCAGGCGTCAATGCCCTCGCGAGTGGTACAGGAAACCCGCACGATCTCCATGCCCGGATGCACCTTGCGCGCATTCTCCTCGGCCGCCGCAACATCGAACGGAACGTAGGGCAGGAGGTCCATCTTGTTCAGCACCATCAACTCCGACTTGAAAAAGATAGACGGATACTTGAGCGGCTTGTCTTCGCCTTCGGTCACGCTCAGCAGCACGACCTTCGCCTCTTCGCCCAGGTCGTAACTTGACGGGCAGACCAGGTTGCCCACATTCTCGATCAGCAGCAAGTCGATATCTTCCAGCCGCCACCCGGCGAGATGCTTGTCGATCATGCGCGCGTCGAGGTGACAGGTGCCGCCGGTCGTAATCTGCTTCACCGGAAAGCCGGCGCGCTTCAGGCGATTGGCGTCATTCTCGGTCTGAATGTCGCCGGTCAGCACGGCCACGCGCGTTTCGCGAGGAAGACTTTCCAGCGTACGCTCCAGCAAGCTGGTCTTGCCTGAGCCGGGCGAGCTGATGATATTGAGACAAAGAATTCCGTGTTCGTGAAAGCGCGCCCGCAACTCGGCGGCAAGCTTGTCGTTTTCGCTAAGTACTTTTCGTTCCAGCGGAACTCGATTCATCTTCCGACACCTCCACAAACGTCAATTCCAATTCGTCTCCGGACGCGAAGTCCACGCTCACCGTACCGCAGCGCGGACAGCGAAAATCGTAATCGCGGATCACGAATTCTTCTTTGCAGTCAGCGCACTGGTGTTGGCGCGGCACCCGATCGATTTCCAGTTGCAAGCCGTCCTGCTCCGTGCCCTTCACCATCACCTCAAAGCAAAAGCGCAACGCCTCGGGATCAATCGCCGCCAGCTCGCCAATCCTTACGCCGACCTTCGTAGCGCGAGCTCCGGGATGGCGCTGCGCTTCCTTAGCCACCGCGTCCAGAATCGAGCAGGCTATTACCATTTCGTGCATGATGACCTACCGGGCGATTCCCATTTCGTGCATCAGGCCCTCAACAGATCCGCGGCAACTGATCGCCCGCCAGCATATCGACAATGCGGCTCGTGCCCAGCGCAGTCCGCATGATGACCGTTCCGGGTGAACGCTCCGTGACCGTTCCTATCAGGCGCGATTCTCTGCCCAGAGGGTGGCGTCGCATGGCCTGCAAAATCGGCTCTGCCGCTCCGGCTTCGACGATGGCGATCAGTTTGCCCTCGTTGGCTACGTAAAGCGGATCAAGCCCGAGCATCTCGCAAGCGCCGCGTACCTCTTCGCGGATTGGAATCGCGGACTCTTCGATCTGGATGCCTACCTTTGACTGCTCCGCAATTTCGTTGAGCGCGCTCGACAGACCGCCGCGCGTGGGGTCGCGCATGCAGCGAATCGTACCTCTCGGATGGCGCGCCTCACCTGCAGCCCGTGGAATCCCGGCACTCGCCTCGATCATCTCCGCCACCAAGCCGTGCAGAGCCGCACTGTCGCTCTGGATTGGCGACTCGAACTCGAGTCCCTCGCGTTGCGCGAGAATGGCAATGCCGTGGTCGCCGATATATCCGCTGAGCAATATCTTGTCGCCCGGCCGCGCCTGATCGGCGGAAAGTTCGAGCCCTTCCGGCACCAGCCCAATTCCGGTGGTGTTGATGAAGAGCTGATCGCCGCTTCCCTTCTCGACGACCTTGGTGTCGCCCGTCACCACTTGCACATCCGCATCGGCAGCCGCCTGGCTAAGCGAATCAACCACCCGGCGCAGCTCGTTGAGCAAAAAGCCTTCCTCCAGAATGAAGGCAACGCTCAGGAACAGCGGGCGCGCGCCACACATCGCGAGATCGTTGATGGTGCCGTGTACGGCCAACGAACCGATGTTTCCGCCCGGGAAAAAAAGCGGCTTGACCACGAAAGAATCGGTGGTGAATGCCAGCCGCGTTCCGTTCACGTTCAGCACGGCCTGGTCGTTGAGCTTGGCCAACGCCGGATTCTGAAAGGCCGGCAGGAAGATGGAGCGCACCAGCTCGGCGCTCAACTTTCCGCCGCTGCCATGGCCGAGCACCACCGTATCCTTGACGGGCAACGGCGTTGGACAGATGATTCCGGCGATTGTTTTCGTCTCGTCCACTGGTCTACCCGGCTCCACGCCCCGGGCTTCCCGCTGGCCGCTTTCGCGCGTAGCGGAGGGTGCCCCAGAATGCGTCGCATAACTAAACACACTTTGTGAGTGTCATCCTGAGCGCAGCCAGGGTCCCCGGCGACGGTCGTTTTTGCCGTTGCTGGGGTGAAGGAGCGAAGGATCTGCTTTTCTCGCACATCGAAAACAAAAGCAGATTCTTCGCTCGCCTTCGGTCGCTCAGAATGACACCCCTAAACATTTATTGCACGAACCTCCGGACACCACACTAGTGGTCTACCCTGCCACAGCCTGCTAAGTGTTCGCCGTATGCCGCCGGTAATGGTAATAGGCGGCGCACGCGCCCTCGCTGGAAACCATAGGCGCGCCGAGCGGATTCTCCGGCATGCATCGCAAGCCAAAGGCTGAGCAGTCTGTCGGTTTCTTCAATCCTTGCAGCACCTGCGCGCTGATGCACTCGGCGGGCTCTTCCACCGTGATGTCGGCCAGCCCAAAAATCCTCACCGCATCGTAATCCGCGTACGCCTCGCGTAGCCGCAGGCCGCTGGCGGGAATCGTGCCGAGTCCGCGCCACTTCTGGTCGGCGATCTCAAAAACGTCCTGCATGATCTTGCGGGCGGCGGGGTTGCCACGGGCCTGAACCGAGCGCGCGTACTGATTCTCGAGCTGCGCCGTTCCGGCCTCAAGTTGCTTCACCAGCAGCAGCACCGCCTGAAGCAGGTCCACGGGCTCGAAACCGGCGACGACGAACGGCACGTGGAAGTCGCGCGCCAGCGCCTCGTATTCCTCGCATCCCATCACCGTACACACGTGCCCCGGGGCGATGAAACCTTGAACGCGATTCGCAGGCGAGCTCATCAAGGCGCGAATCGCCGGGGGAACGAGCACCTGCGAAACGAGCATGGAAAAGTTTCGCAAGCCTTCGTGCCTGGCCTGCCATGCAGCCATGGCATTGGCCGGAGCCGTGGTCTCGAAGCCGATAGCGAGAAACACGACGCGGCGCTCGGGATGCGCCCGCGCGATTTTCAGCGCCTCCAGCGGAGTGTACGCAACGCGCACATCGCCGCCTTTGGCTTTGGCCTGGAACAGGTCCGAGCGCGAGCCCGGAACCCGCAGCATGTCGCCGTAGGAAACCAGCGTGACATCGGGAAGCGATGCGAGTTCGATGGCCTTGTCGATCGTCTCCAGGGGAGTGACACAGACGGGGCAACCAGGGCCGTGCACCAGTTCGATATTGTCGCCGAGCAACTCGTCGAGACCGTAGCGCATGATGGTGTGCGTCTGCCCGCCGCAGATCTCCATCAACACCCACTTACGGCTGGCGCGGCTGGAGATTTCAGCAGCCAGCGCGTGGGCGATGCGATGATCTCGATACTCGTCGATATACTTCACGAGGTCTCTCTGGCCCCAACACGCGCAACAACGGCGCGTGCCGGGGACCCCGGCTTTCCACCCCAACCAGCCAACAGCGGGCTGGCCGGGGACCCCGGCTTTCCACCCCAACCAGCCAACAGCGGGCTGGTCGGGGACCCCGGCTTCCACCCCAACCAGCCAACAGCGGGCTGGTCGGGGACCCCGGCTTCGGCGCGTTCCTCCGCAGCTTGCTAATCGCGCCGCTCATCTCTCTAGTTCACTTTGGAGCGATCCGTGCGTGCTGGCTCTTTTGCCGCCGCATCCGCTGCATCTTCCGGGGACCCTAACTCATCGGCCAGCGCTCCCATCTCGGACAGCAACGCAAGCGTGCGCTCCGCTTCTTCGGCGTCGACGCGGCTGATCGCGAAACCAACGTGCACCATCACGTAATCGCCGACCTCTGCCTCGGGCACAAAATCCAGCCGCACGCGGCGCACAATCCCTGCAAACTGCACGCGGCCTTCACGGACACCGCTGCTCTCATCACAGTCAAGCACTTTTCCCGGCACGGCGAGGCACATCGAATCCTCCCTGACCCGCCAGGCACACAACTGCCCAGAAATCTCCGGCGGCTGCACTGGCTCTATATTTCAATTTTACGCCCGATTCCCCCCCATTTATAGAGCGCATTCCGCTGGTTGGCGATCCGCCCGGCGCTCCGCCTTCAGCCGTGCCGGGGCGCAATTATCTACTGCCGCTTTCCGTCCGACTCCAGTGCAGTGCGTCAAACAAATGAGCCGTTATTGGAAGGCGGCGTTGCCCTCTTTCGATGTCATCCTGAGCGAGCCGGGGTCCCTAGCGACGGCCGCTTTTGCCGTTGCTGGGGTGGAGAAGCGAAGGATCTATGCATTTTTCCTGTGCCGAAATACGACGGCCGCTTTTGCCGTTGCTGGGGTGGAGAAGCGAAGGATCTATGCATTTTTCCTGTGCCGAAATACATAGATTCTTCGCCTCCGCCCGAATAGCTTCTTGCTTCTCAAACGCAACGTCGGACCGGGGTCCCCGACAAGCCCGTTGTTGGCTTGTTGGGGTGGAAGGGTACGCAGCTTGGCTGCTCCGGCCACAGGCGCTCGTCGCTCCGGCTCAGAATGACATCTCCCTTAAGCTATTCGACTTGTGATGCACTACTCTAGTAGAAATATAGAGTACCCGGTCCACGAGATTTCACTGAGCGCTGGCGCGCACGAAACTCGAAGGCCGGACATTTGCAGCCCCGCAACGACGTTGCGGATTGCGCGGGGTAGGAAGGTGGACGGAATGATCGTACTGGTTACAGGCGCGACCGCTGGATTCGGAGCAGCGATTGCACGGCGCTTTGCGAAAGACGGCGCAAAAATTGTCGCGGCTGCCCGGCGCGGCGAACGGCTAAACACGCTAGCGCAAGAGCTGGGCGCGGATAAAGTCCATCCGCTTATCTTGGACATTCGCGACCGTGCCGCCGTCGAGCGAGCGCTGAGCGGATTGCCCGCCGGCTTCGCGGAAATAGATGTGCTGGTCAACAACGCCGGGCTTGCCCTCGGACTTGAACCGGCGCAGCGCGCCGATCTCGACGACTGGGACCGCATGGTGGATACCAACGTGAAGGGGCTGATCTATCTGACCAAGGCCGTGCTGCCCGGCATGGTGGCGCGCGGGCGCGGGCACATCGTCAACATCAGCTCTACTGCCGGGGCCTGGCCTTATCCGGGAGGCAACGTCTACGGCGCTTCAAAGGCTTTTGTGCAGCAGTTCTCGCGCAATCTGCGCGCCGACCTGTTTGGCACGCCACTGCGCGTCACCGACATCGCTCCCGGCATGGTGGCGGGCACGGAGTTCGCTCAGGTCCGCTTCCACGGCGACCAGAACCGAGCGGCAAAAGTCTATGATGGCGCGGCTCCGCTCAGCTCCGACGACATTGCGGATTCCGTGCACTGGGCTGCCACCAGGCCTTCGCGCGTCAATATCAATGCGATTGAAATGATGCCCGTGTGCCAGACCTGGGCGCCATTGGCAATCTATCGGACGAAGTAATTTCCACCCCAACATGCGCAACACCGCGCGTGTTGGGGATTCCGGTGCAGTGAGGATTTTCGCGCCGCGGAAGATCGCGCAATAGTTCTTCGAGGTGTCATTCTGAGTGAACGTAGTGAGCGAAGTTGAGGCGGTTTGGCGGCGTCTGAGCCGCCTGCCGAAATCCTGAGCGAAGCGAAGGAACTCAAAAAGCCCAGAAAGCGGGTTGGGACAGCGTCCGGGGATCCTTCGCTCCGCTCAGGATGACATCCTGAAACTTATGCAGCGAACTGACTGGAAAATCCCAGCCGCTACCCGCAACCTCGACAATTCCGACTAAGCCTTGGCGCTCGCCACGGCAGGAGTTTGAGGTCCTTCCTTGCCGAGGGCCAGAACCGTAAGCCTCGGCACGACCCAGATGGTGAAGACGCTCGCCACCAGAATCGAACATCCGCCAAGCGTGAGCGCCAAGCGGAAGCTGCCAGTCAGCTTCACGACCAACCCAGTCAAGATGGGTGAAAGTATTCCGGCGGCCGAGCCGAACGCGTTGATAAGGCCTCCAACGGAACCGACCAGCTTTGGCGGAATCACTTCCGAGATGATTACCCAGATATGGCCGGCGGCGTTGGATTCCGCGGCGATCGAGAGCGTCAGGAAGAACACGGCGATCATGGGATCATCGACAAACCCCACCACGATCACGGTAGAGGAAAGTATCTGCAGCACGACCTGGATCGTCTTGCGGGCGCGATTGATGCTCCAGCCGCGCCTGATCAGCCAGTCAGAGCACATACCCACGAAGGGCTGGGTCACGCAGGCCGTGGCATAGGGAAGCGAACCGTAGATGCCCATTTTGACGATGGAGAAGTGACGCTCCATGACCAGATAAGAAGGCACCCACGTCAGGAACAACCACTGCAGGAAGTCCTGCGTGAACTTCACCACCAGCAATCCGAGGATCGCCCGGTTGCTAAACACCTGGGCCCAGGGGATCTTGAGGGGTTGCGGGCGCGCGACGGCTTGCCGGGCTCGCATCTCCGATCGGTCTTGAAACCAGAAATACCAGACCACGCACCACAACAAGCTGCCGATGCCGGTTCCGAAAAAGGCGACCCGCCAGCCCCAATGTATGATCAGGAAGGCCATCAGGAACGGAGTCGCAGCCATGCCCAAACGTATTCCGGTCAAGGAAACCGCAATGGCTGTGCCGCGTTCCTGGCTGGGGAAATTTCCGGCGACGATCTTATTGGTGCACGGCAGAGCAGCGGCCTCGCCGAGACCCACGCCAAGCCGGGATAACAGAATGTGCGTAACGTTGTGAGCGAATCCGGTGATCGCCGAAAAGATCGACCACATCGCCGCACACCATCCCAGCACGGTCTTAGCTCCAAACCGGTCGGCCAGATATCCGGACGGGAAATTGCCAATGACGTAGGTCCAGAAGAAAGCCGACAGCGCCACGCCCATGGCCACCGTGCTGATGTGAAATTCCTTGATAATGAAAGGCGCGGCCACCGACAAACTTGCACGGTCCATCGAGTTGATGAACGTGCCTGCCGTGAGCAGCGCAACCACGCCAATCCTATAGCCCTTTGTGTTTTCCGAATTGCCCGAATTCATTGTCAAACCTCGATTGAACTTTACGTTCGGGGTGCCTCATTCTTATCGCGCAGCGAGGTATCAGCTTGCTGAGGACGTTCGGTCTACTGTTCACGGCCTGCCGCCAGAGCAGTTTCGCTAGTCAATAATCTCGCACCCTTTTTCTTTCAAGCTCTTGTCTACCCAGCTACGATCAAGCGTACCCGCCTTGATATGGGCAAATGTCTTGATCTCATTGGCATTCAGCGCCTCGGTTCTCTTGATCACCTCTTCGGCGTCCACCGGATCGACGATCACGACGCCATCGTCGTCGCCAACCACGATGAAGCCGGGTTTGACCAGCACTCCGCCGCAGGCGATGGGCACGTTGATCTCTCCGGGACCGTTCTTGTAGGGGCCCATCGGGCTTGCGCCCCGCGCAAAGACGGGAAAATCAAGCTCCTTGAGAACGCCCAAGTCGCGAATGCTTCCGTCGACGACGAACCCGGCACAGCCTCTGCTCATGGCATAGCGGGTCATGATCTCTCCGACTAGCGAATGAGTCAGATCGCCCTGGCCATCCACCACGATGACGTCGCCGGGCTCGATCATGTCGATCGCTTTGTGGAACATCAGATTGTCGCCGCACGGGACTCTGACGGTGAACGCCGAGCCCAGCAACTTGGCTCCATTGCATGGCTTAATCGCCGGATGAACGCAAAACATCCTGCCCATGCAATCGGCGATATTCGGCACCGGAAACTTGGCGAACTTCCTGATCAGCTCTTTCGCCGGTCTGTTGACTTTAGTATGAACGCGAAAACCGACATTGGACATCGATCTTACCTTCCTTTTCTTTTATCTACAGCTTGTTTCATAAATAGTTCCTTGAAGGGGCGCGGCTTCAGCCGCGCCGTCCCGCGCCAACAAGAATGCAGGCTTTAGCCCCTGAGGGATTCGCCGTTTCCTCATCGACTCCATGAAAAAATCTCTAATCCGTGCGCAGGTTTATCTCTTCTCTTTCAGCACAGCGTGAACGGCACCTGCCACTGCTCCGCTTCGCGGCGCAAATCGTCAACGTAGGAAACAGCCAGCGGAATCCCTTCCCTGCGCCACTTTTCGCGCCTGCAAAGCTCAATTTCACCCGGCAGAAAAATCTCGCTGACTCCTTTGGCGGGCTTGGCGGTCTTGATCTCGGTAATCATCTGGTCGATGTCGCTCTTGAACTTGGCGAGCGACGTGAAGGCTTCGACGTTGACCGCGCCAAACAGGTGGCTGATGCACGCCGGCTCGTTGAAATCCGTGTAAAGGTCCCTGACATAAGGACCGAACAGCGATCCCGACAGAACCGCTGTCAACACATCGATGACCAGCGCGATGGCCGACCCCTTGTAACCCGCAAACGGCACGACCGTCCCTTTCAGACCCTCGGCGGCATCGGTCGTCGGCTCGCCTTCTTTGTCCAGCGCCCAGCCTGGCGGGAGAGGCTGCTTGTTCTTGGCCGCGGCCGCCACCTTGCCGCGCGCGACCACGCTGGTGGCCATGTCGGCGATGATTGGCCGTTGTCGATCCGCCGGAATCGCCACCGCGAACGGATTCGTCCCGAGGAAAGGTTCCCTGCCCCCATAAACCGCCATGCGCGCTTTGCTATTGGTGGCGGCAATGCCGATCATTCCGTTCGGCAGTGCACGCTCGGCGTAGTAGGCGGCGATTCCGTTATGGTTGGAATTCTTCACCGTGACGAACGCCACTCCCGTGTGCCTGGCTTTTTCCATCGCCAGCTCCATCGCCTTCACCGACACGTAAGGCCCCATGGAGTTGCAGGCGTCAATGACCGCGGCCGAAAGCCTGTCCGAAGCCGTCTTCATTTCATAGTTGGCGCGAACGATCCCCATCTTGATGCGTTTGAGATGGATCGGCAGGCGGCTGACGCCATGCGAATCAATGCCCTTCAGATCGGCGTCCACCAGGGTATCGGCGTTGATCGACGCCTCCTCCGGCTGCATGCCGGCTTTCTCGAACAGCTCGGCGCAAAACTTCCGCAGGGGTCCGGCCTGTATAAGAACTTTATCGTTCACTCGTCTCGCTCCTTATTCTGTTCGGTGCTCAAAGTGCTAGCAGGCTGCTGAAAAACGCGCCGAAGCACCAAGCGAGGCGCTACGGAATGTGTGACCCACAGAGCTACAGCGCAATTGCTTGCATGCTCACATCAAAGCAAGCCTGTTTTTCAGCAGCCCACTATGCGTGTGTCTGGCTGGCTTTGTGCGCCATCAGCCGGTGCACCAGGTTGCGGCCGGCATCGAATTCGAGCGCCACCGGTTCGGCGGCCACCTCCACGCCGGGCCTCGTTTTCAGCTCCGCAACCAGCGCCTCGGAGACATACACCTTCTCCAGGTGAAGCGTGGTGGCAATGATCATCAGCCGCAGATCCTTGGCCGCAATGCGCCCCAGGCTCGCGATCGCCATCTCGATGGTTTCTCGCTCGCTCGGGAAATGCAGCGGCGTGAAACAGCGCTGCACAAAGCCTGTGGTTATAACGTTGAGGTAAGTGGATTTCAAATCCACCTTGCTGACAAGTTTGTCAGTCACCAGGTCCGCCAGCCCTATTCCATTGGCATTGCCGTGCGAGCCCTCGGAAATATCCAGCAGCACAATGCGCTTGATAAAGGGCGTCTCCGGCTCCGGCTCGCCCTTCACCCGGAAGCGGCCGACGACGGTTGTATCGATCCCCGTGCCGCTGTAGTCCTTGCCCATCTCTTCAATCACCAGGATGTCGAGTTTGTCGGCGGGCAGCAGCGGCATCAGCTTGACGGCTGTTGCCAGAAGCTTCGGCTCTTCCTCGATGAACTTGCGGGCCTCCACGCCAATGATGTGCGCGGTCTCCTCGAAGCCGTTTTCGATAATCGCCAGCCCGCCCAGGATCGGCGTCTTCTCGATCAGAATTGTTCCGATCTCACGCAGACACGCCGGCAGCTCCCTGATGCCCAAACTATGAAACTGTTGCGCTCCGCTCGGCCCGCCGAGTCCGACCACGCACATCTTGGTGAGACCGCTTTGCATGTCTCCCACCAGGGCGGTGTGGCCCTTTATGCGGTTGAGGACAATCACGCCGTCCACATCGAGCACATGGCGATTGATATAGGCGGTCAATCCCTGCGCGGTCTTGCCCACCTCGACGGTTTCCGCGCCGACCAGCACGGGCGCTCCCACGGCGTCCGCCGTCATCCCCAGGCTGTTGAGGATTTCCCGTTGCCCCTCGGCGGTACCGCCGCCGTGGCTTCCCATGGCGGCAATCAGACGGGGCTCAAACCCGTTTTCCTTCAGATAATCGACAGTGATCCGGGTCATCTCAACGATTCTGTTGATCCCCCGGCTGCCGGCGGTAATGGCAACCTTGGCGCCCTTGGGCAACCGCTTTTTGATGCCGAGTTTTTCCAGCTCCTGATAGACGGTGCTCTTGATGGCTTCCACGCGCGGACGAGCAAATGTCTGCTTGGCGAGATAAAGCTTGGGAAACATGATTTCACCCTCTGACTCGAAAACCCGGAGTCCGCGCGCCAGGGCGGACATTCTTTCTTTGTGAGTTCCGAATGTTCAACAGTATAATCCCGGCCAATGGAGCAGATTGCAAGATTCTTGCGCTGGTGGGTGGCTGTAGATTCTCAAGACGTTGTACCTGGATCAGCGCGGCTGATTGGTGGAGCGTAATTGAGACTACCATGAGGTCGGGTGAAGTTGTAGTAGTGCAACCAAGGCTGGAGGTGCGCGTCGCGTTCGCTGGAGTCCCTCCAGTGGCGGGCGCAGGCGGGTGGCCCACTCAAGCCTCTTTTGCTTGAGTGGGGCAGTTCTGTCGGGTAAGCTCTGTCCACCGATGCCTCTGGGTTCGCGGCTTGTTCACTGCAAGGGGCTTGAGCCGCCTCGCCTATGCTGCGAGATTTCTATCATGTCCCAGAGAGACTCCAGTCGATGCAGTGGGCGGCTATCGACCGGGGGCTTTGGAGTCGGCAGGGTTGGGACTATGCGGGATTTCTCGGGTCTGTCGGATGCGGCTGTGATTCCGGGTTTCGACTCCCCTCCCGGCGGCTCAACCAGGGGTGCCTGCAGCGCGATGGCAACCACGGCTGCTAAGCGTTCCAGCCGGCGAATGTGGAAGTTGTCAAAGGCGCGCGGGTGCCGCGAGAACACACCCAGCACGCCGGCAATCTTGCCTGGGACGCAGATCGGCACAATCACCGCCGAACCGAGTTGAAGCTGGCGGGCAACGGCCGCATCGATGCGCGAGTCGGATCGAGCATCGGGGGTCTGCACAAGCATTCCGGTAGAAAGACACTGACCGGCAAGTCCAAGTCCCGCACGCAGCGAGACGCCCAAATCGGGGGCCACGCCCTCACTGGCTCGGCAAACCATGCTCTCGGCATCGCCAAGCGCTATGGCCGCGCCATTGGCGCGGGTTACCACCTGCGCGCGTTTCGCAATTAGATGAAGGGCGGATTCAAACTCCTGCGCTCCTAATCCGTCAATTTTGGCGCCGCTCGCGCCGGTTTGTGGCGAAATCAGGCCAAGATCGTCGCCGACCCACTTTCGCAGACTCTCGCGAATCTCGGGAGCCTGGTCGATGAGTTGAATGCCGGCGGGGCCGCCAGATCCTGTCCAGGCCACCATCCCCTTGCTCGTAAACGGCTTGCCCGCTCCTGGAACGCCAAAACGCAACTCGACCAGGTTTCCCGGAGTAAGCCGCAGAAACGGCTGCACAGCCAGGCCGCCTTCGCTCACATTAAGCACAATGCAGCGTTGCTGCCGTTGTGCGTCGGCGCCGGCGGGCACAAGGTCGGCGGTCAACAGTTGAAATTCGCTGATACTCCGGCGGCTGAAGCGGCGTCGCTCCCTGCCAGTCTCCAACTCGGTTTCGATAGCCATGTTCAGCAGATTTCCCTCACGGAAACTGGCGCGACGTGGGTGTCCCGGACACGGTTGTTCCGGAGGTACGTTCTTCAAAAGACAGGGCCGAGGCAGGGCTTTTCGGGCTCGCAACCGGTGCGCTAGCCTCCGCCGCAGCCGGTGAGCCTTCCCCTTCCAGCAAACTCGCAGCCAAGCGCAACGCCTCTACTTCCTTCTCAAGCCGCTTTAGCTCCGCCTCTTTTTCGCGTAGTAGGTCCCTGATATTCTTCATCGTCTGCCCCGTCACCCTGGGCACACCGCCCCGCTGCAAGCACTCGTTGATGTTCGCCCAGATTGGCGCCTGCGTGAAGATGGCGAATTTGATTCCTGTTGCACTCTTATCTTGAGAAACCCTTGCAATTGGAAATGCCCAGGGTTGAACAACCGTATTCATCGGGAAAGATTTGGGGAACACGATCGGATTACGGGTGTAACCTGACAGAGTTCGAACCGTAGAAGTGGGCGCCGGCGTTTTCGCGACGTCCGGTGAGTTGTGAGAGGAAAATCAATTTGGCAGCGAATTCCAGCTTTGAATCGCTTCGGTCGTTTTGGCTAAATATGCCGCTTGCTTCTCTCGCGACTTCTATTCCTCAAGGTTTCGAACCCTCTCGTCCTGAGTTGGCTGCCACCAATTCCCTCGCCGGCTTGAAGATGCGCCAGAGTTTCGACGAGCAACTGCGGCAGGGAATTGCCCGTGCCCGCGCCAACGCAAGCCCGCTGGCGCTGCTGGTAATCGAGGTTGACCGTTTCGAGATTTTGGGTGATTCGCATGGCCAGAGTTTCCGCGATGACCTGGCGCGCAACGTTGCCTCCACCTTGTCGCGAAACGGGCGTCCCGGCGATACCGCATCGCAGCACGGCAGCAAGGAATTTGCCGTAATCCTCCCGGACACGAATACCGCCGACGCCTACTGCCTGGCCGAAAGCGTGCGCGAGGAGATCGAAAGTACCTGCGTGCTCGCCGGACTCCCACCAAAGGCTGTGTGGGTTACGGTCAGCATTGGGCTGGCGCTGTTTCCGCGTGACGCCAAGTCGATGCGCGAACTGTTCGCGGCAGCCGTTGCGGGAATGCTGCAGGCTGAGCGCAACGGTGGCAACCGGGTGGTCCTTCACTCCGAGCTTGAATCGAAGCCTGGCGCGCGGCGCGAACAGCGCTTGCGCATCGCTCTTCCAGTGCAGCTATGGGGCATGGGGCTCGATGGCGCTCTGTTTGAGCAGGATGCGCTTGCGGTCGACATAACCACCAGCGGAGCCCGGCTCACGAGAATCACCCATTTGCTGCAACGCGGTTGCGTCGTCGGGGTGAAACACCAGAACAGCAAAGCCAGATATCGCGTTGTCTGGGTCGGCGACGCCGGCTCTGCCGCTGAGGGCCAGGTCGGCGTCCAGTTGATCGACGGCGGCAAGTTTATTTGGGGACGCGCGCTTACCCGCATCTTCGCTGATGATCAGTTCCCCGACACGCGCTCGCGACCGGAATTCGGCGTGTAATCGCTCGACCGCCCGCTTCTGGATGGTTCTGCTCCTCCAGCCTTAAACCAATTCCCTGGTTGTGTGACTGCCCGGCCACATAGATTTGGAGACGTCATCCCGACCGGAGTGCCGAGCGCCCGTGGCCGGAGCAGCCAAGCTGCGTACTCGACATTGCGCTCGACAAGTAAGAAACTGTTCGGGCACGGAGTGGAGGGATCTTGTGTTTTTCCCGCGGACGGAATACAGCAACTCGGGAACTGCTCTCCTAATAATGCCGTAGTTGCCCCCACGGGGCGCTGTGATTGGCAAACCAGACGTGCCGCCCCGGATAGGCCCTGATCAGCTCCTCGTTCTTCGCCGTCCCCATGTCGCGCGCCCAGATGATTTTGGCCGAGCGCGGATCGGGTTTGTTGGCGATCCATTCCTCGCCGGGAATGTCCCTGGGACCGTAGAAAACGATCACCAGGTGCCGGCCCTCGCTGCGCGAAAGCTGACTTTCAATACGCTCGCGTTCGATACGCAGGGGCAAGGGCGAATTCGGCCCGGCGGCATTGAGCTCAAACGGGTCCATGATCTTCGCCGACGCGGCGGCCAGCAGCGCAACCGCTAGCAGGATTACCACGGCCCGCGAAAGCGCAACCCCGATTCTTGCGCCGCGCACTTTCGCCGTCCTTAGCAGCCGCAACCCAACCAGCCCAACCAGGATGAACGCCCCTGTGGCGGGCGCCGCGTAGTGCCCGTGCGGAGGCCAGAGCCCAACCACTGATGGAACAACGGCAGCCACGGCGGAGACGGCAATCATCGCTTGCGCCGGGCCGGGGACCCCGACGCGCGCCGTAGTTGCGCGTGTTGGGGCGGGCCGCAGCATCCGAAGCCAACCGGCCAACATCAACAATCCAACCGGACAGAGGAAGAAAACGTAAACGATTGCGGCATTCCGCGCCACTATCTGGCGAACTCCCCAGAAGCTCTGCGAGTCCAGGTAGTCCGGCAGCTCGTGAATGACGTAGAAGCGGCGCATGCTGTCGTGCCTGTAAGCCGGAATGGGGTTCCGCGCCTGCCCGAGAAACGGCTTGGACACGTGATACTCCGCGTGGTTCACCATGTAGGGCATGGTCCACGGATTGCCCACCGTGCGGCTGTCGTAGCACGCCATCCAGGCCGCGCCCGCCAGCAACAATAGCCCCGCCGGAAGCGCAATCCGCGAAAACAGTTTGCCACGCAAGCCGGCGTCGCAACGAACGATTCTCACCACCAGGTAACCCAGCAAAGGCAGGCTGAAAAGCAATCCCTCCAGCGGTCTGCTGTTGGCCAGCAGGACGAGCCCAAGCGCCAGCAGAACACCGTCTTTCACTCTGGCCTTGCCGGTCCGGCACGAGCGCAGAATGCGCGCCACCGCTCCCAGCACCAGCGCGCCCGCCGTGGCGGCCATCGCGCCACCCCAATAGGAGTTCACCCAATAGGAGAAGATGCCGAAGCGCAGCGCCGCCCACAAGCCGCCGAGCAAAGCCCAGTGCGCGGGCGCCCACCCTTGCAGCATCCAGGTAATCGCCGAACACATGACGGCCACGCCGAGCAGTACGCCGATCCACGCATGCTTGGCCAGCAGGATACCGAGCGCGGGAAAAAGAAACTGCGACGGCGGATACATCGAGTGGTAGCTCGGCCGCAGGTTGACATGAAAAGTCTCGAAGTGCTGCCACGCGTCCGGCGTGGGATTGGTGAGTCTCCCGGCGGCGAATGTCTCCGCCCCAAGCAAATAGCTGAACTCGTCATGAATCTCCGGCGCGGGCACGGGGATCAGCGGCAACAGCGCCAGGCGCAGCACGATGACCAGAAGCCCCGGCGCCAGCATCGAGACCACTCGGCGGCGACTCGCGTGCCGCCACGCGGCTTCCATGCGCGCGCAGATTCTCCCACATTTCAACAGCGGAAACGCCACCAGCAGGGCGAGAATCCAGAACGATGCCTCCAGCCACCAGACGTGGACGCGCGGGTCAAGGTAACGCCCGTCGAACAGACGCAGAAAAGGAAAAAGTTCCGTGTGCGGCATGAGGCTGGTTCCAGAATATCTCGCCGAACGGAAACAAACACCAGAGAATTCGAACTTTCATTGGTGCTGGCGAGAGGTTCGAAGGTGCCCCACGTTCGCCCATCGGGGTCCCCGGCGAGCCCCGCTCGCTGGGGTGATTGGGCTAACGTGGGGTAGTTTCTGGCGGGATGGTAGTGGGTCAGTCTTGACTTACTTGAACAACGGAACAACCATGAGCCGCCAGGCCAGAACAAATGAAATCAACCAAACAATACCGAATACGAGACCCCAGCCCCACAAATTAACCGTGTAGAAAACGCCGCCCTTCCAGGCCGTAATCCCGAACAATACTGCTTGTATAAGTTAAGTAAAGCTATTCCGATGTAAAACGCGCAAGTTACAAGAGCGAGCCTTACTAGTGAGAACATTTCCGCGCCTCCTGATTAGAGTGGTCCCGATGTTGGTGTATCCAGATTCCAAAGAGGATGTCATGGCGACCGGAGCGAAGCGGAGTGGAGCCACCCTTTGTTTTCCGGTAGCAGAAACAAAAGGTGGCTCGACTTCGCTCGCCATGACAGCCTGAGTTTATGTCGGAATATACCTACCGGGGAAGCGCTATAGCCGCGTTGTCCAATTTTCCCACCACTTTATCCAGACTCCAAAGGTGATACTTCAGCTGACCGCCACCGCGCATCAATAAGTCGCTTCCGAGCCGCTGCTGCTCTATACTTTCTCTATACCTGAATTCTTATAGCGATGTTCGAAAATCGGGGCCCTAATGTCTTCATCCGTAGCCAGTTTTGAGTCGGAATTAAAACGAGTTCTTGAAGGCGATGTCCGTTTTGATGCCAGGTCTCTCGCGGTATATTCCACCGACGCTTCCAACTATCGGCAAGTTCCCGTCGGGGTGGTTTGCCCGCGCCATGAGCAGGATGTCATCAACACCCTGGCGCTGGCGCGCGAGAATCAGGTGCCCATCGTGGCGCGCGGCGGCGGCACCAGCCTCAGCGGAAACTCCTGCAACACCGCTCTGGTGCTGGACTTCTCCCGCTACATGGCGGAGATCACCTCGATCGATCCCGAGCGGCGAACCGCCGTGGTGCAGCCCGGAGTGGTGCAGAGCATCCTGAACACCGAAGCGGGCAAGTTCGGCCTGTTTTTTCCGCCCGACCCCGCCACCAAGGATCGCTGCACCCTTGGTGGAATGATCGGCAACAACTCCTGCGGCGCGCATTCTGCCGCCTATGGCAAGACCTCCGACAACCTAGTCGATCTCGATGTCGTGCTCTACGACGGCACGCGGCTGACGCTTGGCCCGAACACCGCCGAGACCATCCGCATCGCCCTTGCCAGCGGCGGGCGCACGGCGGAAATTTACGGCCGCGCGCAGGCGATAGCGCAACAGCATGCCGGCCTCATCCGCGCCCGCTATCCGCGAATTCCGCGGCGCGTCTCCGGCTACAACCTCGACGAGCTGCTGCCGGAAAACCGCTTCAACCTGGCGCGCGCGGTCACCGGGTCGGAGGGCACGCTCGCGCTCGTGCTCAACGCCACCGTGCAGCTTGTGCCCAAGCCCAAAGAGCTGGTGCTCGTGGTGCTCGGCTTCGATGACATTTTCCTGGCGGGCGATCACGTCCCGATGGTGCTTGAACACAAGCCCGAAGCGGTCGAAGCCTTCGATCACTACCTGGTTGACTTTTGGCTGGAAAAGGGTTGGACCTCGGTCAAGCTGCTGCCTCCGGGCCGAAGCTACTTGATCGTCGAGCTGGGCGGCGCGACCGTCGACGAGGCGCGCACACGGGGCGAGGAACTCGTCTCGCGGGCCAAACAAGCCAAGGGCGTTGCCGGGGTGGCGTTGTTCTCCGCGCCCCAGGAGCGCAATGCGGTTTGGGGATTGCGCGAGTCCGGTCTTGGCTCAGGCGCGCCGCGCGAAGGCGTGCCCCGTGGCTGGCCCGGAGCTGAAGACTTCGCCGTCCATCCGAATCGTCTTGGCGAGTATCTGCGCCGCTTCGATCAGCTCCTGAAGCGGCACAACCTGACGGTCAACATGTTCCAGGGACACTTCGGCGAAGGCTGCGTGCACGGCCGCGTGGCCTTTGACTTCAGCACCCCGCAGGGCGTCGAAACCTTTCATCGCGCCATGCTCGACATGAGCGAACTGATTGCCGAGTTCGGAGGCTCGAACTCCGGCGAGCATGGCGACGGCATTGCACGCTCGGAGCTGCTGCCTAAAATGTTCGGCCCCGAGATGATGGACGTGTTCCGCGAATTCAAAGACATCTTCGATCCCGATCGCCGCATGAACCCCGGCATCATCGTGGATGCTCATCTGCTGCACTCTTTCCTGCGGATGGCGAGCTACCATCCGCAACAGATTCCAACCATGTTTGACTTCAGCTCCGATGGCGGCATCGGCGGCGCCTTCTCGCGCTGCGTCGGCATTGGCAAATGCCGCAGGCTGGACGCCGGCGCCATGTGTCCGTCGTTCAAGGCCACGCGCGATGAAGCCTTCTCCACTCGCGGGCGCATTCACATGCTCTTCGAGGCGATCAATGGAGAGATATTCCCCGGCGGTTTCGCCGACGAAGCCATTCGCGAAAGCATGGAAATGTGCCTGTCTTGCAAGAGCTGCAAGTCGGAGTGTTCGGCGACGGTGGACATGGCCATCTACAAAGCGGAGTTCCTCCACCATTACTATCAAGAGCATTCTCGTCCGCTGA
Source organism: Candidatus Korobacteraceae bacterium (assembly GCA_050015355.1). Lineage (GTDB taxonomy): Bacteria > Acidobacteriota > Terriglobia > Terriglobales > Acidobacteriaceae > CAWBRT01. Next base: position 11,222 of record JBEKBO010000068.1, on the reverse strand, counting down.
GGGCCAAGCTCTTCGGCAAAATTTATGAATGGGCGCCGCTGGCCGCCAAGGTTCCCGCGCTCGCCAATGCCATTTCAGCTTCGCTGCTGGGCAGCGTGGCAAAAAACGCCTTGGGCCTGCACCAAGATCGTCCGCTGCCTCGCTTTGCCGCGCGCAGCTTTCGCGAGTGGTTCGCCGCGCACAAGCAGCCGCGCGAGGGACGCGAAGTTGTGCTCTTCACCGATACCTTCAATAATTTCTTCGACCCGGAGGTCGCCATCTCCGCCGTCGAAGTGCTCGAACGCGCCGGTTGCAAGGTGGTGGTGCCCTCGCGATACGTTTGCTGCGGGCGTCCGCTCTACGATCAGGGCATGCTCGACGAGGCCAAGCAGCAGCTTGCCAAGGTTATGCAGGTGCTCGCTCCGCACATTGAACGCGGCACGCCGATCATCGGACTGGAGCCCGGCTGCATTCTCACCTTCCGCGACGAACTGCTCCGGCTGTACCCGAACGATCCGGTTGCGCTGGCCCTGTCTCGCCAGTCGTTCATGTTCGAGGAGTTCGTAACCCGCGAGCTTTCCGCCTTCACGCCACCGGCGCGAAACGCCACGGCGCTGCTTCAGGGACACTGCCATCACCGCGCCATCGTGGGCATGGATACGGAGATCAATCTGCTTCGGCGCATGGAGGGCTTGAAACTGGACGTGCTGGAAGCAAGTTGCTGCGGACTGGCCGGCGCTTTCGGTTATGACCAGCAGCGCTATGAGATGTCGCGCGCGCTGGCCGAACGCGTGCTGTTGCCGGCGATTCGCAACAGCGGACCGGAAGCGGTCGTTATCGCCGATGGCTATTCATGCCGCTCGCAGATACGCCACTTCTGCCCCGGAACCCGCGTCCAGCACCTGGCGCAGATGCTCAATGACGCGTAGCGATGGTGCGCGGTGACGGGCCATGCGAGACGCGCCGGTGCTGGTGCCCCACATCTGCCGAAGTAAGCAGATGTGGGAGTCCTCCGCATTGGTATCACACGCAGTAAAAAACCGCCGGCTGGTGCCCCACATCTGCCGCAGTAAGCAGATGTGGGAGTCCTCCGCATTGGTATCACGCGCAGTAAAAAACCGCCGGTAAGCCACATTGGCTTCCGGCGGGTATTCATGGCCGCGGTGAAGAGCGGGAGACCGCTCACCGGAGTCCCCGACAATGGCCGCTTTCGCCGTTGCTGGGGTGAGAGGCTTTATTCGTAGGCCTTCAGCTCCTTGCCCTTCGTCTCGGGAAGGCACAAGACCCCTATAATCATCGCCAGGTAAGCGGCTACGCCGAATACGGCAATCGCTTTTCCCAGGGTAATTCGCACCGCGAGAAAGCCGACCAGCGTGGGAAACAGTGCTCCGACGCCGCGCCCGAAGTTGTAAGCGAACCCCTGGCCCGAACCACGCAGCCGCGAAGGAAACAGCTCGGTAAAAAACGAGCCGATCGGACTGAAAGTTCCTGATACAAAGAACCCTAGTGGGAAGCCCAGGACCAGCATCGTTGTATTGCTGATGGGCAGGAACGTGTAGCAGGTGACGGTAATGGCCGAACAGGCGGCATATAGAATCAGCGATCGCCTGCGGCCAAGATAATCGGCGAGATAAGCTCCTACCATGTACCCAACCCAAGCGCCGACGATAGTGACACACAGGTATCCGCCGGTGTTCATCACCGAGAGCTTGCGCACGGTCTTCAGAAAGGTCGGCAGGAAGGTCGTGATCGCATAGTATCCGCCCTGGGCGCCGGTCGCCAGCAGGGAGGTCAGCAGTGTGGTGCGCAGCATGGCGGGCGAAAAGATCTCCAGAAAGTGGCTGCTCTCGCCTTTGGATTCCATTTGTTTCTTCGTCTTGGCGTAGACATCGGGCTCCGGCACATGGCGCCGGATGTAGAACACCAGAAACGCCGGCAGAATGCCGATCCAGAACATTGCGCGCCAGGCTAATGCCTGTGGCAGCAGCGCAAACAGCACGATGTAACAAATGGCAGCCAATCCCCAACCGATTGCCCAACCGCTCTGCACCGTACCAACGGCTTTGCCACGGTGTTGGGCGCGAATCGTCTCGCCCATCAGAACCGCGCCCACGGCCCACTCACCACCGAAGCCGAGGCCTTGCAATCCGCGGGTGACCAGCAACTGCCAGAAAGATGTCGTAAACCCGCTGAGGAACGTAAACAGCGAGAACCACAGAACCGTCCATTGCAGAACCCGGGTGCGTCCATACTTATCGGAGAGCAGTCCGGCAAGCCATCCGCCCAGCGCCGAGATCAGCAACGTCGCCGTGCCCAGCAAGCCTGCCTGTCCGGCGCTGATGTGCCACAGGGCAATCAGGCTGGGAATGATGAAGCTGTAGACCATGACATCGAGGCCGTCAAGGCCCCAGCCGCCAAAGGTTGCGATCAGAGTGCTCTTCTCGGCGCGATTCAGGTCTAGAAACCACGCTCGTTTCTGCACTTCTTCTTGTTTAGTAGGTGTATTGATGCTTGTACCCACGGCCCCTCCTCAAGTCGTTCAGCGCCTGTTCACCAGTCGCTTTCGCTTCATTTCCGCTAAATGATTACGCTTGCACCGCCGCGCCCGCGCCGCGAGCCGGAGGGCACTCCGTCCGTACCCGGCGCGCAAGCGGCACCTCTACATGCTTCACTTCTTGCATCGCGGCATGTCGCCGCTAAGCCTTGGTAATTGCCTGAAAATCCGGTGCTGAGATGATACTCCATTTGCAGAATTGCGCGAGCGATTTGTCAGCCCCGAAAATGCGGCGCTTTGGGGGCATTCAAGCGACGCTTGGGTGGAAAGGGTGGCCCATTCAAGCCATCTGTTGGCTTGAGTGGGGCTTTCGTTTCGTCATCACAGCACAGCATCCGGACTCGGAAGAGGGGTTGCGAATCGGCACTGCGAGAACGTCGACTACCCCGCCCTAGCTTCGCCAGAACGGGGCACCAAGCGACGAAATCCATCTATGGTTTTACCCGCCGAACTTCTTTTGTACAGCCCTGAGGCGGCCAGTCTGTTCTTCTCCAGCAATAAACGTCTGGGGTCTTTAACATGAGGACCCAGATAACGAGATCGCCAGCGTCCGTCTTTCGCGTTTCTCCGTCAAGGAACATAGTTATCGAATGTTCACCACTGTATAGAACTTTGTAGGTGTATGAACGTTTCGTCGTACCGTCTTGGCTCTTGATCGGGTTCACAAGCGAGAAAACTGCAGCCTTGTTTTCATCTATAAATTTGATAGTGTGAGGATTGGACTCTGCCGTTCCAACCCGGTCTGCCCATTCCCAGGTCCCAACCACCTTTGAAAAGATATCGTTTTTTTCTTCGGCATTTGCGCCAACGGCACCAAAAGACAAAAGAACCGTAAGAAGCAGGAGTGTTGTCCTCTTCATGTCTCACCGTCATCCTTCCATGAGCAGGACGGATTTTATCAGAACCGAAGCCGTTCCCTCGTCAATCTCTAGGCGGTTATGATGTATCTTGTGCCAGCCGTGTTGAGTATGAACTGCTCTGGCATCTCTCGGGCAAAGGCTGATATCGCCTCGAAACCGGTACAATGTGTGGGCACAATGTAGTCCGGATTGATTGCCTTAATATCCGCCACCGTCTTCAGAATCACTTCCGGCTTGGCATTGATCAAATGGCATCCGCCGATCACGGCATGCACCTTTTCGATGCCCGTCATCTTCTGAGCGTGTCGTACGGTATTCACGATCCCCCTGTGCGCACAACTGGAAAGCACGACGAGCCCCTTGCCTTTGGCATTTAGAATTACGGCTTGCTCTCCGGGGAACGTCTCCTGTACGTATTCGTCCCCTTTCTTGGCCAGAAATTGAGGACCAAGTTTTTCATAGTCTGTCACCCGCTCGACTCTCCCTGGCAAATAGGCGCCCGGAATGATCGCAGTAGGGCCTTTGATCTCCACGATTTTTATAAAACCCAGCCTCTCAATATCTTCTCTCTTGAGAAGATTCGCTTTAATAATCCCTGCAGGCCGCTTGCTGTAGGTCCCTACGAAAAATTGTTCTCCGACATAAAGAGGGATGTCCTTGGAGAACTCTTCTCTCTTCGCCTTAAGAACCTCAACCAATGCAACCTCATGGTCCCAATGGTCGTGACTTATGCCAAGAGCTTCCACTTGTCGAAGGTCAATCTTCAGAAGGTCCAGGTTTTGCACAATCCCTTTTGGATTTGTCCCGAAATCATAGAGGCAGGCATGCGTCTTTCCGTCGACCACTGTCTCAATGTGGTAAGACAACCCATGTTCAGCGTGGAAGGCGGCGTCCAGGGGGCTTGTAACGTAGGCAGGTCTCTTCGCAATTTTGTAATCTAAGCGGTTTGCATCGGCTAAATTGTCGGTGATGACCGTGATGACGATCTTGTCAGCCTCTGGAATCTTCGTCCGCTCTGGCACGTTTGGGGCTGCTTGTGCGAGGTTTCCGGCTAACAACACCGTGCCTGCGGCTGCTGTTGTCTGTAAGAACTCCCTCCGACCCATTCCTTTTTCCATAAATTCCTTCCTCCTATGCTTTCGGCTGCCCCGTGATCCACTGGAATGTCCTGTTTGAGCCCGAGTCCCTGAAGACAAACAATTCGTTCCTGACAAGAGGCCGATTTGTTACGGCCGGGTGGCTGGGTGACGCAGGAACCATGACGCTGGTCTTATCAAAAGTCAACACCAGGAACCAGCTTTCATTTTGGTATTCCCATTACGGGCGAAATTTCTTGACGCTCTCTGCCGAATTGCCTTAAAGTAAGGATTCGTTCATGTTTATGCATATTTCTCCCACAACCGGCGGCACAATAACACGCACAGCGCGTGTGCGAATTATTAGCACATGCGGCGCGCCGGGCGGAGAAGGGATCTGTAAGGGTTCATAGGCTCTCATAGATCGACACTCGTAAGACCCACCGCATGGCCTAGCCGGTGGGTTTTCGTTTTTCCGGCATACCAATCACCCTGATCACCCTGAGGAGCCAGCAATGATCGTCATGAAATTCGGTGGTACTTCCGTCGAAGATGCGCAGGCCATTACTCGCGTAGCGTCCATCGTCGCCGGCCGTCGAGCGCAAAAACCGGTGGTGGTAGTCAGCGCCATGGGAGGCGTTACGGACGTGTTGGTCGCCATGGCGCGCGGCGCGGCGGGCACCGGCCTGCCCGCATCGCTGAAGTCGCTTCAGGGCCTTCGCGAGCGTCACTCCGCCGCCGGCGAGGAACTGAGGGTCGCTGCGCTGGTGAATCCGCAGTTGCAATTGCTGTTCGATTCGCTGGAAGTGGTGCTGCGCGGAATCGCCGCCCTGGGCGAGCTTTCTCCCCGCACCATGGACAACGTGATGTCCTACGGCGAAATCTGTTCCAGCACGCTGGTGACGGCGGCCTTCAACGCGCTGGGCATCGACTCCGAGCTGGTGGATGCGCGCGAATGCCTGATTACCGATTCGTCCTTCACCCGCGCCGCTCCCGATTTCGCGGCAACCAACGAGCGCATGCCGGCAAAGTTGCTCCCTCTGCTCGCCCGCAACTGCGTTCCGGTGATGGGCGGCTTCATCGCATCCAACGCCGGCGGAATCACCACCACGCTCGGCCGCGGCGGCTCCGACTATTCAGCCTCGATCGTCGGCGCAGCGCTCTCGGCCGATTGCATCGAGATCTGGACCGACGTCAAGGGCGTAATGACCACCGATCCTCGTCTCTGTCCGAATGCGCGCAAGATCGACGAGATGAGCTTTGCCGAGGCCTCCGAGATGGCCTATTTCGGCGCCAAGGTGCTGCATCCTGCGACGGTGATTCCCGCGGTGGAGAAAGACATTCCGGTCTACGTGCTCGATTCCAGACACCCGGAAGGCAAGGGCACCTGCATTCGCGCCCGCGCCCCGCGCTGCCAGACCACGTTCCGCGCCATCGCCGCCAAGAAGAACGTCACCATCATCAGCATGAGGACGAACCGCAAGCCGGGGGCCTTCACCTACCTCAAAGGCCTCTTCGAGGTGTTCGAGCGTCATAGTCTGTCGGCCGATCTGGTTTCGACCTCCGAAGCTAGCATTTCCATCGCTCTGGACTCGGCCGGAGTACATAACCCGCTGTTGCAGGATTTGAAACAACTCGGGGACGACGTCGAGGTGGAAACCGGAAAGGCGATCGTTTGCCTGGTCAGCGAGGAGATCAGCCACAAGGTTGGAGTGGCGGCCAGCGTTTTCGGCACGCTGGCAACCGCGAACGTCAACATACATATGATTTCGCAAGGCGCGTCGGAGATCAATATCGGCGTTGTCATCGAGGAAAGCGACATGCCCGAGGCGATCAAGCATCTGCACGCAAGGTTTTTCGAACAGCATCAACCGCTGAGCGCGGCTGCCACGGGCGGGGATCTGAAATAGCCCTGGAGTCTGTTTCATAAATGGTTCTTTGAAAGGGGCGGGCCTCAGCCGCATTGAAGGGCTTTAGCGGCATTGAAGGGGCCGGGCTTCAGCCCGTCCGTCAGTAGCTAATAGGAATGCGGGCTTTAGCCCCTGAGGGGATTTGCCGGGTGCCCCAGGTTCCGCGCCGCCGAGCACTCCTTTGAGGCACGCCGTACGGTTGGGTCAGGCCATCCGTAGCAAACGGCTCATTTGGCCGTTCGGCGCTAACCTGGGTAGTTTGGCTCGCTCGACGAACGCCCCGGGGTCCCCAACGAGCCTGTAGTTGGCTTGTTGGGGTGGTCTGAGTCACACAAAAACAATTGCAGGATTTCGCATGATATGGTGAGGTGAAGAGTGGCAACGTCAACCAAGGCTGCGGATTGTTCCATGCCCTATTCTGAATCGGCTCTCAAGGTTGCTATCGTCGGCTTCGGCACCGTCGGAAGCGCGGTGGCTCGCATTCTGTGCAACGGACTGAACCAGCCCTTGCTGCGCCTGACGCATGTTTTCAATCGCAACGTCGAGCGCAAGAAAGTCGACTGGGTTCCCGCGCACGTGCGATGGTGCGAAAACATCGAAGAGATCCTCGCCTCCGATGCCGATGTGATGGTCGAGGTCGTGGGCGGGGTGAATCCCACGGGCGAGTGGGTGAAGCGCGCACTGCAAAGCGGCAAATCGGTGGTGACCGCCAACAAGCAGCTCATCGCCCAGTGCGGAGCCGAACTGGCCGAAGTCGCCCTCCGCGCCGGGCAGCACCTGGCCTTCGGAGCCTCGGTCGCCGGCGGTGTTCCCATACTTTCGGGTTTGCAGGACGGCTTGGCGGGGGATCATCTTTATAAGATTCACGGCGTTCTGAACGGCACCTGCAACTACATCCTGACCAGGATCGAGAGCACCGGCATTCCCTTCGCTCAAGCTCTCAGAGAGGCGCAGGAGGCCGGCTTTGCCGAGGCCGATCCAACCGACGATATCGACGGCTACGACGCGCGCGCCAAGCTGGTGATCCTGTCTCGCGTGGGTCTGCGGGCCGAGGTCAAGCCCGAACAGGTCGTGTGCCATTCGATTCGCCCGGTCGAGATGATGGATTTTGCCTACGCGCATGATCTTTATCTGCGCTCGACCGTGCGGCAGATTGCGCGCGCCGAATTGCGCGATGGCAAGCTCTACGCATCGGTACAGCCGGCGATTCTCCGCCGCGATTCTCCCCTGGCGCAGCTCGAGGGCGGACAGAACCTGGTGGTAAGCACGGGGGTTTACGGTGGCGAAACGGTGTTTTCGGGCCACGGAGCGGGTGGCAATCCGACGGCGGTCGCAGTGGTTTCCGACCTGGTCGCGGTGTCGCGCAACCGTTCGCAGGGACTGGAGAATCTCTCCAGCGGAGCGACCTCGGTCTATCCCGTCAGCAATGATTTCGTAACGCCTCATTATGTCCGCTTTACGGTTCGCGACCGCCCGGGAATCATCGCCGCTTTAGCTACCGCATTTTCCAATCATGGAATTAATATTGAAGCAGTGCTGCAAAGACCCGACTGCGCAAAGGCGGCGCTGCCGTTCGTGATTACGCTGGAGGAATGCAGCACTTCAAAACTGGAGTCTGCGTTGGACGAGATCGGCAAGTTCGATTTCCTGACGCAAGCGCCGGTTCATCTGCCTATCCTTTCTTAGGAGCTTCGATGTATTTACGGTGCAGTGTCAGTCAATGCGGGGCCGAACTCGATTTGCATGATCGGGCTCTTGCCTGTCCACGTTGTGGCGATTTGCTCGAGGTGGTGGTCGATAAAGTTGCGCTCGACCCGCCGGCTCTCAAGCGGCAATGGCGGGAGCGGCGACTCTCCTGCGATCCCCGCGACGTCAGCGGAGTATGGCGCTTCCGCGACTTCCTTCCAGAATATCCCGCCGGCACGGTGGTTACCCTCGGCGAGGGAAACACGCCGCTCGTGCGCGGCCACAAAACCGCTAAGTTTGCCGGTCTGCGCACCCTCTGGTTTAAGCACCTGGGATGGAATCCGACCAGCTCCTTCAAAGATTTGGGCATGACCGTCGGCATGACCGAGGCCAATTTCGTGGGCACCAAGGCGGTTGGTTGCGCTTCCACCGGCAACACCTCCGCCTCGCTGGCCGCTTATGCCGCGCGCGCCGGACTGATTGCCAAAGTCTATTTGCCCGCCGGGCAGATCTCGATGAACAAGCTGGCGCAGGCGCTCGACTATGGAGCGGAACTGATCGAAATCCCCGGCAGCTTCGATGATGCGCTGAACGCATTGCTGGAGTCCGTCAACCCGGATCTTTATTTCCTGAACTCGATCAACCCCTTCCGCCTCGAAGGCCAGAAGACGGCCATGTTCGAATTGCTCGAACAGCTCGCATGGAACATTCCCGATTACCTGATCGTTCCCGGCGGCAATCTCGGCAACTCGTCCGCCTTCGGCAAGGCCTTCGAAGAGCTCAAGAAGTTTGGCCTCGTCGAGAAGGTTCCCAAGATGATCGTCGTGCAGGCGGCCGGGGCCAATCCCTTTGCCCGCATGTGGCGCGCCGGCTCGCGCCAACTGGTGCCGGTGGACAAGCCGGAAACCGTGGCCACCGCCATCCGCATCGGCAACCCGCGCTCCTGGAAGAAATCTCTGCGCGGCGTCGAGTTTACCGGCGGCTTCGTCATGGATGTGACGGATGAAGAGATCGGCGAAGCCAAAGCCATGATCGGGCAGGACGGCATCGGATGCGAACCGGCCTCGGCAACCACGCTTGCCGGGCTTCGTAAACTGCGCTCGGAAGGAACCATCGATCCCGATGCGGTGGTCGTCGCCGTGCTCACCGGACACGTCTTGAAAGACACGGACTTCATTATCAAGCACCGCAAAAAGCCCGAATCGAGAGAGGCGGCCGAAGTCCATGCCAAGTGACGAACCCATGAACCCGGCGCAACCCGCGGAACTGGAGATCAAGGTTCCCGGGTCGATCGCCAACCTGGGACCGGGCTTCGATACTCTGGGCCTCGCCGTGCAGCTTTACCTGCGCCTGCTAGTGCGGCCTACCGGAGGCAAGGACGACCTCCAATTCGAGTTTCTCAATCAGCAGCTCGATGGCGAAAACTACATCGAGCGCGCCTTCCGCTTCCTGGCCGTGCAACATGGAGGTTCGTTCCCTTCCCTGTCGATCCAGGTCATCAGCGACATCCCGATGAAAGGCGGCCTGGGCAGCAGCGCCGCCGCCACCGTCGCCGGATTGCGTCTCTATGAGGCCATCTTCAGCCCGCTGCCATCGCAGGGACTGCTCAACGCGGCCTGCCACCTGGAGGGCCATCCCGACAATGTGGCCGCGGCTCTGCTCGGCGGACTTACCGCCAGTTGCCAGCTCTCCGACGGCTCCGCCTTTGCGGCCCGCCTGCACTGGCCGGAATCGTTGTGCTGTATTGTCCTGACGCCGCAACTGGCGCTGGCGACTTCGGCGGCTCGCAGCGTTTTGCCCAAACGGCTGCCGCGCGCCGACGCCATCTTCAATCTCCAGCGCGTTGCCTTGCTGTTGCAGGCCTTGCAGAGCGGCGAGTTTTCGTTGCTGCGGGAAGCGTTCCAGGATCGCATGCATCAGCCATACCGCGAGGCGCTGGTGCCGGGACTCAAGGAAGCACTCTCGCTCGAGCATCCCGACCTCCTCGGCGTATGCCTGAGCGGAGCCGGCCCCTCGATCGCTGCCTTTGCCGAAAAAAACCTGGACGCAGTTGAAGAGTTGCTCGCCAAGTCGTACACGCGGGTTGGCATCCCTTTCAAAATCCGCCAGCTCAGCGTGCATCAGAATGGCGAACGCGCAGGCGAGGTCGCCGTCAACACCAAGCGCTGTTGCGTTTGAGGCCGAGCCGCCGCCAATACCCTTAACCTTCTCTTCTAAACTCTGCTCTGATTGAGTGCGGACGGGTGGCCCATTCAAGCCCGCCGTTGGCTTGAGTGGGGCAGTGTTACTGCGCCTTGACGGGTGGCCCATTCAAGCCTGTTGTTGGCTTGAGTGGGGCAGTGTTACTGCGCCTTGACGGGTGGCCCATTCAAGCCTGTTGTTGGCTTGAGTGGGGCAGTTTCCTATACAAAAAGCCGACGGGTGGCCCATTCAAGCCTGTTGTTGGCTTGAGTGGGGCAGTGTTACTGCGCCTTGGCTGCTGCTGCCTTCAGCGGTTTAGTGGCAGCTTCCAGCAGATTCTTTTGCATCTCCAACAGGACATCAATGCCCTTCTGGAAGGATTCCGCCGCGGCTGCCGCGGGCGTACCGCTGATGTCGAATTGCTGCTTGGCGGCTTCGCTCAGCGCCTTGCTTTGCTGTGCAGCAAAATCCAACAGACTCTTTTGCAGTGCAATACCCCGCTCGGCGGACTGCTGAACGATCTTAGAGACGTCCGCCGCGATCTTTCCAGCGGAACTGCCGCGATCTTTCGAGGCCTCGGCCAGAGCCGCGTTCTGCTCGACAACCATGTCAATGACGCTCTTCTGCGTTTCGACAAGGCGATCGAAAGCCTGCTCGGCGACTTCGAACGCAAACCCGCACGGAATTCCGGGAACGGCCTTCACGGCCTTCTTCAGGAAATCGACCGCCGCGGCATTTTGCTGCGCGGCGATTTCGAGCGCTTGCTTCTGCATTTCGGCCACTCGCTCCACGCCTTTCAGGTACAGGCCCGTCAAGGCCTCGCAATCCAGAATTTCGCCTGCCGCCACCGGTGCAGCCCCGATCCGTCGATAAGGCCGATGTGGAAACTCAGGGGCTGACGAACAGCCGCACCAGTTGCGGTTGAGCAGGGTAGCGAGTCAGGGGCAGGAGTGGTTTTTTCTGCACCTACGAGGTG
>JBEKBO010000067.1:0-25151 GCA_050015355.1 Candidatus Korobacteraceae bacterium | reverse complement strand
GCATCAGCTTCCGAAGATGGGTCACAGTGACCTCCTTGTGACCCACAACTTACACGAGTGACAATGCTCGGGGACAACCCACGCGGTAGCGTCCGCCGCGCTAGCGGCTTAGTTCAAACGCCTTTCCAGGAACTCATCAAACGACCCCAGATTCTCCAGTCGCCAGTATTGTCCTGTCCGTATCTCGCACAGATAGCCTCCGAGCTCGACAAAGTGCGGCACGGCGCCGACTCGGGTCCTTTTCTGTGCTTGCCTTAGAGTAACTTATAAGTCACAATGACGGAGTGCTTGAGGTTCGCCGGTACATCGCCGGTGCGGGAAAAACTATAACGAAAGGACGTGCAAGCCGTGAAAGATAAGGCGAGCATTCTCCATGATGAAGCAATGGTTAAGGAACTGCGCGAGAAGCCAAGCTCCGCCGCCGAGTATCTGAGGGCGGCACTGGAAGACGGGGAAGAGCCACGGGTGCTGCTGGTGGCCCTGCGCCGAGTAGCTGAAGCCCGGGGCGGTGTTGCCAAGGTGGCCAAGGCCGCCGGGGTCGAACGCGAGAGCCTTTACCGAGCGCTGTCAGCGCACGGCAATCCACGACTATCGACGCTGGTTGCGGTGACCAAAGCAATGGGTCTGAAACTTACCGTTGAACAATTTGCGCCGCCTGTTCAGGCCGGCAACATCCGGCTACTGGTGTTGGACTTCGACGGAGTGCTCACCGACAATCGCGTTCTAGTATCCGAAGATGGTAGCGAGTCTGTTTATTGCAGCCGTGAGGATGGGTGGGGAATTGGCAAGCTGACCAAAGCCGGAGTGGACGCCATGATCCTTTCGACGGAGCGTAATCGGGTTGTAGGAGCCCGTGCGCGCAAGCTTCAGATCGAGTGTGTGCAAGATTGCCCGAACAAATTAAAGGCATTGCAAGAGATTGCCCGACAGCGCGGGCTCAGTCCGAAGGAAATCGCTTACGTCGGCAATGACGAAAACGACCTGGAATGCATGCGCTGGGTCGGCCTGCCCATAGCAGTCGCGGACGCGAATGAGGCGGCGAAGAATATTGCCCGCTGGGTAGTCCCGCGCAACGGAGGGCAGGGCGCCGTACGGATGGTGTGCGATTACCTCGTCCTTTCGCTGCCGCCAAATCGTAACGCTATTGGCCAAATTCCTGGGTCGCCATAGACGACACGACGCATCGAGGTATACAATGTATATCTGAGGAAATTTTTATGGCTACCGGCATGGTTCATATCCGCGTGGACGGAAAAGTGAAGGCGAAAGCTGCAAGAACACTGGCTTCGATGGGCCTGACTATCTCCGATGCCGTTCGCCTTCTGCTGACTCGCGTTGCGGCGGAGAATGCCCTGCCGTTTGAGGTGCGCGTTCCCAATCGCGCAACTGTAGCAGCCATTGAGGCTGGGGAGCGCGGTGAGGTGTCCAGAGCGACCAGCGCCGCCGCGATGATAGCCGACCTGAATGCGAACGATTGAATGGACTGCGGCCTTCAGGCGCGACTATAAACGCACCAAGGCAACACCCCGGCACAAGGACATTGAGACGCTGCTGCCGGAGATTGCCGGCCTAATGGTCGACGACAAGCCGCTCAAGGAGAAGTTCCGCGATCACGGGCTAGGCGGCAAGTGGAAAGGTCATCGCGAATGTCACTTGAAGCCGGATTTGCTGCTGATCTACAAGCTGCCTGATGACGAAACCTTGCGTCTGGTGCGCATGGGTTCTCACAGCGAGTTGTTCGCCAAATAAGAATGGTTCATCATCGAACTCGGCGTTCTTTGTCGTTTACCGGGCAGATTACAAAGTAATGTTGGTGGAGGCGAGGGGAGTTGAACCCCTGTCCGAAAATGCTGCCAGCAAGGAGTCTACATACTTAGTCGCATTCCATCGCGGCGCCCAATCCCGCAAGCGAACTCGCAAGACCGTGCCGCACGTTCACCTCTCGCGCTAAGAACGGACAAGAAACGCGAGCGGCTAGCCTGTAGGTCTTACCCCAAACTCCCAGACATAGAGCTCAGAGCCAGTCCGCTGTATGACGCCCTTCCCGCAGCCCACGGACAAAGCCGCGGAGGACGGCTACCTACAATTAGGCAGCGTATGCCAGCTGTTGATTGTTGGCAATTATCGTTTTGCACACGATTACGGGTGCATGCACCCCGGTATGCCTCCTGGCCGCATCCATTCCCGTCGAAGCCGTGACGCCCCCATCTGAACTGCATGTGCGTCGGCTGTCTTGCACAGCCGGCCTAAACTGGTGTCCATTGCCGCAACCGAACATCGGCTGCGCCAATTTCATGGCGACCGTTTTCAAAGATCTATCTTCAATCTTAGTAGATGGACGAAAGAAGTCAACCCCAAGGCGGCTGGTTGGCCGCACTCCGAACAAGTCCAAACCGGGTTGAAGCCTTCTTACTCTTACTCATTTGATGCTCCGAGAGGCACCTGGGGCTCTTCAATTCGGGCTTCGGGCGGAACCTGATCCGCACCATTTACAATGGGTCTGCCGTCGTGCCGTAACAGATCCGCTGGCTGTGATTCCGGGATTACGGAAAATTGAAACTCGGACGAGTTAGTTTCATCAAAATCCCGTAACCCCGTTCAACAACATCTCAGTGCGCGGAAGAAAGCTGTGAGAGCATGCCGACGGCAGACCTGGTAAGAAATGAGATCAGCGAAGTGAATCCCGACTGTATTCGGTTCGAACAAATACCGCATGCCTCGCGGCTGTTTCTCGATTTTCTTGCACGCCCGGCGGACTCCGGGTCCCCAATACGCACTGCGGTTGCGCGTGCTGGGGTGGAGGGGCTGGACCGCTTCTTCGCCCCGAACAGCATTGCAGCCATTGCCGAACACGCGCGCGCCCTCAACTTCGATCCGCAGCGCCGGCAGGCCATTGCGGATGTGCTGGAGCGGCAGAACCGTGAGTGGGGAGCCTCGGGCGCGACCCTTGCCTCGATTGCGCGTCTGCGGGCGGGCGCGGTTGCCGTAGTCAGCGGTCAGCAGGTTGGACTATTTGGCGGACCTCTCTATTCGATTCTGAAGGCTGCGGCGGCCGTGCAACTGGCGGCGGAGCTATCGTCGAAGGGAGTCGATGCCGTGCCGTTGTTCTGGCTGGCGACCGAAGACCACGACCTCGCCGAGGTGAACCAGGTGGCGCTGCCCGCCGCCGATGGCCGAATGGAAATCGTGACGGCTCCGGTGGAGGCCGGCGCTAACATACCCGTCGGAGAAGTGCGTTTCGGAGCGGAGATCGAGCCGCTGGTCGAGCGGGCGGCACAGCTTCTTGGTCCGGAACTGAGCGCTATGCTGAAGTCCAGCTATCGCGCGGGCGAAACCTTCGGCAGCGCATTCGGCCGCTTGTTCAGACAGGTATTCGCCGGCACCGGCCTCATCCTGCTGCAGCCGCTCGACAAGGATGTGCATGCCATTGCCAAGCCCCTGCTGCAAAGCGCCGTGCAACGTGCCGAAGAACTCGATCGGGAGTTGTTGCGCCGGGGCAGGGAATTGCAGGCTGCCGGCTACCATGAACAGGTAAGAGTCACGGGCTCATCGACCCTGCTGTTCATTCTTCAGAACGGCGAGCGCTCGGTAATGCAGATCGCGGGCGACGATTTTCTGGTGCGCGCCCAGAGACTGCCGCGCGCCGAGGTTTTGCAACGGCTGGAAGAGCATCCCGAGCAGTTCAGCCCCAACGTGCTGTTGCGCCCGGTGGTCCAGGACTACCTTCTGCCCACGGTGGTCTACTTCGGGGGCCCGTCTGAGATCGCATACTTCGCGCAGGCGGCTGTGGTGTATCAGAATCTGCTCGGCCGCGTTACTCCCGTGCTTCCGCGCCTGAGCCTGACGGCGGTCAATGGCCGTCTGCAGCGCCTGCTGCGACGTTATGGGCTGCAATTGCCGGATTTGTTTCGCGGTGAGACGCATCTGCGCGAGCTGCTGGCATCGCGGGTTCTGCCAGCCGCCGTGCAGGAGCAATTTGGGCAGGGAAGCCAGACCATCGACAAGCTGATCGCGCAGTTCGCGGAGCCTTTGCGAAAGCTTGACCCGACGCTGGTGGACGCCGCCGAGAAAGCGGGACGCAAGATGCATCATCAGGTCGAGCGGCTGGCGGGAAAGGCGGCGCGTGCCGAGTTGCGCAAGAACCAGCAGTTGTCGCGTGAGGCGGCAGAGCTGATAAATGGTCTTTTTCCGGCAAATACCTTGCAGGAGCGGATCATTCCGGGCATTTTTTTGCTGGGCGCACATGGAATGGGCCTGCTGGAGAGGCTGGTGGAGACGGCCGGCAACCACTGTCCCGGGCACCAGATGCTTTATCTCTGAAGCTTCTTAAAACCGCCGCTAGAGCGGTTTAGGAATTAGTGTATTCTGCGTTCACCGACGGGCTGACTGTCACCCCAGCAAACGCCAAAAGCAGCGTTCGCTGGGGACCTCGTATGCCCGCCCGGCTGCTTTGACGACTACACCTTTCGCTAGACTGGCAAAACTGGGGTAACATTTAGGGCATGGCAAAGAACCCTCCATTGTTCGAAGTTGTTTGCCCATGCTGCGAGGCGGTGCTGAAGGTCGATTCCGCCACACGGTCCGTGATCTCCCACACGCCGAAGCCCACTCCCAAGATGTTTAATGATTTCGAGGAGGCGGCCCGCTCCATGAGAGAGCAGGAGGGCCGCAAGGAATCGATCTTTCGACAGTCCGTGGAGAACGAGAGAAACAAGTCGGATCTGCTGGAGAAGAAGTTTCAGGAGGCTGTACGCCGCGCTAAGGAGACTCCTGATACGCCCGGCAAGCCCTTGCGCGATTTCGACCTGGATTAGCGTAGCGTTCCGGAAGTTCGCGTAATAGTTTTTGAAGTGTCATTCTGAGCGAGCGTAGCGAGCGAAGAATCTATGTATTTGACTCGTAATGCATAGATCCTTCGCTTCGCTCAGGATGACATCCTAAACTTAGCAGCGAACTTCCGGGACAGCACACTAGAACTGGTTACATAAGAATCTCGCGTGGACCACGACGACGCCGTACTCGCTCATTCGCATTCGCAGCATCTCCGCCCCCTGCTGCTTGGGCATCGCGGGACACGCCGGGGCGCGCCGGAAAACACATTTTTCGCCTTCGATAAGGCGTTGCGCGCCGGTTGCGACGGCTTCGAATTCGACGTTCGCCTCAGCTCCGATGGGCGCGGCGTTGTCTGTCACGATCCGACTCTGCATGGTCTGGAGATAGCGCAGTCGAGTTTTTCCGACCTGCTTGCCGCGCGCCAGGCGAAGTCGAATCCGCGGTCCAGCCAAGATAGGTCCAGCCACGGCGCCCCCCAGTTGCCTTGCTTCGAAGATGTGCTCGCCAAATACGCCGAGTGTGCTTTCCTCGACATTGAACTGAAAACCGAGGGTCTTGAAGAGGCGACGATCCAGTTGCTTGCCCGCTTCCCGGCGAAGCGCGGAGCCGTCGTTTCGTCGTTTCTGCCGGAGGTTCTGCGCAGGTTTGCCAGCCTGGATGCGGGGTCCCCGGCACGCGCCGCCGAATGCGCCGTTGGCGATAGCAGTGCTGCCCACCCTCTTGGGCGCACCACCTCTCAGAAGAGCTCACGAGTTGCGCGCGGTGGGGCAGAGAATATTCCGCTCGGGCTCATCTTCGATAATCGAGAGGCGATGCGGCAATGGGAGCAGCTTCCGGTCTCCCATCTTATGCCGCGCCATGATCTGCTGGACCGCCGGCTGGTGAATGAGTTTCACGCCGCCGGCAAACAGGTGTTTGCCTGGACGGTGAACCGGGAGCGCCAGATGCGCTCTCTGGCGGAGAGGGGGGTGGACGGCTTGATTTCCGACAATCCGGAATTGCTAAGCCGGTTTCGTAAAAGGTTTATCCCATAAAGGCCTGGAGAAATTTGCTCGCCCAGGACTTGAAGTTTGATGGTGCCCCATGTTCGCCCGCACCAGGGGTCCCCGGCGAGGCTCAGCTCGCTGGGGTGATCGGGCTAATGTGGGGTGGTTAGAAGCAGGCGACTCGGATTTCACCATCGTGGATTCCCGCATTTTGCTTGGCGGACTCCGCTCGGTTACATTGAATCGATGAGGAATCGATGAGCGAAACAGGCGAACGCTTCGAACGCGCCGTCGCAATTATGGCGCGCCTCCGTGCCCCCGGCGGCTGTCCCTGGGATCGGGAACAGACTTTTGACACCATCAAGCAATACACGCTGGAAGAGACCTACGAGGTGCTGGAGGCGATTGAGAATCGCGACTGGAACGAACTCACCAGCGAACTCGGGGACCTGCTGCTGCAAGTGCTTTTCTACGCGGAGATGGCAAAGGAAGACGGTCATTTCTCCGTGGACGACGTGCTGGACCGGCTCTCGACGAAGCTGGTGACGCGTCATCCCCACGTTTTTGGCGAGGTCAAGGCGGAAACCTCCGCCCAAGTACTGCGCAACTGGGAGGCGATTAAGCAACAGGAGCGCAAGCAGCGCGAACCGGACCGGCTAGGGGAAGATGAAAAGCCGAAATCGATCCTCGATGGCGTCTCTTCGGCAATGCCCGCTCTGCTGGAGGGATTGAAGCTCAGCAACAAGGCCGCCCATGTCGGCTTCGACTGGCCCAACATCGAAGGTCTCTTCGACAAGCTCAAGGAAGAACTCGAAGAGCTGAGGCACGAGGTGAATCAGATTCCGCCGCCGGGGCCGATGCCCATTGGCCGCGGCATTGCCGGCGCCCGCGGACAGGTGCTGCCCGAGGAGCTGAAGGCGCGATTGGAGGACGAGGTCGGAGACTTGCTGTTCGTGCTGGTGAACATCGCACGCTACCTGAATGTCGATCCCGAATCCTCACTGCGCAAGACGAATCGCAAATTTCGCCGGCGTTTTCAGCACGTCGAGGAGGCTTTGCGCAAAGCAGGGAAGAAGCCGGAAGATGCTTCGCTGGATGAGATGGAAGCGCACTGGCAGGCTTCCAAGAACGACGAAAAGTGACACCGCAGCGAAGGATACAGCGTCTATGGCACTGCTCTAGTCCCTGGAAAGGGCCGATGCGAGCTGCTCGCCTGATTTGCGGAGCATCTCGAGCGCCTGCTTCACGTTCATCTTGGGCACAGGACGGAAGTCCCACTCGGTTTCCGTCTGCTCGATGTGGAGGCGCTTCACCATCAGGATCTTTCCGTCGAACTTCAACTCCATACGGGTAGTGTCCCAGTGCCCGTTTCCCACGTCTGCCTGTTCGAGGACGAATCTCCCGCCCTTATAAAGCCTGCCAAGGACTCCCCACCCGAAATCCACGTCTCTGAACAGGGTGCCGTCGATCTTTGCCAGCCGCATGACGTTGGTATCGATCCAGACTTGGCCCTTCATTCCCTGGTAAACCTGCGTCTCGCGATCGGGCGGATCGAAATTTGGATTCGGTGAAAAATCCAGCTTTACCACTTGGTGCCCCTGCGGCGTTGTTTCCGTTCCCGCGTAGGCGTAGTTGAACGCATCCGCCAGGGCGCAAAGAAGTTTCTGAGTGTGCTGCTCGTCTGCTTTCTGCTGCTTTGTCTTTTCGCGCATTTTTGCAGGATCGAGCAGGCGATTGATGCGGTTGTCATCGGCTTTGCGCTGCTCTGGCGTCAAGGGCTTGTCGTTGATGGCCACCAACCGGCCGATAAGGCCGTCCGGCGTCTCGACCATCTGCTTGGTCTGCGAACCCTTTGGCTTCGCTACACGGTCCATCCACATGTAGAACCGCGAGGTTTTCGGGTTCTCCATTTCGTTCGCTATGGCCTTGCGGACCAACTCGATAGGCGGCGTTGCCGGTTGAGTCTGCGGCACCTGCGCCACGCCGAGCGCGCCCGCGAGGCACACACCAACCGCGATCAGCATCAGAGCTGCTGGAAGAACGGGATGTCGATAGCGAAGATGCATGATTGAAGAATCGCTGGCGCTTAATCTCGCATTCTTTAGACGACGCCCGCAGGAGCCCGTTGCAAATGTGAACATCGGAATCGGGAATTCCACTTGCCTGCAATAGCCTTCTGGACCAGTTTCGCACTAAAGCGGCCGGTATGACATTCCCTTGGATTTTTATGGATTACCGATGAGGAAGTTGCTTTTGCGTTTTGGGGCGCGAGTCAGTCCGGCGGAAGGAAGGCTCGTGGCGAAGAAAGTGAAGGAAAAACTTCAGATAAAATCTGTAAGATACTGAAATAACAATAAAAAAGCCAACGTTAGTTGGCCTCATAACTCGCAGATCTGACAAAATATCGTTATCGGTCCGGCTGGAAAGGCAGTCCCATTGTCTCGTCCGGAGCGCATCAGCAAAACCGCTGTTCCCCTGGTTTCGGCCATGCCGCCAGCGATCCGCCAACCGAACCGACGTTTACTCCTGATGCAAGATGCGGGCCAAACTCTCTGGCCGGGACTCGAAAGATTAATGGCAATGAAAATAAAGAGCTTTGCTGGTTTTTGCGGCCACATCAGGCGAGTCGTGACCGGATGTCAAAGAGTTCATCTACTCGTTACTAACTAATAATTGGCACTGAGTTCCACCCGGATGCTTCTGATGAGCATCTCGGTTCCTCTCTGCTTATCAGAGTTGATGGCGCGGGCCCTATGCGTCGCCACCCATTCACCCCAGTGAGCGGGGTCTCCCCATTCACCCATCGTCCTGGGAAAAGGTCAGGGGCTTCAGTTTCGAACCAGTTCCTTTTCCATGGCTGGAGTAAGGGCTTCTTTGACGGCCATTTCAGCCAGAATCGCCGTCGCATCGAGCCTGGTGAAGCCTTCCTTCAGATAGGGGAATACCAGCGGTATCTCGGTGCATCCGGCGAGGACGGCTTCCGCCGCGTGGTTCCTGATGATCTCGTCGAGTTGCGCGAGGAACGGATTGTTCTCTATCTGTCCGGCCTTCACCGCGTCGATGGCGGCGTCAACGATTTTCTGTTCTGCCGTCGTGGGCGCCTGAAGCAGCATGCCAAAATCGCGGAACGCGTTCTGATAGAGCTGTACGTGTACCGTACCGATGGTCGCGAACAGCAGAATCCGGCCGGAAAGTTGCGAATAACGTTCGAACGCGTAGCCGGCGGCGCAGGTAATCATATTCAATATGGGAACCTTCACCGCGCGCTGCAGCTCCTGTATCCAGTGATGTGCCGTATTGCACGGCATCACTATGAAATCCACGCCGGCTCTTTCCAGCACCTGGGCCGACTTGGTCAGTTGCGCCATGGGACTCTCCCCGGCGTGCATAATGGCGTTCACCCGCGAAGGCACTTGGGGATTATTGTCGATAATGATGCGGAGATGCTCCTGGTCGACTGAGGCCGGAGTGCGTTGCACAATCTTGGCGAACAAATCCACCGTCGCCATAGGACCCATTCCACCCAGAATTCCGACGGTTTTTGACATGGACCGCTCCTTGAAGCTGATATCGCGCTTGCAAGCCTAAAATTAAGCTAGCTTGGCTCCGAAGTCGAGTGCAAACTAGAGCGGTTCCAAGGTTGATGTTCCCAGCGCTAGCACCGCCGGGCTGGGCGCCCGGCTACTTCGCTGGGTATACCTTCCGCGAATCTGGTCTAAGAATCATGACTCGGCCTGGGATGCCTGGGGAACGGCCCGCCTCTGAAGTTGATTCTCAAGGAAACCGGCGGCTTGGCGGCCTTGCCAGGGCGGAATTGGGGCAAATTGATTGCCGCGCCGACTGGGGCCGCAGAACCGGATTGCCGCTGCACCCGTGGTTGGGTATAGTCGATGGGTATAGTCAAAGTGTTGGCCTCGCCGGATACCGGGGTAGCAATTGTCCGTCCCGGACCGGCAGCCGAATAGAGAGCGTCGCCAATGTGGAAATCGCGCAAAGATGATGAAACCCCGCCCCCGTTGTCTCCTCAGCCGCCGGTAGCTCCGGCTTGGGAGGCGCGTCCCGCACAGCCGCCAAAGGTGGAAGATTCGCGCGCCGAATCCGCGCGCATGCCCAAGACCGATGTCGCGCGGATTGGCCGCTCAGTCGTCGTAAAAGGTGAGCTTGCCGGGGCTGAGGACCTCTTCGTGGACGGAGAAGTCGAGGGCAGCATCGAGCTCCGCGGTCACAGCCTGACCGTCGGTCCCAACGGCCGGGTTCACGCGAACATCGTGGCCCAGGATGTGGTAATTTTCGGCAAGGTCGAAGGCAATGTGCGCGGCAATGAACGCGTGGAACTGAAGAGGTCGGCGGTTTTGCACGGTGACATCTTCACGCAGCGCATCGTCATCGAAGACGGAGCTTTTCTGAAGGGCGGCATCGATATTCAAAAGGCCGAGCCCAAAGCCGAGGTTCGTCGCGAGACACCGGCGGCGGCTTCGGCGGCAGCGCCTGCAAGCAGTCCTGCGCCCGCGCCGGTTGTTTCGCAGACTCCTTTGCTGGATGGCAAGTAGGCGAGTTCGCCTTCCCCGGAGAGAGCCCGGCTGGCGCTCGCGTAATCCTGATTTGAACGGTGGACCTCAACAGGTAAACGAGGTGGGTTTCTTTCGTAACATTTTCGGAGTCGATAATCCCGCCAGAGCGGGAGTTGGCGCTGGTGCGTCAGAACCCATGCGGCGCCGTTCAACGGGCTTCCACGAGTTCATCCGTGCGATCGGAAAGCCCGAGGGACAGGTCGTGCTGGACCTGGGGCCAACCTCGCCCGCCAACCTTCATTTCATTACCGGACTCGGACACCGCGCCTACAACGAAGACCTGTTGCTGGCGGCCAGCGACCCCGAGCTGTTGATTCCCGCTGCCGGCGGCGACGACAAGCGCACCATCAACGTGAACCGTTTCCTGGCTGAGAACCTCGACTACGAGCCCGAGACCTTCGATGCCATTCTTCTCTGGGATCTTGCCGACTATCTTCCGGAAGCGCTGGTGAAATCGGTGATCGATCGCCTTCACCGGGTCATGAAGCCAAAGGGCATTCTGTTCGGGTTCTTTCACACCAAGGACGCCGGTCCCGAAGCTCCCTATTACCGCTTCAACATAGCTGCCGCGGATACGATTGAATTGCGCCGGGGACCTCAGTTCCAACTGCAAAGAATCTTCAATAACCGCCACATAGAGAACCTCTTCCACGACTACTCTTCCGTCAAGTTCTTTCTCGGGCGCGACAACATGCGCGAGGTTCTGGTCATTCGCTAAAAGCGTAGTAGGTCAATTTGGATGGTGCTTGGGGTGAATCTTTCTGCTTGGTGCCCCACGTTCGCCCGCGTCGGGGTCCCCAGCGAGGCTCGGCTTGCTGGGGTGATTGGGCTAACGTGGGGTAGTTCGACTGGCGCCCGAGTCCCACATCTGCTAACTGCGGCAGATGTGGGGCACCGTCCGAAAAAGTCGCGGGCGCAGCCCGCAACACCATCGCGGCGATGTCATCTCTGACGCCGTGTCAGACGGTTTCCAGCTCTTCTTCCAGCAGTTGCTTGTTATGCAGGTCTGTATAGCGGCCGTTCAACGAGAGCAGTTCGTCGTGGGTGCCGTACTCGACGATCTCGCCGTCATGCAGAACGGCGATGCGGTCGGCATTGCGCACGGTCGAGACGCGATGGGAGATGAAGATCGTGGTCCGTCCCTGCATGACCTCGCGCAGGTGATTGAGGATGTGGTCCTCGGTCTGGGTATCGACGCTCGCCAGGGCGTCGTCGAGGACAAGAATGCGCGGGTTGCGTATGACCGCGCGCGCGATCGCCGTGCGCTGCTTCTGGCCGCCTGAGAGTGTCAGCCCGCGCTCGCCGACGGTGGTCGAGTACTTCTCCGGAAAAGCTTCAATATCGGGGGCGATGCGGGCGATCTCTGCCGCCCGCTGAATCTCTTCTTCGCGGGCGTTGTCCGTGCCAAAGGCAATGTTTTCCCGGACGGTCGCGCTGAAGAGAAAAGTCTCCTGCGGAACGAATCCGATATTCCGGCGAAGGTGTTCCAACTGAAATTCG
Organism: Candidatus Korobacteraceae bacterium; assembly: GCA_050015355.1. Lineage (GTDB taxonomy): Bacteria > Acidobacteriota > Terriglobia > Terriglobales > Acidobacteriaceae > CAWBRT01. The sequence continues at coordinate 13,261 of JBEKBO010000067.1, read as the reverse complement.
CGGATCGGCCGTCCGTCAATCAGCACCATGCCCGGCTCCGCGTCGTAAATGCGCGGGATGAGACTTACCAGCGTAGACTTGCCGCAACCTGTCGGGCCGACAATCGCCAGGCTGCTGCCTGCGGGAATCCTCAGGTTGATCTTCTTGAGAACGCGTACGCCCTTTGCGGCCGGCGCGCCGGACGGGTGAAACGCGGCTGCGGGCGAATCGCCGTTCTGGCCGTTACCGTTTGGCGAGCCTTCCAGCGGATAGGCAAAAGTGAGATTGCGGAACTCGATCTCGCCGCGAATCGGGGTGTCGGCAGCAAGTTGCGGCAGCGCTGGATCGTCCTTGATCTCGACCGGTTCGGTCAGAATCTGGTTGATGCGCCCCATCGAGGCGGTGCCGCGCTGGAAGATGTTGATGACCCATCCCAGAGAGATCACGGGCCAGGTGAGCTGCACCATGTAGGTATTGAAAGCCACGAAGCTGCCCACGGTCATGCGTCCGAAGAGCACTTCGCGTCCGCCGAGCCAGAGCACCAGCACGACGGCGAAGCCAAGTATGGTTTCCAGTGTCGGCCAGAGCATTCCCATCAGGCGCACCAGCTTCAGACTGCGCGCGATGTACTCCTTGTTCTCCGTCTCGAAGCTGCGGATCTCGGCTTCCTCCTGGGCGTAGGCGCGAATGAGGCGCGCGCCCGAGAAGTTCTCCTGCGCCCGGGCGGAGATATCGGAGAACATGGCCTGGATGCGCTCGAAGCGTTCGTGTATGCGTCTGCCGAAGTATTGCACCACGATGCTGGCCACCGGTAACGGCAGGAACGCCCACATCGTCAGCCTGGGGCTGAGGCCGATCATAAAGATCAATGCGCCGGCGGTGAAAATGAAGGTGTTGGCCGAATACATGATCGCCGGGCCGAGCAGCATGCGTACGGCGTTCAGGTCGTTGGTGGCGCGCGCCATGACGTCGCCGGTGCGGGTTCTCTGATAGTAGCCGTAGGAGAGAGCTTCCAGGTGGCGGAACAAATCGTTGCGCAGATCGAACTCGATATCGCGCGAGATGCCGATCACAACCCAGCGGGTGAGGAACTGGAAGATACCCTTGCCTACGGCTACCGCTACCAGCAGGAGCGAGTAGGTCACGAGCTTCTCATGGGTAACCCCGGCGTTCAAACCGTCAATCGCGCGGCGAATCACCAGAGGAAAGAGAACCCAGATGCCGTTGTTGAACAAAATGGTGAAAAAGCCAATGACAAGTCCGCGCCAGTATCGCTTCAGATATGGAAACAGCGGGCGCAGATTGTTGAACATGCGGTTCGAGGGCCTCTCAACTAATATAAATCAGATGAAATTCTAGCAGTGCAGGATGCGAAGTTGAGGCGTTGAGGCGGCGTCAGAGCCGCCTGCCGAAATCCTGAGCGAAGCGAAGGAACCCGGAATCCCGGCGCGGCGTGGGCTGAGACGCAGCAAAAAGTTTTATCAAAAAGCCCAAATCGGCGCGGGGTGGGATAGGTATCATGGGATGCTTCGCTCCGCTCAGCATGACACCTTGAGTTGTTTCACAAACTTCTGGGACACCAAGCCCTAGGTTGGCACTTTCAGCAGCAGGTATCCGCCGGCCAGAGCGAAGATCATGTCGGGCGCCCAGGCCGCCAACGCGGCCGGCAGTTGGTTGGCGTTCCCCATCGCCTCGAACAGGCCGGAGACGATGAAGTAGCTGACGGCGACGCCGATCGCCACGGCGACTCCCGTCAACGCGCCCCGCCGTCCCTGCGACATGGCGTAGGGCACGGCGAGTATCGCCATGATTAGCGTAATCAACGGGAACGCGAATTTCTTCTGCAGTTGCACTTTGAGCCGGACAACGTCGAAGCCGCTCTGCTGCAGGTCGCCTATATAATGCCGCAGCTCTTGGTAATTCATCTCCGAAGACTGCTTGACCTCCTTCTTGAAGTAGGTCGGCCGCTCGCTCACGCCGGGAAAAGTGCGCACGTCGAATCGCGAGTAATCTTCGATGGCCGCTCCGCGGAAGGTGCGCGACCATCCCTGTTCAAACACCCACTTGCCCAGAGTATCGGACCAGTGTGCGCGCGCGGCAAAGGCTCTCCCTTTCAACTGAAACGTTTTGGGCTCGAAGAAGAATAACGAGATGTTCGCGAAGCGGTTCTGATCGGGATCGTAGAACTCGTAATAGAACATATCGTCGTGCTCGCCGAAAATCCATTTGCGATCGGGCCGCAGGTAGGTTTGGGCCGGTTTTCCCTTGATGGTGTTGCGCAGCGTCTCCTGCCGCTTGTTGGCGTAGGGAATGTAGAGTTGATCGAAGACAAAAAGCCCGGCGGCGAGCAGGGCGGAAATGAGAATCACCGGCACGATCATGCGATAGATGCTGATGCCGCTGGCTTTTATGGCCGTCAGCTCACTCGACTTCTGCATCAGCCCGAAGGTAATCAGCACCGCCAGCAGCACGCTGAGCGGCGTCATCATGTAGATCATCGATGGCGTGACGTTGACGAGGTAATCGGCAACCAGGGTCAAAGGGACTTTGTTGCGAACGATGTCGCTGAGCAGCTCGAAAAACGTAAACACCAGCGTGAGCATCAGGAAGGTCATCATGATCAGCACGAGATAGAGCGTGAAATCACGAAGCACCATGTCATCGAGGATCAGTGGAAAGCGCGCGCTGAAGATGCGGCGGCGGCTGGAGCTGCGCTCGAATGCGCCGCCGGCGCCGGCTTTCGAGGACAGGCGCAGCGATCGCCGTGAGCTGTTTTGCAAGCTCTCCTTGAGGCGGCCCCACCAGCCGCGCAGCGAACCGATGTCGATGGGCTGCTGGTCCACTCGCCACAGCAGCACGAGCCCGGCGAGCAGGAAAAAGATGTCGGACATCCACACGCCGAGCCCGGGCGGCATCTTGCCTCCGCGGCCAAACGAGATGCCCATCAGCGAGATCAGGTAATAGGTGAAGACGAGCAGGATCGTCAGCACGAATCCGGTGCTCTTGCCGCCTTTCTTCGAGGAAAGTCCCAGCGGGATACCCACCAGCGCAAGCACCAGACAGGAGGTCGGCAGCGCCAGCCGGCGGTGAAACTCAACCCGGTACCAGCGCGATTTCACCTTGGGATCGTCGATAGGCACGCCGGGCCTGGGCGGCGGTGTTTTCTCCGGATGGTCGGCACGCCAGAGCAACTGAGCGGTGCTCATCGCGGCAACCGGAACCAACTCGCGTTGTTGCGAATTGCTGGGCGGCACGGCAACCGGCAGGTCGGTTTCGGCAAACGTCGAAATCGAGTACTGTTCGGGATCGTGGGGCGGCGTTTCCTGTTGCGAGCCGTTCACCAGGTGCAGGCGGATGCGATCCTGTCCCTCATTGGTCACAATCCCGCTCTGTGCAATCGTGATTTTAGGGTCCGAGGGATCGGTGATGTCGGCCAGGAAGATGCCCTTCCACACGGCAGCGCCGCTGCTGCCGTGGACGTCTTGCACGTAAAGCACCAGGTTCTTGAAGTCTTCGTAGAAGACTCGGGGCTGCACCTCAAACGACGCCTGCGAGGTCTTGAGCCTGTCTTGAAGACGGTCCAGTGCGGCAGCCGATGCCGGCGCAATCCACACGCTGTTGACCACCGCGAGAACCCACGCCACGATCGTGAATATGCTGATAATGCGGAGAAACCTGCCCGAACCGATGCCGCAGGCCCGCATGGCGGTAATCTCGCTGTCCGCCGCCAGCCGGCTGAAGCCGATCAGGATTCCGACCAGCACGCCCATCGGCAAGGTTATGGTAAAAGCGTTGGGAAGGGTCAGGAAGAAAATCTCGGCTACGCTGGGCAGAGGCGCACTGTTGCGGACCACCATCTCCAGAATGCGATCGAGGAGACGCATGAAGATGACGAAGGTGAACAGGGAAACACCGATCGCGGCGTGCGACAGGACTTCGCTGAGAATGTAACGCGTGAAAATTCGCACGGATTTCAGCCGGAGCCGGGGTTCCCAGCAATGGCCGCTTTTGCCATTGCTGGGGTAAAGCCGGATTCCCTCCATCTCCAATTTGCGCCAGGACGCAACCCAGGCGGATTCCCCGGGCACGCGGCCAGCGCCTTGCCCCTTCCAGGCCAGAATCGCGGAAGGTATAACCCGCAAAACCGGGCCTAAGTTGCCGGGAAATCGATCTTTCCAGCAGAGTCTAGCATGCGGACTGCCCGCTTCGCTTCCCCGCCTGTTACAATTCTCGCTCGCATGGCACTGGGAAAGCTCCGCATAGTCCTCCTCTGGCACATGCATCAGCCCTTCTACAAGGATCTGGTGACCGGGGAATATCGTATGCCGTGGGTGCGTATGCACGCGCTCAAAGACTACTACGGCATGGTGAAGCTGTTGGAAGAGTTTCCCGGCGTTCATCAGAACTTCAATCTTGTGCCGTCGCTGGTCAGGCAAATTGAGGATTACGCGGCTGGAACGGCCCGCGATCCTTTGTTCGATCTCGCCTCCAAGCCCGCTGCGGAGCTGAGCCTCGAAGATCGTCGCTTTGGCGTGCAATACCTATTCCATGCGCACCTGGAGCGCATGCTCAACCGCTACCCGCGTTACCGCGAGTTGTTCGACCGCGTCCAGGGGGCGGGGCGCGATCTTGACCTGGCGGTGAACAGCTTGAGCAATCAGGACTACACTGATTTGCAGGTGCTCTCGCAACTGGCCTGGTTCGACGAGTTCTGCCTGCAGCAGCCCGAGATTCGCGAGCTGGTCCGCAAGGGCAGGAACTTCAGCCGCGGCGAGCAGGAGTTGGTGATGAGCCGGGAGGTGGAGATCATCCGTTCGATACTGCCGGCTTACGCCGAAGCCGCTCGGACGCAACGGGTGGAGCTGTCCGCCACGCCTTTTTACCATCCCATCCTGCCGCTGCTTTGCGACACCAATGTCGGGCAAGAATCCAGCCCCGGGCTGCAATTGCCCCGGATTCGCTTTCGGCATCCCGAGGACGCCGAACAGCATATCCAGCTTGCCATGGAAGCGCACGAGAAGACTTTCGGCGTGCGGCCGCGAGGCATGTGGCCCTCTGAAGGCAGCGTCTCCGACGAGGTGCTGGCAATCGCCTCGCGAAACGGGATTGAGTGGATGGCGACCGACGAGGGCGTGCTTGGCCGCTCTCTTGACTTCGCCTTCAACCGCGACACCCAGGGACGGTTGAGCCCCGAAGGCGCATCCAAACTCTACACGATCTATCGTTACTCGAATGGCGACGCGCCCATGCACCTGCTGTTCCGCGACCATCGCATTTCGGACCTCATCGGATTCGTCTATGCCGGAATGAGCGCCGCCGATGCCGCGAACCACCTGTTGAACACTCTGCGTGGGGCAGCCGAGCCGGTGCTCCGCCAAGGCCGTGATGCGGTGATTTCGATCATTCTCGACGGCGAGAACGCATGGGAGACGTACCACGAGTCGGGCAGGGAATTCCTGCGGCGCTTCTACGATTCTTTGCAAAAGGACCCTCAGATCGAGGCCGTGACCATCTCGGAGGCGATAGCGCGTCATCCTGTCAAGCAGTTCGGCGAGCTGCCCCGGGTGACTCCCGGCTCGTGGATCAATGCCAATTTCAATGTGTGGATCGGGGCTCGGGAGGACAACATTGCCTGGGACTATCTCTCGGAAGCGCGCGACTACTACAACGCTAACGCCCACAAGGCGTCGGCGGAAATGCGCCAGCTCGCTTTCGATGAGGTGCTGATCGCCGAAGGAAGCGACTGGAACTGGTGGTACGGTCCGGAACATCACTCGGACAGCGACAGCGACTTCGACGAGCTTTATCGTAAGCATCTGTCCAACGTATACAACGCGCTCGGCGGCGTTCCGCCTGACTACCTCGCGCGTCCCATCAGCATCAGCGGCTTGCGGCCGCGCATCGTTCCGCAGACGGCCTATATCCACCCGCGGGTGGATGGCTATGACACCAGCTACTTCGACTGGCTCGGCGCCGCCATGTATGCGGCCGATTCCCGAACCGGCTCGATGCACGGTAGACAAACCTTCTTCGAGTCGGCTTATGCCGGTATCGACGAAGCCAACCTCTATTGCCGCATCGACTTTGCAGGCGCGGTGCCGCAAGGCGAATTGCGGCTGGTGGTCCAATGCGGCACGCGATTGGCGAAGCCGGGCGCGACCAAGGATTCGGCCCCGGATACACGGCACACGCTAAGCGAAGGGCGCATTCTTCACTTCGAGATTGCGATGCTGGACGGCAAGCTGAAGGACTGGAAGGTGTTCGACGAAAACCCATCCGAAATTGCTAAGCACACTTCGAGAGTCTCAAGAAGGGACGCTCCAGATGGGACAGTGGTGCTGGCTTCGGCCAGACAGCCTTTCGGCGCGGAGGCGACGCTGGCCAGAATCCTGGAACTCAAACTGCCGCTCTCGATGTTGGGGGTAACACAGGGACAAACAATCAATCTACGCTTTACGCTTTGGCGGCAGGGACTACCCTTGGACGCGCTGCCCGTCGATGGCTCGATGGAATTGGAAATCGCCTCCGAAGAGCAGTTGGCAAACAACACTTACAACGACAGCCCGGCGGGGTAGAGGCGGTACCAGAGATACTGTATCCTTCGCCGTGGGTGTCATCGTGAGGAGGTTCGCCGCCTTTGCGAACCGACGTGACGATCTATGCATTTCCCGAGCGTCACCCGAAGGCCGGAAAAAGCAAATACATGGACCCTTACGTCGCGTCCTAACGAGTTCCTTCGCTACGCTCAGGATTTCGCCTGCGGGCTCAGACGCTCGCAAAACGGCTCAACCTCAGGGTGACACATTGGAATAATTTTCTTTGGATACTCCAACCATAACGCCGTCTAGGACGGTCAACCTTTACTGACCTTGCCTGCGCCAACCGGAGTCCGCGCTTGCCAAGCGGACCGGAGCGTTAAGCTCCAGGATCAGAACAGTGCCTACCGGCAGTTCCATGGAGTGCCGCTTAAGCAGATAGTGGCCGGCGGAGACCGTCGCTCCGGCGGCGGCTCCGATGATCGAACCCGCGGGACCGGCTACGACCGCTCCCGCAACTGCTCCCGTACCGGTGAGCGCTACGGTCTCAATCTTCTCGTTGCTTGAAACCACCGGGCCTCTGATCCGGCCTTCTTCATCTACCTTGTTGCGGCGGGGGTTGCCGCTGTCCACAACCGCCGCATTAATGGCGTAGGACTCGCCGTTCGGCAGCGTCATTTTGTCGGGATGCAACCTGAGCGATGGGTGTCCGGCGAAGCGCCGAGGCTGCGATTTGCGGTCGATAAAACCCGTCACCGTCGAACCGGCCGGAATAACCGTTCTGTCGTTGACCCGCACCGGCTCGGTGATATGGCCGTAGAATTTGTCGCCGACGTGGTTTCTGCTGGTCGAGAGCGTGCGCTCCAACCTGATCCGGATCGCGGTTCCCGCGGGCAGTAGCGAAGGATAAACCGGGCGGGTCTCAAGGCTTCTGCGGGGCTGTTGCGGCGCTTCTTTCGCTGACCATGCCGCGGAAGACTTGTTCGTGGAGTTCTGGGCAAAGACGGCCCCGACGAGTGCTAACACACATAGCATGGCAGTCACGTGACGCTTCATCGTACTTCTCCTGGGGGTGGAGGTTCAGTTGCGCCTCAACTGCACAAGAGAAGTAAAACACGGAGAAAACCCGGAGAACCGGCAAAAAACACCGGGAATCACGGAAGATACCCCAGCGGGATATTCGGATGAGCGCCTGGCAGGCTGGCGGCCCAGATCTCCCATCAAGCCCGGACGGTGCCCCACATCTGCTGCAGTGAGCAGATGTGGGACGGTTGACGGACCCGAACAACCCCACATTTGCCAACCGATGGCAAATATGGGGCACCATCGAGTTCAACAGAGACGCCCACCGTACGGCTTCAAGGGTTCCAGCACCAGAAGGAACTTTCACTACCCCGACAGCGGTCGTCCGTCGATGTTCCATGCCACGTGATGAACCGCGCTGGTGGTCGCCAGGATGGCGGATCGCGCCGGAGCAAAAGCCAGTCCGACCAGGTTCGCGCCGGAAAGAATCAGCGATGCCTCGCCCGACGGAGTGAGCCGGACGATGCCGCGGCTTCCTCGCAGCGAGGCGGCAACGTACAGATTTCCGGCGGCATCGAATGCCAGCCCCTGCGGACGTCCCAAGCCGCGAAAAAATTCCCGCACGGTGCCGCTGGTGTCAATCTCGTAGACGGCGTCGAAGCTGGAGATCGTGGGGCCGGTGACAAACAGATTCCCCGAGGCCGCAAAAGCCAGATGGTAAGCCGAGACGCTGGGCTCGAGGGTGGCGAAGACATAAATCTGGCGGTCGCGAGCGATTTTGAAAATCGTTCCACTGCGGTCGCCGACGTAGAGATTGCCTTCCCCATCGAAGGCAATTCCCGTGGCCACGCCCAGGCCCTGCGCATAGGTCGCCATCGCGCCGTTGGGCGAGATGCGGTAAACCGTCCCATTGAAACGGGAGGACACGTACAGATATCCCGCGGAGTCGAGTGCAAGCCCGGTGGCGTTCATCAGGTCGGTGACAAAAGGCCGCACATTGTAGTCGGTGTCGATCTTGTAAACGGAAACGGGAACCGCCTGTCCGCGCGTACCCGAGAAGCTGGCGTAGATATTTCCGTCGGAATCGACCGCGGGGTTGCCGACCGGATGCAGGTCTTCGGAAATTTCGGTCGCCACTCCCAGCTCGATGGCATTCGAGGTGGAGGCCGCATCCGTGCAAACGGTCAGTTGTCCCGAAGCGGTGCCAATGGGTACCTTGGCCACGATCAGGTCGTGCGTCGCCAGGGTTACAGTGGCGTCCGTTTCCCCAAGGCGAACGTTCGGACGGCGCGGCTCCACGCCCATGAGGTGTTGTCCGCGAATGCGGATTTCTCCGCCGGGAAGAGCGAAGGGCGGGTCCACGCTGGCAATATAAGGCCTTGAATTCGATGCACCCTTTGTCGATTGCAGTTTTGCATCCATCGGCAGTGCGTCCGTTCTCCGTTAGGTACTCAGCTTAAGATGCCTGTTCGCAGTAAAAGCTGTAAGACAATGGCGGCATAAACTCCGGCGCCCAGGTCGTCAACTACGATGCCTGTCCCCTCCGGCAATTTTTCCAGGCTTCGGATGGGCGGCGGTTTCAGCATATCGAAGGCACGAAAAAGTATAAAGCCGGCCAGCACAGGCTTCCAAGCGAGGGGCGCGAAGGCGAGCGTAAGCAACTGCCCCGCAACCTCGTCGATCACCACCTGCTGCGGATCTTTTTTACCCGTGGCGCGGGCAAACTGCGTGGCGGCGGGAATGCCCACCGCCGTCACTACCACCACCGCGAGGAGAGCGGCCAGCGTGCGATGTTCGGGCGCAAGAAAACGCGCCAGGGAGCTCCACAGCAGGGTAGCCGCCAGCGAGCCCCAGGTCCCCGGTCCCGGACGCAACATCCCGGCCCCGAAGAATGTCGCAATCAGCCACGCCCACAGGGGCGGACGCCTCGCCGCTACGTGCGGGGCGACCTCGTCAATTTGGTTTGTGCTTTTCATCCTGGCTTGGATCGCTGGATTCATCGCTATGGCGTTTGGGCATGGCGGAGCGAGGCCGCTCGGTGTATTCGGCTTCGCCGCCCGACTCCGGGTCGTTGACCGGAGTTGAGATTACATACCCCCCACTGGCCCACTTGCCAAGATCGATCACGCGGCAGCGTTCACTGCAAAAAGGGAACTCAGGCTCGCTAAAGAGTACGATCTTGCGGCAGGTCGGACAGCGAAGACTGCGAGTTTTTCCGCGTGTCATAAATTCACCTGCACTCCAACTTGATTTCGCGCCGCCGGCGCCAAACTAATCGCGAACACTATAAACGCTATATATGAGTGTCATCCTGAGCGTAGCGAAGGATCCCAGGAAACTGTCTCACCCCGCGCCGCTCTGGACTTTCTGAGTTCCTTCGCTTCGCTCAGGATTTCGGCAGGCGGCTCAGACGCCGCCTCAACGCCTCAACTTCACTCCCTTCGGTCGCTCAGAATGACACCCCCGAACAATTGCACGCATTTCCGGGAAGCGCGCCTCTAAATGAGTTCCGCCACCAAGTCGTAATCGTGTGCTTCCACAACGCGGCAGCGATAGAACTCACCCGGCTTCACCTGCGCGTGTTCGCCGAAGTCGTTAATAAAGAGCTTACCGTCAATCTCGGGCGCATGCATCTGACTGCGCGCCTCCCACAGCAATTCAGTTTCGCCCGACGGGCCTTCGAGCATCACCTCGAACTCTCGTCCAACGGCGGCCTTGCGCTTGCGGCGGCTGATCTGCTTCTGGATCTTCATCAGTTGCCGGCGTCGGCGCTCGATTTCACGCGGCGCCACTTTGCCGCCAAGCTGGAACGCCGGCGTGCCCTCCTCGTCCGAGTATCTGAAGACGCCTAGCCAATCGAACTGCGCCTCCCGCACAAAGTCGCACAGCTCCTCGAATTCCTGCTCCGTTTCGCCCGGAAACCCGGCGATGAACGAGGTGCGCAGCGTCAAATTCGGGACAGCTTGGCGCATTTTCTCGATCGAGCGCAGAAAGATGTCCGCCGAGCCGCCGCGCTTCATGCGGCGCAGCACCGCCGCCGAGGCGTGTTGCAGCGGCACGTCCAGGTAAGAGCAAATCTTCTCGCCGGCGGCGATAGTGTCCAGAAGCCGGCCGGTGATCTTGTTCGGATACGCATAAAGAAACCGCACCCATCGCAGTTGCTCGACCTGCGCGAGGCGGTTGAGCAGGTGGGCCAAGCCGTCTTTCAGTCCCAGGTCCTCGCCGTAGCAGGTAGTGTCCTGGCCAATCAGCGTCACCTCGCGTACGCCTTGGCCGGCCAGCCGCGCCACCTCGTTCACAACGGATTCAAACCGGCGCGAGCGGAACTTGCCGCGCAGTTGAGGAATAATGCAAAAGCCGCACGGATGATCGCAGCCCTCGGCGATTTTGATGTAGGCCGAATGCTTCGGCGTGGCCAGCAGGCGCGGCGTGTTCTCGTCATAGAGGTAGGTGGGCAGCTCGGCGGTGGCGCCGTCCCACTGGCTGCGCGAGAATCTTCCGGAACGCTCGCGGGCTTCGCCTTCGGCGCGCGCAGTGAGTTGCCGGTTCACCCCCGATTTCAGGCTTTGGCTTGCCGAGCTGCTGTTGAGGATCTTGAATGGCGAGTCGGGTGGGGGCGTCAGCCCTCCTGCCTCTATCTGGGCGGCGGCGAGAATCTGGTCCAGCTCGCCGGTGCCAACCACGGCATCCACCTGCGGAATACTCTTCTGGATTTCATGGCGATAGCGCTCCACCAAGCAGCCGGCGACAATGAGCTTCTTGCCCCGGCCGCTCTCTTTGAAGCGGGCCATCTCCAGGATCGTATCGACCGACTCCTGCTTGGCGCTGTCGATGAACGAGCAGGTGTTCACCACGATGATGTCGGCATCTTCCGCCCGGCTGGTAATCTCCGCGCCGGAGGTGGCGAGCATCCCCATCATCACCTCGCTGTCGACCAGGTTCTTCGGGCAGCCGAGGCTTACGAAGCCCACGCGCAAGCGCCGCTCAGGGACTTCCGGCGCCGTCTTGGCGGCAGCTTGGCTCACTGGGTCGGAAGCGGGAGGGGAAACTACGGGAATGCTTGTGTCGCTCATTCGATCTTCTGATTTTAACACTCCGAAAGCGCCCCTCGAGCAGTACCAGAATGCGGCATACTTCGCTATGGGTGTCATCGTGAGGAGGTTCGCCGCTTTTGCTTGGTGGCCCACGTTCGCCTGTTTTTGGCTAACGTGGGGTAGTTCGACTGGTGCCCAAGTCCCACATCTGCTAACTGCGGCAGATGTGGGGCACCGTCCTCCGGGTACGCTGCTCGCAGGCATATCAATGGGCATAGCCCGGAGGGGTTATGATTTCAGGCGAGGCCAGGGGGTGAAGATTCATGCTCGACTTCCATCGATTCGAAAGCCGCGCGCGGCTCGCGCTCTTGCTGCTGGTGACAATCTGCGCACTGCCGGCGTTGGCGCAGCAGGGCCAGGCGCTTCATCCCAAGTACAGCGTGCGGTTCTTCCAGTTGCAGGTGGAAAACCAGGATCTGCGCATGGCCTATCGAGACGTCCGACCCACGGGCGCTGCCAACGGAAAGGCCGTGCTCCTGCTGCACGGAAAGAATTTCTCGGGCTTTTACTGGGAAGCCACCATCGAGTTCCTGGCGCAGCAAGGCTATCGCGTCATTGCGCCTGACCAGTTGGGTTTCGGCGCGTCGTCGCGGCCGGACATCCATTACAGCTTCCACCAGATGGCTCAGAATACGAAGGCGCTGCTCGATCATCTGGGCCTCAAGCAGGTCGACGTGATTGCGCATTCGATGGGCGGAATGCTGGGCGTGCGTTTCACGCTGCTGTTCCCGGAGACGGTTGAGCGACTGGTGCTGGAGAATCCGATCGGCCTGGAAGACTACCGCAAACTCGTCCCTTACGTTTCGTTGCCACAGCAGTATGCGGCGGAGTTGAGCCAGACTTACGAGAAGATGCGCGATTACCAGAAGAGCTATTACCCGGGAGCCTGGAAGCCGGAATACGAGGTCTACGTGCAGGATCAGGCCGGCGTCCTCGCGACGGGCGAGTATCCGCGCGCGGCCTGGTCTTCGGCGCTCACCTACCAGATGATCTACGAGCAGCCCGTCGTCTACGAACTGGGAGAGATCAGCCGCCCGACGCTCGTCATCATCGGGCAGGCCGATCGCACGGTCGTCGGCAAGAATCGCCTGCCGCCCGCTTTGCAATCCGTCGCCGGACAGTATCCCGAGCTTGGCCGCAAAACGCATGCCGCTATCAAGGGCTCAATTCTGGTCGAGGTGCCGGATTGCGGCCACATCCCGCACATCCAGAAGCCTGAGCAGTTTCGCGAGGCGGTGGTGAAGTTCTTCGCTGCGCCATCATAAAAGCTCGCCTAACTAACACCACTTCGTGAGTGTCATCCTGAGCGTAGCGAAGGATCTGCTTTTTCTCACGCCTGACCTAACTTACTTGGAGTGTCATGCTGAGCAGAGCGAAGCATCCCATGGAGCTGTCCCGATCCGCGCTGCCTGGGGGCTTTTTGATAAGCGGGGACGCGGTTACGTTCGAGGTTTCCCGGTCGGGATGCGGGACAAGGCGGCTATGCCCGCGACGACGCTGAGAATGAATAGAGACTGTTGAAAAACTCGGCTCGAAAGCCGAGTTTTTGTGTTGGTGGTGAACATCATGTGTGTTAAGTAGAGATGCAGGAGGGACGCCGCCGATGATGGGTCAGCAGCCACGCACGGA
>JBEKBO010000066.1:0-25247 GCA_050015355.1 Candidatus Korobacteraceae bacterium | reverse complement strand
TGCGCCGAAGATCATCGGAATAAGCTCGCGCCATCGTTGTCGTGTCGCAGGAGAACTCGCCATCCCCAGGGTAATTCACTCACCGAATCCAGGTATATACCTTCTAGGGAACCGGTCTAGCTCAAGCGTCAGACGACCCCGGTGGTGGTGGCAAGCCGAAGCCCATAGCGTGACGAGAATTAGCTGAAGCCAACAGACAAAACAGATTATCGACAGGGCCAGCGCCATGCTGGTCCTGCCTGTCTTCCCGGCTTTTTCAATTTCAAATAAATCAATCGCGGCGAGGGAGCATCAGACCGCCCTGGAAAGCACCGATGTGTCACTGAAGGGCAGTTGCTTCCACGCCATGGAAGCTCAGAGCTTCAGCAGCCGATCCGCGTTACCATGAGCGATTTTCTCCCTGTCCTCCGGGCTGACAGGCAGCGAATTCAGGAAGTCGCGGCCCTCGGCGTTGGGGCTGAACGGATAATCCACTGAGAACAGGATGCGGTCGGCTCCCACGACTTGTAGCGCGCACAGGAGCGGGGGCACGGTGAAGTAGCCGCTGGTGGTGAGGTAGAAGTTCTTACAAAAATAGTCGGCTACCCGGCGCTGGAGATGATTGGCGCCGCGCGCCAAGATCGAATCGGCGCGGGCAATCGAAAAGGGCAGATTTTCCCCCATGTGTCCGATGATGATCTTGAGTTTCGGAAAGCGGTCGAACAATCCGGAAACAATCAGGCGCAGGCAATGCATCCCGAGTTCCGCGTGCCATCCCCAGGCAGCCGTTGAAAGGAAAAAGCCGGTGTTGCCGGGCAGCCCGCCATAGTATGCATCCTGCACCGGCTGCGACGCCGGGGTCGGATGCAGGTAGATGGGAACGTCGAGCGCCTGCGCGGTTTCAAACAGCGGCGTGAACTGCGGCTGATCCAGGAAAACGCCGTTGGTGGTGCCGTGCACGAGCGCTCCTTTGAATCCCAGTTTACATACGCAGCGCTCAAACTCGGCGGCTGCCGTCTTCGGATCTTGCAGGGCCAGCGCGGCGAAGGCTGCCAAGCGGTCAGGGTGCTTCCGCACGGCAGCTGCTAGCTGGTCGTTTGCGTTGCGCACCAGCGGCGTCGCGGTTGCGGAGTCCAATTTATCCATGCCGCTGTTCACCAACGATAGTACTTGCACGTCGATGCCGTCCGCATCCATATCGGCAATCCGGCCTTCCCCCACGTCGAGCAGCTTGCCGCGCACAACTTCGACAAAGCCTGACCGGGAACCGCTCTGCAAGTGTGCCGTGGCTTTCACGACCTCAGGGGTAGAGAAGTGTTCTTCCAGGGTAACAGTTCGCATGATCTATCAACCTCGGGATACGAGTTTAGTGCCTGCTGCCGATAAAGGCCGCGAAACAAATCGAATATTATGCGCTAGAAATTCCGGAATCAATCACTAAGGATGCCACGCAGTGCGCATCACACAAAACTATTTTTCATTGATTCCGCGAGAGCAACCCCTGAGAGGATTGCGGACCAGTTGTGGACGACTGAAGGAGACGCACAATTACAGCTTTCGATAAGGTTCCGCGGCTTCAGCGTGTTTTACGCGGCTTGCTAAGTCTCGGTTCAGCCGGCTAGCTCGTCCAGCAGCGCCGCCGCCTTGGTCACGTTATCAACCCCGAAGACGACGAGCGGCAGCGTCGATCCCGGTTCCAGTCCGCAGTAGGAGTAGTTAATGTTGACCTTGTTTTCACCCAACAGCGTTGCCGCGCGTCCCAACTCGCCCGGGCGGTGCGCCAGTCTGACTACGGCAACCTCCTCCTCCTCGAAGTTCATTCGCAGATTGCCCAGGGCCGCATTAGCGCTGGGCGGATCATCCACCACGAACCTCGCCAAGCTCTCGCCTTCCTCGACATACGACTGAAAGGCCAGGATGTTCACTCCGCTTTCAGCCAGAGCAAGGCAACACTTTCCCAGGACGCCCGGTTTATCTTCAATGGTTACCGTGAACTGCTTCGCCTTCGCCATGCGGCGTCGCCTCCTTTGTTTGGCTGACCTGTTCTCTCTGGGCCAGCAGTTCAAGGGCGCGGGCGATGGTTTCTCCCTTGCGGTTGCTTGCGGCCTGACACCAATGAACCCGCCCTCGCATGACGGCCTTGATGCTGTGAACGTAGACAAAGGGCAGCGGCTTGTCAGATGGTTGCGGCATGTTGCGCCTCCCGTTTGAGAATCTTCCGTCGTGTCCAGGACGCCGACAACTAGAGCAATTCTGGAGTTGATGTATCCCTGGATATCATGCCGGGCTTTAGAGCTCGGCACTTTTTACGGGATACAGCTTCCGCGCATCCGGTCTAGCGCCACTGCTCCCGATCATACCAGCCCTAGAATGAGATTTCCTCTCGCCGAATATGGCGAGGCGCACCCATACGGTTCCTCTTAGGCGAAAGCCGGTTCTGCAACCCGCCATCCTGGTTACTGGATAGATGCGTCTGTCGCGGTGGCGGCGGCAGTGGCGTTGAAGTGAATTACGTTACTTCCGTCCGTGTAGTAGTTCTTGATTCCCGTAGAGCCCAGCTTCGCAGGCGTTCCCTGCAGCGTGTAGCCCACAGAAGAAACGATGGTGTAGGTGAAATAGTAGCCGCTCTTGCCAGTGGCCGAAGTCGTCGCGCCTGCGAGTGTGGTGTCGATCAGGCAGGCTGCGCCTGATGTCGGGGCAGCGCAACTGCTACCGGCCAAAGAATTCATATCCGGCGAATAACCCACTGCAGGATAAAGCGTTGAATAGCTGACCTCAGCGGTGTTGATCGCGCGCATCGATCCCACAGCTGATGCCTCGTTGGCCGCGATACGAGCACGGAGCAGGTTCGGGATGGCGATGGCGGCGATAATCAGGATGATCGCTACCACGATCAGCAGCTCGATAAGAGAAAAGCCCTTTTGTTTCTGCACGCGACCCTCCTCGCGATAACTTTGCGAGTTAATGGTCGGCCTTGTTCCAGCAGAGCGCTACATCACATAAGTATCGATAGAACTAAGGCGGAGTACATGTACTGCTCATCTTTGAGAATCTCCGGCTGGCGCTGCGGGGACCGCTTTATTGAACACGTGATATCTAAGGCCATGGCCAGATGCGCGTGAAGACCTTGCTCTGGACTTTTCGGTATGTGCGGCGTGTCTACCGCTCCTGCAATTCCTCACGCGCAAGCATGCTGATTCCGGCCGACTGTAGCTGCTCGATGGCGGCGTCCAGATCTTCAAAGCGAAAAACCAGAATGGCCTTGTCGCCATGGCCGAAGGGAAATGCGTACATGTATTCGATGTTGAGAGACGTGGTTTCCACAGCGGCCAGAACCCCGGCCAGGCCACTCGGTCCGCCAGGCACTTCCACCGCCAGTACCTCGGTCGGCTTCACCACATAACCGGCCTCCTCCAGAAGCTTGGCCGACTTTCGCCAGTCGGAGACAATCAACCGTAGCACTCCGAAGTGCAGGGTCTCGGCCAGCGAAATCGCGCGGATGTCTATCCCCGCATCGGCCAGGAGCCGACAAGGCGCAACTATGTAGCGGGGTTTGTTCTCGGCGAAAACAGAGAGCTGAGTGATCTTCATATCTTCCGCCTGTCAATGACGCGTTTGGCCTTCCCTTCGCTACGTTGAATCGTGCTCGGGGCCACCAGCGTTACCTGCACGCGGGTCTGCAGTACCTGCCGCATCGCATCCGACAGTCTTTTCTGCAGGGCCTCCATGGTCGCAACTTTGTCACTGAAGATCCTGGGCGTTACTTCCACCTGAACTTCCATCTGGTCGAGGCCGTGTTCACTGGTGAGGATGATCAGATAGTGCGGCGCCGCCTCGTCGAACTGCAACAGAACCGACTCTACCTGCGAAGGGTACACGTTCACGCCGCGGATGATCAGCATGTCGTCGCTGCGCCGGCCGACGCGCCGCATTCGCCGCAGGCTGCGGCCGCAGGCGCATGTCCCGGGCATCAGGGCCGAGATATCGCGCGTACGGTAGCGGATCAGCGGCATGGCCTGCTTGCTGAGGGTGGTCAGCACCAGCTCGCCCTCTTCCCCCTCCGGCAGCCCCTGCTGCGTTTCCGGATTGATGATCTCCGCGTAGAAATGGTCTTCGAAAATGTGCAGACCGTCCTGGTGAACGCAGTCGACGGAGATTCCGGGACCAACGATCTCGGAGAGACCGTAAAGATCGAAAGCTTTGATCCCGGCTGCCTGCTCGATCCGTCGCCGCATCGCGTCGGTCCAGGGCTCCGCCCCGAAAAAGCCGATCCGCAGTGACATTTGCCGGAGGTCCACTCCCAGTTCTTCGGCGCGATCCAGTACGTGCAGAAAGTAGGTGGGCGTACTGAACACAACCGTCGTGCCGAAGTCGCGCATGAGCATGATCTGGCGTTCGGTATTGCCGCCCGAGGCTGGGATAACGGTTGCTCCCAGCCGCTCCGCTCCGTAGTGATAGCCGAGCCCCCCGGTGAACAGTCCGTAGTTGAAACAATTCTGCACGATGTCGCCCTCTTGCACTCCGGGGACGGCCAGCGCGCGCGCCATGACCGATGTCCAAACCTCGAGGTCGTCCTGCGTGTATGCGACAACGATCGGTTTGCCCGTGGTGCCGCTGGAAGCGTGCAGGCGCACCACCTCCCGCATCGAGCTGGCGAACAAGCCGAATGGATAGGTATCGCGCAGATCGGTCTTTACCGTAAACGGCAGTTTGGCGGCATCGGCGAGGGAATGGATGTCTTCGGGGGTCACTTCCCGCTCGTTCATGCGGGCACGGAATAGCGGCACCCGCTCCCAGGCGCGCTGAACTACGCTGCGCAGGCGCTTGAGCTGCAATCGCTCCAGCTCCGGCCTGGGCATGTAGTCCAAAGCGCTCTCCGGCCGATAAAAAGACTGGGTTCCTTGTGTCCCCGTTGTCATGCACCCCATCCCTGTCCAAGCCTGGAAACTGGTTTTCCGCAATGTCTCAAACTGATTGCCCGATGGCGACAACCACCGTTTAGCACGCTTCGGAAAAACGCACCCCAGCCGGGGTCCCCGGCACGCGTTGTAGTTGCGCGTGCTGGGGTGGTCAGCCGGGGTCCCCGGCACACGCTGCTGTTGGCCAGCCTGTTAGTCGGCCGATACCGCGACCGTCTTGCGGTGCATCGCAGCTACGTCCGGACACGCGGCAAAGACGTTAGCCAGCCCGGTGGCTGCGACCCGGCGTCGAATCTCCGCGACGTCCGTGAGATAGCTTCCGCGCTGCTTCATGCGTTCGAAGAAGACCGAGCCGGAGAAAGTGAACTTCATGCCCAGACCCTTCTCCGTCTGCATTTGTTCACGCACGTGGCTGACGGCATCGCCGGCGAGCAGGGTGTCCGGAAGTATCAGCGGCTGCTTGCCGTCGGCGTGGCGGGCGGCGTTGTAGCCGGCCAGCGTGCCGGTGACCACCGCCTCCGTGTGCCCGACCAGCAGACCCGCCTTCTCGCCGGCGCAGAACACATTTTCCAGTCCGTCGATCTTGAGCGCGTCGTTACGTGGCGCCATATTGATATAGCGGATGGAATTGCCAAAGGTGCCCCCGTAGGGGTCGGAGTAGCGAGCGTTCTCGAAACCCCGCACCCGCCGAAGCAGGGGCAGCGGAAAATACGGAGTCATCAGCTTGGCGCCGCCGGTGTCGAGCACCACCACGTTGGTTTTGTACTCGGCTTGAGTGTATTGCTGACAGGCCTTGATATCCAGCTTGCCCGAGCCGTCGTCTTCGAACTCTGGAATCGGACGCATTACCATGCCGGTGCGACTCATCTCCGCCAGCACGTCGTCGGCCAGCGATTCCCTAATCAGTTCGCAGGAGCCGCTCATGGCGCCGAACTGATCGCCCTTCTTGCCGGTGATTTCGGCAATTCCGGCACGCCCGGCAATGCTCACGCGAACGCCAAATGCATGGCAGCGCAGCACGCACATGCCACAGCCATTACCGTATTTACCGCAGGCATACGGGTTTCCGGAAGTGCCCGTCGTCTCGACAAAGGCATCAGCCTCGAAGCGTTCCTCGCCGACGTCCTTGGCGGTCATCACCGCCGCCATGCGTTGGCCGTCCATGGCGACATCGGTGACACGGGTCGACATCCGGAGCTGGACGCCGAAGCCCTTGAGCAGGCGCGCGACCCCCTGCTCGATGGTCATGATGTTGTAGAGCGATGCGTGTTTGTGGCCCGGGAACTCGATGTTCTTGTGGACGGCATGAGCATCCATGAGTTCAAACAGCTCGCCACCGCCGAGTGCGATCGCCTCCTCGGTGGCAGTAAAGCGGCCGTTGTTGCGGAAGATTCCTCCGACCAGGCCAGTGCCCAGCAGCATATCGGTGCGTTCGGCGAGGGTTACCTCCGCGCCCTGCTTGGCTGCGGACAGCGCGGCGGCACAGCCAGCCCATCCACCCCCAATAACGACGACCTTCATAACTCGCTCCCCTTTGTTGACGGGTGTAGTCTACGCACCGCACCACTAGGTTGAGCCCGATTGGCAGGCCGCAAACGCCCATTGCCGGTCGACGCTAAACCCCTTTACAGCCGACGTCGAGCAGTGCGCTGGTTTTCATGGCACGACCGCCTCGCGGTTGTTGACACATTGATACATTGTATACAACACTGGTTCCCACGCGAACCATTCTCTGCGGCAAAGAAGTAAAGGCGATCAAGATCGGCCTGGGATGTCCGCTTCCAGACCGTAGGAGGATCTTCGCCGCCAAAATGAGCACGGTATGCGAATAACTGCCAGCCATTCCTAAGGATTCTAATCATGCCGGAGACGGTCACCCTGACAGCGGCTCATTGGCTTTATCTACTCGGCGTTGTCGCCATCATTACCACCATGGCTTGTCGGGTCAACGTCGTGCTGCCGGCGATGCTGGCGACGTTCATCACGGCGTTCGCGTTTTCCGGAAAGCTGTCGATTGCACTGGAAGCAATTTTTATGGCGCCGCTGGTGGCCGGAAAAGAGCTGTTCAATATCTTTCTCGTGATCGCCATGATGACGGCGCTGTTGAACTCCCTGGTGACGATCAGCGCCGACATTGCGATGATCCGGCCGTTTCGCCTGGTCATGAGGAACGGTCACATCGCCTATTTCGTTCTCGGATTTGCCAGCTACATCGTCTCGCTTTTCTTCTGGCCGACGCCCACGGTTCCGCTGATGGCCGGAATTTTGTTGCCGGCGGCGATTGCCGCGGGGCTTCCGCCGCTGGGCGGCGCGCTCTGCATCGCCGTGGCTGGACTAGGAACCGCGCTATCGTCGGACTACGTGATCCGGGTCGGGCCGGGAATCAGCGCCAAGGCCGCCGGCGTGCCGCTGGCGCTGGTGGCGGATAAGGCGCTGGTGCTCTCGCTCATTACAGGTGGCGTCGCCTTCCTGCTCTGCTACTTTCTAATCAGGAAGGACATCCAGACCCCCAGCGCCGCTCACCTTGATCTTTGGGAGAAAGCCGATCCTTCCGCTATCGGTCCTCACGGGCCCGTGGCCCAACCAAAATCCCCGGTGATGGCGAAACGGCTGACCCTCTCGCCACGGATGGAGAAGTGGTCTCGGCTAATCGCGATTGTTACGCCGGTGGCATTTCTCGCCATTGTCATCGACATGATCCTGCCGAAGCTGTGGCCGGGTTTCGAAGCGCCTCAAGGAGCGGCTGCGGCCGCGGTCGTTGGCGGCGTCGCGGGGTTATTGATGTTGATCGTTTCTCTGATCAGCGAAGGCCGCGGCGCATTTCGGGCCGTGGCTGTTTATTTCACTGACGGTCTGGTCTTTGCATTTCGAGCGATGGCCCAGGTATTGCCGATTGCCGGTTTCTTCTTCATCGGAGTAGCGACGCTGGCCGGTCCGATCCTGAGCGTTGAAGCAGGGCACAAGGCTCCAGGATTTCTGTTCGAGCTGGTGCGAAGCGCCGATCATCTGATTCCGCGAAGCCGCTATTTCGTTACCTTTGGGGTGTTGTTTTCGGGCATGGTGACCGGCATTGACGGTTCAGGATTCGCCGGACTGCCGCTAACCGGAGCCTTGGCCGGCGCGCTTGGCAGGGCGGTCAACTTCGACGTCTCCACCCTGGCCGCGGTCGGACAGATGGGATCGGTGTGGACCGGAAAGACGCTGACGGCTTGGTCGGCTTTGGCTGCGGTCGCGGCCTTTGCCCGGGTGTCGGTCTTCGATGCCGTGCGGAAGCTGTTCATCCCCGTGGTTTGCGGCCTCATCGTCGCAACGCTCTTCGCCATTATTGTCTGGTGAGCAATATACTTTTGGTGCCCCACGTTCGCCTGTTTTTGGCTAACGTGGGGTAGTTCATGACGCCTACAAATTTACGTTGCCGGGCGGCTAACACCAATCCAGCTCAGGCGTAGCGTGCGGTCATGAACTCGGAAACCTTGGCGTACGCCAGGGTAAGGATTTTTTCCTCGGGAAGAAAGACGATGCGGCAGTGAGCCGTGCCCGACTTTTCGCCAAAGCCGGCGCCATGAACCATCAGCACCTGGGTCTGTTCCAGCAGCTCACGCACGAAGGTTGTGTCGTCGTCTGGTATGTCGAGTTTCGGATACGCGTAGAACGCCGCTTTCGGAGCGACGCAACTGACTCGCGGCGTCCTCTCGCACCAGCTCTGCGTGATGTCGCGGCGGCAGCGCAGTTTTTTGTTCATCTCCCTCAGGTGGTCTTGCGGCCCTTCCAGCGCTGGTTTGATGGCGAATTGCAGCGGATGTGGCGCTGACAGCCGCGCGCGCAGCAGCTTGTAGACGCCTTCGAGGAACGGTTTGAGGGAGTCGTCCGGACCTGTGGCAATGCCCCATCCCAGGCGCCAGCCGGGGCAACAATAGGCCTTGGAAAGTCCGTTGAAGGTCACCACCGGCACGTCGGGAGCCAGGGCCGCGATCGCCACGTGAGTTTCCGTGGGGTCAAGGATCAACCGGTCGTAGATCTCGTCGGAAAAGATGATCAGATTATTGCGACGCGCCAACTCGGCTACGCCTTCCAGCGTCTGCCGCGAATAAACCGCCCCGGTGGGATTGTTGGGATTGATGATGACAATGCCACGCGTGCGCGAGTTGATCTTGGCGGCCATGTCATCAAGGTCGGGCTCCCAGCCCTCTTCTTCCTTCAGCCGATACGAGGTAAGCACACAACTGTTCTTCGCCAGGGTGGCCGAGTAGAGCGGATAATCGGGGCACGGCGTCAGCACGTTATCTCCCGGATTTACCAGCGCTGTCAGGCACGCGTCGACCGCCTCACCCGAGCCCATGGTGACGAACACACCCTGAATGTTGGCGAAGCCGTTGCCCTCGGCCTCGTTGCGGATGGCCTGTACGGCTGAGTTCAAGCCCAGCGAGTTTCCGTACCCATTGATGCCGTCCGTCATCGCCTTATGAGCGGCTTCGATCATGTGCGGCGGCGTCCTGAAGCCGTAAAGACAGGGGTCTCCGATGTTGAGATAAAGAATCTCTTTGCCCTCGCGCGCAATCTGGTCGGCGATCACTACCAGGTCGCGGATCGCATAGTTGACGTTCTCCATGCGGGAGGCCGCGAGGATTTCACAAGCTGAATTCGTTGCCATTCACTGCCCTTCTTCCACAGCCGGCTGACGTGAATTGTCCCCGTGCGCCGGTCGAAAAACTGAGCCGGGGTCCCAACATGCGCCGGAGTTGTGCGCGTTGGGTGGAACCCTGCTCTCTTAATGCCTTCCTTTGCCTTATTACCCCTGCATCCTGTCACACGCCATTCCCACATGGCGAATGCTCTAATCTGGTCGGTCGATCTGGGCTTTTTGCAGCCGGTCGGAGTAATCAACATACACCGATTTCCACTCCGTGAAAAAGTCAAAAGCGCCGATTCCGCCCTCGCGATGTCCATTTCCGGTGGCCTTTACTCCGCCAAATGGCAGGTGTACTTCGGCCCCAATCGTGGGTGCATTCACATAGGTAATGCCTGCGCTCAGCTCCTGCATGGCCAGGAAAGCGCGATTGACATCTTTGGTATAGATGGCCGAGGAGAGCCCATAAGCGACGCCATTGGCTATATCAATGGCATGTGCCAGATTCTCACAGGGGATGACCGAAACGACCGGGCCGAAGATCTCTTCCTGGGCAATCCGCATTTTGGGATCGACCTCGGAGAAAACCGTCGCTTCAAGGAAAAAGCCGTGTTCGTACTCACCCCGGGTGAGGCGGTTGCCGCCGCAGAGCAGCTTGGCGCCCTCAGCTTTGCCGATTTCGATGTATTCGAGGTCAGTCTGCAACTGCCGGGCATTGATGGCCGGACCCATTTCCACGCTTTCATCGAGGCCATTGCCGATCTTGAGCTTGCGGGCGCGAGCCACCAGTTCTGCGACGAATCGGGTGTAGACCCCCTTTTGCACGATAATGCGGCTGGTCGCCGTGCAACGCTGGCCGGTCGTGCCGAAGGCGCCCCAAACCGCGCCTTCCAGCGCCAATTCAAGATTGGCGTCATCGAGCACGATCATCGGGTTCTTGCCTCCCAGCTCCAGCGAGCAGCGTTTCAGTTGTTCGGCGCAGGTGACTCCCACCACACGGCCCACCGCCGATGAGCCGGTGAGCGAAACCGCACGAACCTCAGGATGCGCGGCGAGCGGCGCGCCAACTTCGCTGCCAAAGCCGGTGACGATGTTGACTACGCCTCCGGGGATATCGGCTTCGGTCAGTGCGTCGACAAAGTTAAACACCGAGAGTGGCGTGTCCTGGGCGGGCTTAATGACGCATGTGTTGCCGGCGACAAGGGCAGGGAAGAGCTTCCACGATGGAATCGCCATCGGGAAGTTCCACGGCGTGATCATCGCACACACCCCGACGGGCTGGCGCACGCACATGGCAAACTTGTTAGGAAGCTCACTCGGGGTGGTAAAGCCGAACAGGCGGCGGCCCTCGCCCGCCATGTAGTAGCCGGTATCGATCGCTTCCTGGACGTCGCCGCGGGTCTCTTTCAGGACCTTGCCCATCTCCCGCGTCATGTCGCGGGCAAACTGTTCCTTCCGCTTTTCCAGGATGGAAGCGGCCCGGAACACGATCTCAGCCCGCCGGGGCGCGGGCGTCAGCCGCCACTTGTCAAATGCTTTGCTGGCGGCCGTGACGGCGGCATCGACCTCCGCCTTGCCCGAACGCTGGAAAATGCCGACCACCTCACGGATGTCCGCCGGGTTCAAGTTCTGGAACGTCTGGCCGCTTGCGGACTCCACCCACTCGCCGTCGATAAAGTTACGGAAGACCTTGGACTTGGCGGCAGAGGTGCCATCGGTTTTTGGCTGCTCGATTGTTGCCATAACCCACCCTCGCGTCTATTGTATGCAAAATGCAACACCATGCGATCAGCAATTCTGTTCCACAATCCCGAGCCGTAGGGTCTGCCTTTGCGCTACAGCAGATCCGGGTTGGGCGCCTGCGCTGGCATGACGTTCACCCGGCAATGACCGCCCCGTCTCAGTCTGACAGCTTTCCCTGAGCCGGGGCCGCTGGTTTGGAGCCGATCCCTAAAATCCAGAGCGCGTAGCGTTAATTTGGTCTTGAGTGCTCCTGTTTCCGCTACAATAGGTTAGGGTACTTTTTAACTCAGATCGGCCCATCCGGTAGTGTCTCGGAGTATTCCATCCCCGCGCGTAGGGTGTTCACGTTAGGCGAACGAGCGGGTTTATGGGATAACGTAGTGTGTCCGCTTGGGCTTAGAGATCAATTGTATCCAGAGAGAACGTTCAGTAATGTCATCCAACGGTTATCATTCCGGCTCCCGCTTCGCTAACATGCGTTCGCTGTTCAGCATGTTTTCCAGCGATCTCGCCATTGACTTGGGAACAGCCAACACGCTTGTCTTCGCGAAAGGCAAGGGAATTGTTGTCAACGAGCCTTCCATCATCGCCGTCAATCGCAACACCAATGAGGTGGAAGCGGTCGGCAAGGAAGCCAAGGAAATGCTGGGCCGCACGCCCGGCAATATCGTCGCCATCAAACCGATGAAGGACGGCGTGATCGCCGACTTCCGCCACACGGAGAAGATGCTGAACTACTTCATCCAGAAGGCGCACAACCGCAAGATGCTGGTGCATCCGCGCATTGTCATCGGGGTGCCGTCGGAGATCACGCAGGTGGAAAAGCGCGCGGTCATGGATTCGGCATATCGCGCCAAGGCCAGCGAAGTGCATCTGGTGGAGCAGGCGATGGTGGCGGCAATCGGCGCGGGTTTGCCGATTACCGAGCCCAGCGGCAACATGATAGTTGATATCGGCGGCGGCACCACCGATATCGCAGTGATTTCGCTCAGCGGCATCGTCTACTCGCGCTCGGTGCGCATGGCCGGCAACCAGATGGACGAGTCGATCATGAATTACCTGAAGCGCAAGTACAACCTGCTGATCGGCGAGCGTACGGCAGAGCAGATCAAGATCGAGGTCGGTTCGGCTTTCCCGCTGGAAAAGCCGCTGACCATGGAAGTCAAAGGCCGTAACCTCATCGAGGGCGTGCCCAAGACCCTCACCGTGGACGACGGCGAAATACGCGAAGCCCTCAGCGAATCGGTTTCGACCATCGTCAACGCGATTCGTGTTGCGCTGGAACGCACGCCGCCTGAACTTTCGGCGGACATCAGCGACCGCGGCATCGTCCTCACCGGCGGCGGCGCCTTGCTTAAGAATCTTGACAAGCGCATCCGCGAGGAAACTGGCCTGCCGGTTTCCATCGCCGACGATCCGCTGGCGAGCGTCGTGCTTGGCACGGGCAAGATGCTGAGCGACTTCAAGCTGCTGAGAAAAATATCGATCGATTAGAGGTAAGGTTCAAGGTTTCAGGCCGGTGCGTGGGATTTGGGTTTGCCTATGAGCGAACTCTGAACCGGTACCGAGGGCGGCAGCAGAACTCTGAAACCTTCAAACTTTGAAACCCTGAAACTGCTTTTATGGAATCCTTTTTCGCCCGGCACAAGAACGCGACCATCCTCGCCGCTGTGCTGACGGCGCAGATCCTCGGCTTGGCGACGCAGATCAAGCGGCCGACGGAGAGTGGTCCGGTGCGGCTGATACGGCAATGGGCCGTAGCGCTCGTCACTCCCTTCGGGCGCGGTTTCGTTTATTCAGAACAATGGGTTCGCCACGCGTGGCGCGACTATATCTACCTGCGTGGAGTGCACCACGAGAATGTCGAGCTGCGCGAGCAGATCGAGCGCATGCGGTTGGAGCAGATTCGCATGGAGCAGGATGCGGCACAGGCGCGCCGCATACAGGCGCTGCTCCAGTTCAAAGAGCAATACATTTCCCAAACGGTCGCCGCGCAGGTGATCGGGTCCAGCGGTTCAGAGACATCGCACCTCATCTACATCGACCGCGGTTCGAACGAGGGCGTCGAGCCTAACATGGCAGTCATTACGCCTGAAGGAATCATTGGCAAAGTGCTGCGCGTCTACCCGTCTACTTCGCAGGTGCTGGAGATTACGGATCAGACCAGCGGTGTCGGCGCCACGCTGGTGAAATCGAGATTGCAGGGCATCCTCAAAGGCCAGCCGGCCGGGAACCCGAATCTGGCCTACATCATGGCCGACGAAAGCGTCGTGCCGGGCGAAGACGTCATTACCAGCGGCGGCGACCGCATCTTCCCGAAAGGTTTGCCCATCGGCAAAGTCGCCTCGGTCAGCCCTGGCAGAGATCTTTTCCTCAACGTGCGCGTAACGCCCTCGGCCAACCTAAGCCGCCTGGAAGAAGTGCTGGTCATCACCAAGATCACGGAGAAAGAGGCCGACACCAAGGGCCTCGGCCCTATTCGCGCCGCCGACATTCTTGCTCAGCGATTGCCTTCAGTGCCTGATAAGCCCGCCGGGGCCACTCCAAATTCCGCGACTGGCGGCGCCCCGCAGACTCCATCGTCAACCGGAGCTGGTGCGCCGGCAGCGAGTACGCCCGGCGCTGCCGCTGTGCCCAAACCTGCCGTGAACGCTAAACCTTCGGCGCCTGTGCCGGGCTCGGCGAGCGGCAAGCCGGTCACCGCGGGCACTGCCGCTTCAAAGCCCGCCGCATCGCCCACCAATGGAGCGGCGGCCAAACCGAAGGCAACGCAAACGCAGCCGGCGAAACCCACGGTTGAAAACCCGAAGCCGGCAACAAGCGGCGAAGATACTCCATAGGCGATTCAGGCGTGAACACCAGCTACACATCTCGCGAGCAGGTTGAAGTCTATCGCTTCTCTTGGGGAGTTGCGGTTGGCGTACCGCTGTTGGTTTTGTTCCTGCAGGGATTTATTCCAGTCCGGGTGAGCGCTCTTCGCATTCTCGATCTGCCGCTGGTGGTGACGATTTTTTTTGCCATATCGCGCCGCAATCCGATCACCGGCCTGGGCACGGGATGCCTGATTGGATTGGTGCAGGACGCGCTGACGCAGCATCCCATCGGCGTGAACGGAATAGCCAAGACCGTAGTCGGCTTTCTCGCCTCTTCGCTCGGCGTCAAGATCGATGTCGAGCAGCCGGGCTCGCGGTTTCTGCTGATCTACTTCTTCTACCTGCTACACCAGCTGATTTACTTCGGCATCATGCGCGGCTTGGCCAATGAACCGCTCATCTGGCGCTGGGGACATCAACTGCTGGGCGCTCTCCTGGACTCGCTGATCGGAGTCGTGCTGTTCATCTTGCTCGACCGCTTCAAGCAACGAGTTTAGGGCCTGTTGTCCGGCATGGGCAGGCTGCCGCGCAAATTTCGGGATAAGGTGTGGCCCTTTGCCGCGAGCAGCATCGCTGCGACCTTTACGGCTCGTTTTACGCGATCAGTCCCGCCCCGGCCACGCTGATGTTGTCGCGAGTTGAGTTCTTGACCGCGTACATCATTTCATCGGCCTGATGAATGATGTCGTGCGCATTCTTGGCGTCTTCCGGATAGGTGGCTACGCCCATGCTCACCCGGACGTTGAGGTTCAGTCCCTCGCCCTTCAAAAACTCGGCGGTGCGAAAGATCTCCAGCAGACGTTTAGCCACCACGGTCGCCGCATCTTTGCCGGTCTGGGGCAGCAGAACCACAAATTCGTCGCCGCCATAGCGGAAGGCACAATCGATCATGCGCAAGTACGATTTGATGACGACACCGACCTCGCCAAGCAGTCGGCTGCCGACCAAGTGGCCGTGGGTGTCATTCACCCGCTTGAAGTAGTCGAGGTCGAGGAACAGAACGCTGAACTGATAGCCGAAGCGCGCGGAACGATTGACCTCGGTGTCCAGAGTCTTGTAGAGGTGGCGCGCGTTATACAGGCCAGTGCAATCGTCGGTAATCGTCAGCTCCTGAATGCGTTCGACGGCGCGAGCATTTTCGATGGCGATGGCCGCATAGTCGGCCATGGCGCGCATCAGCAGCAACTCGGAATCGCCGAACCCCGTCATCTCGACATTGACAAGCTGAATGACGCCCAGCACGCGCTGCTTGGAACACAGCGGCATGCAGATGATCGAGCGCGTGTGCCACTTGGTAAGCTGGTCGACCCGCTTGGCGAATCGCGGGTCGGTGTAAACGTCGGGGATGAGAAGCGGCTCGCCGTGTTTGGCGACCCAGCCGGCGATGCCCTCGCCGATCCGCAACCGCACCGGCTTGAGGACATCGGCCGCGTCGCCGACCGCGATGGCGAAATAGAGCTCCTGCTTCGGCTCGTCCACCATGAGCAGGGACCAAGTATCGGGTTTGAAGTAAGCCGCGACTTTATCCATGATGGTCTGCAGAATGGAATCGAGATTCAGCGAGGAGGTGAGCGCCTTCGCGACATCATGAAAGATGCTCAACTGCTGGTGGTGTCGGGAGTTGCCGATCGCAGAGCCTTCAGTCATGGGTAAAAGTACATGCCCATTCTAGTCTTTTTTCAGACGAGAACAGTGGGAGGCTATTATAGGGTTCCGGTCGCGGAACAGGCAACTCGCCAAAAAGGGCCGGGGCAAACGAGTTTCGTGCGGGACGCGCCTGCCTTGGCGCCTTGCTTGTTGCTTGGGCGCGTTTCCAGCACGGCGGTTGGCATGTTTAGCCGCATTTTCGGGTTTGACTTGGACGGAATGCAATCCTATTATGCGAGAAGAACATGCACCGGCGAGAGGGCACCCGTGGGTCAGTTTGGCGAAAAACTGCGGCGCGAGCGTGAACTACGCGGTATCACGCTGGAAGAAGTTGCCGTAGCCACCAAGATCGGCACCCGTAACCTGCGCGCGCTGGAAGAAGAGAATTTTAGTCAACTGCCGGGCGGCATCTTTAACAAGGGCTTCGTCAGAGCGTACGCCCGCTATGTCGGTATCGACGAAGAGCAAGCGGTTGGTGATTACATGGCCGCCACCCAGGATTTGGTGTCCTCAGGTGACGTCAATATTTACGTGGTAGCCAGGCAGTTCGAAGCTTCCCGCGATGCTGGATATGGCCCCCGCAAGCATGGCGCGACGACCCTGGTTTGGAGCCTGGTGGCTGTTTTTGCCCTCGTCAGCGCCTCCGTTGGCGGGTGGCCTTATTTGCAGAGATGGGTGGCGCACCGGGCGGAAGCGCGGAAACAGTCTTCGCCGCCGGCCAGTGTGACTGCTCTTCAGGCCTCGCTTCCGCAGCCGGTGCAGGCCGCCTCGAATTTGCCAGCGCCTCCATCACTGTCCGCGAACACTGCCCAGGTCGTAAACGGTACTACTCCTGCTCCTGCGGCAGGTGTTGCCGAATCCCGGAACCCCGCCCCGCCCATTGCGGCCGGCGGTACGCGGCAGCCGTCAGTGGCGTCGGCGGAGGTCAACAAGCCGGCCATGACTGCGGGCGCCGCAGAGGGCGGGAAGAAGAAAAAGGCGGCAGCGAACGGCATTTCCCTGGTATTGACCGCCAATCAGCGTTGTTGGGTGTCGATTCAGGTGGACGGGAAGCAGGTGATGGAAGACACCATGGACCCTGAGTCGTCGGACAAACGGGAGCGGAGTTTTCAGGCCCAGGACCGTGTAGTGGTGGTGGCGGGGAATCCGGCGGGAATTGACGTGACCTTCAATGGCCAGGCAATGGGACGGATCGGTCCAACGAACTCCAGGCGAACCATTACATTTACTCCCGAAGGAGTGCAGCAGTAGGGCCGGTTAACGCTGACGGACGAAAAACAGCACTTCAATGCAAGTACCAGCCGTTCACTTTAATTTACCGCACATAGACCTGTCGTGGTTGCGCGGCAAGCGGCGCCCCTATAAACTTAACTTTCTAACACTCGGTTTTCTGCCCTGACAGAGCCTTGCCGAGGATCTCGACTTTCCACTTGCCGGGGTCCACGTCCGTCCGAGTATTTTTCGAACCAGGAGGACAGCTTGTCCCGTAATCGCTTTTTGTTTACTTCCGAGTCAGTAACCGAAGGTCATCCCGATAAAATCGCCGACCAGATCTCCGACGCCATCCTCGATGCTTGCCTTGAGCAAGACCGGTATAGCCGGGTGGCCTGCGAGACCTTGACCGCTACCGGACTGGTAGTGATCGCCGGCGAAATCACGACCAAAGCCTACGTCGACTTCCAGTCGGTGGTTCGCGGCGTGGTCAGCGCGATCGGTTACGATAACGCCCTTTACGGTTTTGATTCCAATACCTGTGCGGTCATCTCGACCATCAACAAGCAGTCCGGCGACATCGCGATGGGCGTCGACACAGGGGGTGCGGGCGATCAGGGAATGATGTTCGGTTACGCCACCAACGAGACCCCGGAGTACATGCCGGTGGCAATCTCGCTGGCTCATAAGCTGGTACAGCGTCTCTCCCATGCTCGTAAGACAGGATTGCTTTCCTACCTCCGCCCCGACGGCAAATCCCAGGTGACTGTTGAGTACGACGAAACCGGCAAGCCGGTTCGCGTGGATGCCGTTGTCATTTCGACACAGCACGCCGAAACCGTCAGCAACGAGGAGCTTCGTGCCGACATCCTGAAGCACATCATCCAGGCGACAATTCCGAGCAGCCTGCTCGACGCCGATACCAAGTACCACATCAATCCCACCGGCCGCTTCGTCATCGGTGGTCCGATGGGTGACACCGGCCTGACCGGCCGTAAGATCATCGTCGACACCTACGGCGGCATGGGCCGTCATGGCGGCGGAGCCTTCAGCGGCAAAGACCCGACCAAGGTCGATCGCTCGGCTGCCTACATGGCTCGCTACATCGCCAAGAACGTTGTGGCGGCGGGGCTGGCCGATCGTTGCGAGGTACAGCTTGCTTATGCCATTGGCGTGGCCGAACCGGTCAGCGTGCTGGTCGACACCTTCGGCACCGGTAAGATCGCGCGCGAAAAATTGCAGGATCTGGTGCGCCAGAACTTCCCGCTGACGCCGCGCGGCATTATCGAGCACCTCGACCTGCGGCGTCCGATTTACCGGAAGACCGCGGCGTTCGGTCACTTTGGCCGTGACGACAAGGATTTCACCTGGGAGATCACGGACAAGGCCGCGGCACTGCGTGAAGCGGCTGGGCTGCGGGCCGAGGCCGCGAAAAAGTAAGGCTCTCCGGCAGTAGGCTCGGATTTGTCGCCTTGCTTGGCACGTGCTCTGGTTTCGCCTGCATGAAAGCCGTTCTCCCGTAGCTGCCGGCAACCGTGTATCGTTAAAACAGATTGGGGTGTAAAGATTATGCCAACCGCGGCACAAGTTCCTTCGTTTGATATCAAAAATCTCGAGATGGCGGATTTGGGACGGAAGCGCATCGACTGGGCGAACCAGTCGATGCAGGTTCTGCAGATCATCCGCAAAGAGTTTATTAAGAATCAGCCCTTGCAGGGCATGCGTATCGCCGCCTGTCTGCATGTGACGGCTGAGACGGCGAATCTGGCGATCACCCTTCGGGATGGCGGCGCCGACGTGGTGTTGTGCGCTTCCAATCCGCTCTCGACCCAGGATGATGTGGCCGCGGCGCTGGTGCGCGATAGCAATATCCCGGTCTTTGCCATCAAGGGCGAGGACAACGAGACTTATTACAAGCACATCATGGCCGCCCTTGATCACAAGCCGCACATCACCATGGACGATGGGGCGGACTTGGTGACCACGGCCCTGACCAAGCGGACGGATGTGCTGGACGGCATCCTGGGCGGCACGGAAGAAACCACCACCGGAGTCATACGGTTGCGCGCCATGGCCAAGCAGGGCGTGCTGCGCTATCCGATCATCGCCGTGAACGACGCTGACACCAAGCACCTGTTCGATAATCGCTATGGCACCGGACAATCGACGATCGACGGCATCATCCGCGCCACCAACTTCCTGCTGGCGGGCTCCAAGTTCGTCGTTGCCGGTTATGGCTGGTGCGGACGCGGCCTGGCGAGCCGGGCGCGCGGGCTGGGCGCCGAGGTTATCATCACCGAGATTGACCCGACGAAGGCTCTGGAAGCGGTAATGGACGGCTATCGCGTAATGGCCATGGAGCACGCGGCCAAAATCGGCGACATCTTCTGCACCGTGACCGGCAACAAGAACGTGCTGCGTAAGGAGCACTTCGCGGTTATGAAGGACGGGGCCATCGTCGCCAACTCGGGCCACTTCAACGTCGAGATCGATATTCCGGCGCTGGAAAAACTATCCAGCGGCAAGCGCGTGACGCGCAACTTCGTCGAGGAGTACTCCCTGCGGGACGGCCGCAAGATCAACGTGCTGGGCGAAGGCCGGCTGATCAACCTGGCCGCGGCCGAAGGACATCCGGCGGCGGTCATGGATATGAGCTTCGCCGACCAGGCGCTCTCGGTCGAGTACATGGTCAAGAACCACGCCAGCCTCGATAAGAAGGTCTTCAAA
Source organism: Candidatus Korobacteraceae bacterium (assembly GCA_050015355.1). Lineage (GTDB taxonomy): Bacteria > Acidobacteriota > Terriglobia > Terriglobales > Acidobacteriaceae > CAWBRT01. The sequence continues at coordinate 5,520 of JBEKBO010000066.1, read as the reverse complement.
GTTCCTGATGAGCTAGACAAGCGAGTGGCGCGGCTGAAGCTGGAATCGATGGGAATCAAAATTGATCGTCTGACGCCCGAGCAGGAGGAGTACTTGGCGGGCTGGGCGGAAGGCACCTAGAGCAATTCCGCAGTCGACGTATCCCCTTGGAATCACCGCCGGGCGTTAACGTCACCCCAGCAAACGCCAAAGCGTTTGCCGGGGACCCCGAACGCCCGGCTCTATTTTGGGATTTACCTTTCCGCGATTAGCAAGCTGCCGAAAAACGCGACGGCTGGGCCGTGCCATCTCCGTAGCCAATGCAGACGCTGGTTGCGTGTGCCCGAAGGTGGGCGGCGTCCGCGTGGTCCGTCCGGGCCGATCTAAGTGATTACTAATTACTAAAGGTCTATGTACTTTGGGTGGGAAATGTTTTCCCAAATGGTGCAAAAGCGTGGTGCTTGCCGGCAGTGATTACCATTATCGGTCTTGTTTTCTTCCATTTGATTACCTGCGCAAAGGTGGCTATCCGATTGCACTGTTGGTGTGTTCAGACTTTCGTGGGATAAAGGGGCTGGAATGCGTAAATGGGCCTTGGTGCTCGTCTTGGGGCTTTTATCCACCTCTGTAGCTGTACAGGCGGACACTGTTACGATCACGTTTGAAGGGACAGGAAGTAATAGTTACAACGGCATTAGTGACTATCCGTACTATGTTTCGGTCAATGGCAATGCAAGCGTAGCGATGTCCTGCATGACGTATGGAAACGAGATCTCATCGGGTGAACCGAGCTGGCAGGCGACGGTAAGCAGCCTCTACAACACGACGAACACCTTTGGCGGCGCTGGCAAAATCGCCAATTACCAGCAAGCCGCATGGCTCTTCCTGCAACTCGGTGCGAACCCGTCGGCGAACACGGCCATTGGCATCAGCTACGCCATCTGGGACCTTTTAGATTCGAGCGCTCCTGCTTACACGGGGCCGGGAACAAGCTCCGCCGCTTGGATCGCTCTGGCGCAAGGCCAAACCTTCACGCCGACCGAGTTCGCTGGTCTGGCGATTTACACGCCCACCACCACGCCCAGCGGTTACGGCACGCCGCAGGAATTCATCGGTCCCGCTCCGGTGCCGGAACCAGGCACTCTGGCTCTGCTTGGCACAGGCTTGGTGAGCCTGGCAGGGTTTATTCGCAAGAGATTCAGCTAGACCGGATTCGATTCGCACTCCTGGCTCAGGGCGCTCCGCGGAGCGCCCTTGCTATTTGCCGCTGATCTGGCAGGCAAGGGCGGGCATGTGCCGGAGACTGGCGCATTTATTACGGGCGTGCAACAAAGGAATTCCAAGCGGTGCAGGGAGGCGGGGTGGGCCGGTGGAAAGAGATTTTCCCGGAGGCGTCAGGCTTGCGCGCGTTTGGACATCGAGAATTCCCCAATGCACATGTGGGACTGTTCCGCGATCTTCAGCATTGCAGCAGCAGGACTGCCCACGACCTTCGAGCACAGCAGGCAGGTGGACAGAATAATCCCGTTACAAATGGTCTTGCGAACAAAATGCGGCAGGTTGGGCGGCAGATTCACCGGGCTCCTTCGGGGACAATCTAGACCTGGACTAAAGCAAGCACATCTTAGCCGTTTGCGGCCGAGTTCGGAATAAACTGATCCTCTGATTTCAGTCTTGTGCCGCTACCGAGAGACCGAGTCTGTTTTGCTTAATTCCTAAGTTGTGAGTAGCAGGTCGAGGGGGCCGGGAGAGCCGGGGACGGCCCGGACTTGTTATCATCATCGGTTCGAGGTGAGCATGAAACGGATTGCTGAGTGGGCACTAGGGACGGCGCAGGCTCGGGGCGCCAGCTACGCCGAGGCGCGGGTGGTGCACGAGCGCGACCGGGCACTGGCGACAAAGAACGGAAAGATCGGCACGGCCTCCAGCTATGAATCGATGGGAGCCGGGATCAGGGTGATCGCCGATGGCGCCTGGGGCTTCGCCGCTACCGAGGATCTGGCGCAGGAGGGGGTCGAGCGTTGCGCCGCCGAAGCCGTCGCCATTGCCAGGGCTTCGGCAAGGGTGAAGGAACGCCCGCTGCACCTGGTTCCGGAAGAGCCGGCGAAGGCCGACTGGAGTTCGCCTTGCAGAATCGACCCGTTCACGACGTCGATAGATGACAACCTCCAGTTGCTGATGAGCATTGATGCGGCTCTGCGCGGCGTCCAGGGCATAACGCTGGCCGAAACGAACCTCAACTTCCGCCGCTCGGAGCAGTGGTTCTACAACACTGAGGGCTCCGATATCCGCCAGACGCGCTTTACGACCGGGGCGGGTTATGCCGCCTACGCGTTTGCCGGCACCGAGATCCAGAAGCGCTCGTATCCGAACTCGTTCGGCGGGCAGTGGCAGAACAAGGGCTACGAACTGGTCGAAGAATTGAAGCTGGTGGAGAACGCGCGGCGCATCGGCGAGGAGTGCGTGGCGCTGCACCGGGCGGCGAAGTGTCCGCAGGGACGCCTGACGCTGGTGCTGGATTCTTCGCAGATGGGGTTGCAGATTCACGAATCGATAGGCCATCCGATTGAACTCGACCGCGTGCTCGGCATGGAAGCGAACTTTGCCGGAACTTCGTTTCTCACCCTCGACAAACTGAACAACCTGCGCTACGGCAGCGAGCTGGTGAACGTGGTGGCCGATGCCACCGAAGCGCACGGCCCGGGGTTGGGCACGTTCGCCTACGACGATGAAGGCGTGCAGGCGCAGTGCGTGCCCATCATCCAGAAAGGGCAGTTCACCGGGTATCTCTCGTCGCGCGACACGGCGGCGATGATCGGGCGCGCGCGCAGCGGCGGCAACATGCGCGCCGAAAGCTGGAATCGCGTGCCCATCGTACGCATGACGAATATCAGCCTGCTGCCGGGCGAGCGCCCGCTGACGCTCGATGAGCTGATCGCGCAGACCGACGACGGCATCTTCATGCAGACGAACCGCTCCTGGTCGATCGACGACAAACGCTACAACTTCCAGTTCGGCTGCGAAATCGGCTGGGAGATCAAGGGCGGCAAGCTCGGGAGGGTGATCAAAAATCCTTCGTATTCGGGGATCACCACCGAGTTCTGGAACTCGCTCGACGGCTTGTGCTCGCGCGATCAGTGGACCCTGTGGGGCACGCCGAACTGTGGCAAAGGGCAACCCCAACAGGTGATGGGGACGGGGCACGGGGCGTCGCCGGCGCGCTTCCGCAATGTGCAGGTGGGCTCGGCGTATAAGGGACAGTGATCGGCCGGCAACCACAATAGCGTGTGAAAGCGAGAGATCGTCATTTCGAGCGAGGGCGGGCGAAATCCCCGTCCGAGTCGAGAAATCTTGCGTTGCTCGACGGAAGTGGGAGCCTCGAAAGGCCGCAGGCAAACACAAGATCCCTCGACTCCGCGGCAATAGAGGCCGCTACGTTCGGGATGACGCCCGTTAGCCGCAATGGCGGTGCGATCACCCGAGCGGACGGAGCGACAAGTCAGGAAGGAACGGCAAGATGCTGAACAGAGATAGAGCTCACGAGATTTTCCAGCGCATTCGCAAGCTTTCCTCCGCTGATGAGGTGGAGTTGATCGTGAGCGGCGGATGCAGTGCGCTTACCCGTTTTGCCAACAACGCCATCACGCAGAACGTGGCCGAGGAGAACTATGCCGCCTCCCTGCGCGTGGTTTTCGACGGCCGCACGGCGCGGGCGAGCACCAACCGCTATGACGACGAGAGCCTGAGGCGCGTGGTTGAGCAGGCCGAGTCGCTGGCCAGGGTACAGCAACCCGACCCCGACCTGCTTCCGCTGCCCACGCCGGAGGAGACAGGCGGCGGTTTGGCCCCGAACCGCCATGTGGCGCGTACCGCGGTTGTCGATGCGGGACAACGTGCCGAAGCTGTCGCCGGAATGGTCGCAATCGCCAAGCGCGAGCATCTGACCGCGGCCGGCACTTTCGCCGTCTCGGAGCAGATGGAAGTGCTGCTGAACTCGCGAGGGGTCGACCTCTACCACTCGCAGACGCTGGCCGAGGCCTCGGTAACGATGCTGGCGGGGAACTCCTCCGGCTGGCAGAAGAGCAATTCGTCCGATATTGATCAGATCGATGCGCTCCGGCTGGCGGAGAAGGCGGCCGAGAAAGCGAAGCGTTCGGCGAATCCGAAGGAACTGGCCCCGGGCAAGCACACTGTCATCCTGGAGCCGGCGGCGGTGCTCGACCTGGTTGGCTTCATGTTCTGGGATTTTGGAGGCATGGCGCTGCTCGACCAGCGTTCGTTCTTGAACAATCGGATCGGGAAAAAGATCTTCGGCGAAAACATTACGATCGACGACGACGTCTATCATCCCTTGCAATCGGGAGCGGCCTTTGACGGCGAAGGCGTGCGCCGCAGGCGGGTGGAGCTGGTAAAAAACGGCGTCATCAAGAACCTGGTATACGCTCGCGGAAGCGCGCGGCAACTCGCCGCTTCGCAATTCGCTTCGCAACTGGGAACGGTTCGGCCCACCGGCCACGGCTTCCCGCTGCCGAACGAGATGGGCGAAGCCCCGATGAACATTGTGTTCGCAGTGCCAGGCGCGGCCAAGACGCTTGAGCAAATGGTGAGCGAGACCGAGCGCGGGGTCTACATCACGCGGCTGTGGTACATCCGCGAGGTTGACCCGTACGAGAAGATTCTTACCGGCATGACTCGCGACGGGACCTTCCTGGTGGAAAACGGCGCCATCGGCAGCGGGATATTGAACTTCCGGTTCAACGAGAGCCTGCTGCACATGCTCTGCAACGTAGTGGCGATGAGCGCGCCGGTGCGGGCCAGCGGTGAGGAATCATTCGACATGGTGGTGCCCGCGATGAAAGTGAACGACTTCAATTTTACTGAGGTTACTAAGTTCTAACTATGGTTTTAACTGATTGCAGGGTAATCACTTCCAGGATGCGGAAGTCGTCCGGACGGAGCACCGGGCGTCATTCCGGCCGAGGATTACTTTCGTAATTCGGACAATTCGCGATTCAGGTATATGCTCCGAAACTGTGATAGCTCCAAGTTCAATTCCGGATTTGCGTTGCGGTGTTCGCTTCCCGCTCAGGCTCGCGATCACAATTCGCTACAACGGGCAAGAGTTCTCCGCTGAGTCTCAAAACATTTCGTCAGCGGGAGCCCTCTTCCTGTTGGATCAGTTTATCCCGGCAGACAGTACAATCGAGTTCATCATGGCTATGCCCGCGGGAAATATCCGTGCGGGCAAGGATGTACTGGTGAACTGTACCGGGCGCGTGGTACGCTGCTCACCTGTAGGTAATCGTCAGGAGTTGGCTGTTATTATTGACGAGTACCGATTCCTGCGTTCGTAAATAGGAAAGGGAGAGTTTCCCCAGGGAACCGCGATGGCCACTGAGCCCGATAAGGCACAGGGACAAACAGAGCAAGAGCTTGATGGCGGCATCAATCGGATTCGAGTAGTCGTTGCTGATAGCGAGCCGATTTTCCGCGTGGGCATGAGGAAGTTTTTCGCCCTGGAAGACGACTTACGCGTTATGG
>JBEKBO010000065.1:0-28380 GCA_050015355.1 Candidatus Korobacteraceae bacterium | reverse complement strand
ACGTGGCTTCAGTCGAGGTTTACCACCTCCGCTGGGGCCGCATTGGTCGGCTAGAATCAACTGAGTTTCCAAAACCACCCTTGCCCCCGCCTGTTCGTTAGCTTATCGACGGATTAGGGTGCGGCACCTATACTTCTCGCTTATGATCCGGGCGGGAGTATTTCCAGCAACTTGTATTTGCCAAACGATACCAGGAATGATGCCTTCTTCGATAATACTTTTGGTAAGCGGCTCTTTGGGCTGGCCGACAACGCTTGCAAGCACCCAAGCGCGATCTGCGTCCATTTGGGCGTTGGCTTGCTTTTCAATAGCCTTGAGTGTGCGTAGCGCAAGACAGACACCGCCCACGCCCACTGTGGCAAGAATTAGCGAAAAAAGCCAGCTCGTGTAATCTATCCAGTTCTTCGGAATGTCGGCACGCACATCGAGAGGCTTGGCGGCGGAAACAGCGACACTTGTCTCTTTGGGCGCTTGCGCGGACAACTGCGCGACCGACAGAAGCAGAGCCAATATCAGCGTTCTCATAGCGAGGAAATCTTAGCAGGATTCGTTAAACCGCGTGATTCAACGGTAAGAGCGTCAAACTGGGACACTACCCGGTTTCGCGCAAACTTACCTCACGGACTTTGTCAGTGGCCGGGCTCGTGGTCGATGCGAGCAAGCCGGATATTCAGAGTGCCCCAAAAGAGCCGCGTTCTCACCTGTACCAGGGTGTGATTGGGATCATCGGAATACCAAATCCACACCTTGCCGCGGTTTTTGAGCACGCCCGCGTCAGCCGAAAGCTGTACGCGCACCGTTCGGAACGTCCCCGCGTCGGTTTTGATTTCTTCGCGAGCCTCGACCTCGGCGCGCACGTTCACCGTCTGTCCACCGTCGTTCAGCGGGAACATGGAGGCGCTGCCCGGTTCCAGCGGCAGCGATGCCAGGTAGTACATGCCCGAGAGCACATCGGTCACGCAGCCGGGAATATCCTGTTCGGTATGCTTGGTTTGCCCGTTACGCAGGTTGCGTTCGTCGAGAATGGACTTCCGCCGCACCTGATCGAAGCGGATGATGGTGTGGCGCTGATGCAGGCCTTCCTCGGATCGCTTGGTGAGACTCAGCGAACAGAAACTACGGCGGTCAAAGTAAGATTCGAATCGGTCCTGAACGCGGTAGAGCATGGCAACTACGCCAATTGCGTCGGCGCTGGCGGTGACCCGCTCTTCCGGACCGGCTGCATCGATCCGCATGGTAGCCGTGCCCGCCTTCCACAACCTCCACTCGGCGTCGTAGTGCAGAACCGTACCGTGAGGGAAACTGTGGCCCTCGGGGACCGGCCGGATCATGGATGCCGGGCCGATGGTGTCTACAGCACCGGGGTGCTGCGTATCAGGCGCGCTGGCAAGCAGCGCACTCACCATCAGGAGGATCAGGATCAGGACGTGCAGGCATCTATGTCGCATGTATCAGTTAACGCGGATACCAAATGAGCTTTGCGATCAGGACAACGATAACCAGCAACGCTCCTAGAATGGCATTGTACTCGCGGTGCCGAAGATAAAGCTCCGGTGAAAAGCCTGAGCCAGGATTCGAAACGCTGCTGAGACGCGGAATGAGTCGCGGTACGCGGGCAGCGTAGGCGGCGTATTCCGGAAACTTCGATTGTAAATACGCTTCTTCGGCGCGAATCACTGGCACGTAGATGGCGGCAAACATCGCGAGGATCAGCACCACGATCCAGACGTTCTGGGCGGCGACGGCAAAACCAGCCGCGATGATGACGGAACCGAGATACAGAGGATTGCGGGTGTAAGCATAGGGTCCGGTGGTGGTCAGCTCCTGGTTCTTCTTAACGTGGCCCGAAGCCAAGGCACGCAGGATGATGCCGATGCTCGCCATGGCAGCTCCTACAACGATCGAACCCCAATTCGGCCGCGCGAGCCAAAGATACACGACAGCCAAGACGAATCCGAGAGGCACTCGGGTTCGCCGCGCAATTTTGCTCCAGCCTGTCGAGCCGTTTCCGCTCAAGACGTTTCCTGTACTGCCGCGCAACTTTGCTGCTGCAGCAGCGCGAGCGCGGCATGCGCCACCGCGGCAGGCGATATCGATTGCAGAGCCAGGTCCGGGCGGGCGGTATGGTGGTAACTGGTCGCGCTCTGCTGGCTGCGCAAAACGATACTGCGCGTGCCCCAGGGACCATTACGCTCCGGATTCGTGGGTCCGAACAGACCCACCACCGGCACGGCAAGCGCTGCCGCAAGGTGCATGGGACCGGTATCGCCGCCGATAAAAAGCTCGGCCCAGCGCGTGAGTTCGATGAGCTGCGAAACGGTGCAGGAAATCGCTTCCGCGGCGCCGCCGCTGGTCTCCGCGACCTCCTGCGCCAGGTGCTCCTCGCTGGGGCCGAAATTCACCAGCGAGCGAACGCCAACCTCAGCAAGCCGGCGAGCGACTTCCGCGAAAGAAGATGGCGGCCAACACTTTGCTCCCCAACCTGCGCCGGGGTTAAGGATGCAGAAACGCGGCCCACTGGGGTCCCCAATACGCGCCGTAGTCGCGCGCGTTGGGGTGGAACGCTCGATCAGCAACTGCTCACACCACTTCGCCGAGCCGCTGTCGTGGGGAAGCAAGGGCGCACAAGAGTCAAGTGGAATGCCGGCCACGGCGGAGATGAGAGCAAGATTCTGTTGCGCAACGTGGCTGCCCGAAACCGGCACTGCGTGCTGGTAAAAAATCGCGGCGGAAGCCTCTCGCGGGTTGCTTTCGCCCCAGCTTTCAGCAGCGCCGCTGAGGCGCGCAATAAGAGCTGAACGGACCGCGCCTTGAATGTCGACAACGTGGTCGTAGCCGGCGGATCTCAGCTCGGCAAAGCAGGTGCACATTTTCTTCCAGATCGCCGGCGAAATGGGATTCGAGCGTAAAGCGCGAATGTCGAGGGTAAACAGGTCGTCGACCAGCGGCCGCTGCTGGCTGCGCTCGCCACGGCGGGCAAACCCCGGAGCGCACAGCAGCTCCGACCAGCGTTTCTCAATGACCCAGCCTATTCTGCACTCGGGCAACGCGGCGCGCAGAGCGCTGACGGCGGCAATGGCATGTATGAGGTCACCCATTGCGCCGAGACGCACAACGAGAATACTGCGAACCGGATCCCGCCGGGTCACCGGCACATGCTGGGACAGGGAAGAGTTCATCACTGCTTAACGCTTCTCCTCCACATTACCAAACTCGCCGGCAGGAACACTTCTCGAAACCGCGGCAACAATCTTGCGCAGCAACGCCGAGCTCGAGTGGTCTTTGGGGTCGCCAACAATCTCGACGCGTCCACCGCACGCGACAACCTCGTCGCGCTCGGGAACGCTATCGACGCTGTAATCGGTGCCTTTAGCCTGCACGTCAGGGCGCAGTTCTCGGATCAAAGCGCGCACATCCGGTTCGGAAAAGATGACGACGGCGTCGACATCAGCCAGGGCGGCAATGATTTCCGCCCGCTCGTTCTCGGACATGAGCGGCCGTCCCGGGCCCTTCACCGCGCGCACGCTTTCGTCGGCATTGATGGCGACCACCAGCCGCCCGCCAAGCTGCTTGGCGGCATGCAGGTAGCGTATGTGCCCCACATGCAGCACGTCGAAACATCCATTGGCCAGGATCACCGGCTCGCCGGCACGCTTCCAGGCTTGCACTTTTTCACCCAGCGCCTGGCGCGAAAAGATCTTGGAACCTGTGTGCTGACTACCGGACATGGACTGCCTTGCTGCTCTCTTCCAGGGCCTTGAGCAATTCGGCCTGGGTAACGGTGGCTGTGCCCCGCTTCATGACGACGATGCCGCCCGCCAGGTTTGCCAGGCGGGCCGCCGACTCGGTGTCGGCACCGGCGGCGATGGAGGCGGTAAACGTCGCAATCACCGTGTCTCCCGCCCCGGTCACGTCGGTTACTTCCTTGGAGCCGTAGATTGGAATTTCGACGGGCTTTTTGCCGCCATCGAAGGCGATCATGCCATCGCTGCCGCGAGTGATGACCAGCGACTCCAGCTTCATGCGCTTTATCAATTCGCGTCCGGCGGAGCAAAGTCGCTGACTATCGTTGCCGAGGTCAATCTCCAGCTCGGCCTCGACTTCCTGCTGGTTCGGTGTCGCGGCCGTCAGTCCGCTGTACTCGAGCAGGCGGTAGCGCGAGTCGAGGGTGACGGGTAAGTGGTCGAGAGCGCCCTTGGACCGGATGAACGTGAGCAGGCGGGGAGTCGCCGCGCCGTAACCATAGTCGGAAATGAGCAGGGCGTCGGAGGCCTTGGCATATTCGCGCACCGAGGAGACCAGATTCAAAAGCGCTGGATGCGTCTCGCCGAGCGGCTCCGGTTCACGGTCGAGACGCACCACCTGTTGCCGCGACGAGTGCGGCATTCCCGCCAGAATACGCGTCTTGGTCGGCGTCGTGTGGCCTTTGAGACGATTCACTCCACTTAACGATACCTTCTTTGCCCGCAAAGCCTGAAGCAGCAAGCGCCCCGGCTCATCATCGCCGACGACGCCCACCGGAAGCACATTCACTTTGAGATCGGCCAAGTTCATGATCGCGTTTCCGCCGCCACCCGGCACAACGGTGCGCTCGCGGTGCTTCAGAATGAGCACCGGGGCCTCGCGCGATACCCGCGAAATCTCGCCATAAATAAATTCGTCGGCCACCAGGTCGGCGAGCACCGTTACGGTAATGTTCGGAAATGACTGCACAATCGACCGGAGGCGTTCGTGTTGACTATCGTTTCGCTTCATCGAGAGGTTCTCAGATTTGAAATTGTCTCACACTGCACGCCGTAAGTCGCCCGGACCTGTTTGTGATACGTATCCCACGAAGTTGATAACTCCTGGGGCATGCCTATTCTGAAACACTGTAGTGTGGGATCGGGCGCCAGTTTGGCGCCACTCGCCACGATTCCTCGCACCGGTTCACCCTGTCTTCACCTTGTCGAGGATCGTCGCGAGAACTTGCTGTGCATTTTCCAATTCCAGCGAGAGCCTGGCGACGGCCAAGTTCGGTAATTGCGCGCCCAAGGCCTCAAGCTTGACCGCATCTTTCTCCGTCGTCAGGAAGCCATTGGCTCCGGCGTGGCTGGCCTCGCGGCAAAGCTCGCGGATGTCAACCTCGGTGTAGACATGATGATCGCGAAACCAGTGATGGCCGGCGGCTTGAACGCCGGCGCTTTCAAGATCGCGCAAAAAGCGTTGCGGCCCGGCAATCGCGCAAAGTACGAAAGGTTTCGAGGGAGATTGCGGTGCAAGCTCAAGCTGCCTCCGCACCCTCCAGACAGGTATTGACGCCGGCAGCGAGGGGATATCCCCCGGCTCGGACCAGACCACGGCGTCGGCGCGAGCGAGCGAGGACAGCGGTTCGCGCAGCCGTCCCGAAGGCAGCAGGCGATCCTGAAGATCGCGCCGCGAAACCAGCACGATGTCGAAGTCGCGCGCCAACTGCCGGTGCTGAAAAGCGTCGTCCAGCAGATGAACGTCGGACTCGAAACGCCGCTCGGCCTCCAGCCCTGCCTGGTACCGGCTTTCGCCGACAATCACGGGCACGCCCGGAAGCCGCCGCGCAATCAACAGCGGCTCATCTCCGAAGCGCAGCGGACTGCCATTGGCATCGACAACCAACACTCCTGACGTCTTGCGTCCGTAGCCGCGCGATAGGACATCAGCGCGCAGCCCGTGCTGCCGCAGCAGTTCGGCCAGCAGAATCACAAATGGAGTCTTGCCGGCGCCGCCGACGGAGATGTTGCCGACGCTGACAACCGGGCGGCGAAGCCGCTGCTGCTTCAACACGCCACGGTCGTAAAGTGTATTGCGCGCAGCCACCACGGCCGAGAACAGGGCGGACATCAGTTTGTCCTCCCGGCCAGCAGCTTTTCCAGTTCGGCGAGTGTGCGCTCGGTAGCTCCCTGGTCCGCCTTCAGGATCTCCAGCGCGCGTTCGCCGAGCTGCTTACGTTCCACCGGATCAGACAACAGGCGGAGCAGCGCGGATTGAAGTTCGTGCTGATCGCGCACTACCAGGACTCCGCCGCCGTCGGCGAACTTTTGCACGATGTCGCGGAAATTTTCGGTGTGCGGTCCAACGATGATCGGGATGCCGAACCCAGCCGGTTCCAGAATGTTGTGTCCGCCACGCGGGGCCAGGCTGCCGCCGACAAAGGCAACATATGCCAACGAGTAGATCGACGCTAATTCTCCGATGGTATCGAGCAGGAGAATGCTCCCGGAAGTCACGTTCCGCGGCCACTCCGGATACGAGCGCCGGGTGAAAGGAATGCCGTAATTGCTCAGCAGCCCGGCAACCGCGTCGAAGCGCTCTTTATGCCGTGGAGCAAGTATGACGAGGGCCCGCGGATGCCGCCCGAGGATGGCGCGGAGAGTGGCAACCAGCATCTGCTCTTCGCCTTCCACCGTGCTGCCGAGCACGGCGATGGGTCCGACGCTGATTTCCTGCAGCCGCGCGAGCAATTGTCCGACTTCAGGCTTGGCAGCCGGGGCAGCGGCGTCGAACTTGAGATTGCCCGCCACCTGGATGCGGCCTTGTTCGGCGCCAATGCCGGCAAGGCGGCGTGCATCTTCTTCGGTCTGCGCGAGGAAACGGTCCACGCTCCGCAATACGACGCGCAGCAGAGAAGCAAACCTTCTGTAGCGCGGATAGGAACGGTCCGAAATGCGCGCATTCACAACGGCAACAGCCGCACCGGAGCGGCGCGCGACCCGCAGAAAATTGGGCCAGAACTCGGTTTCGGCAATTACAACCAGCTTTGGCCGAAGCAGGCGCATGTAACGGCGAACGGCAAAGCTGAGATCGAGCGGGAAGAAAAAAACATTCTCCAGACCGAAGCGGTCTCCCGCCAGCTTGTGGCCCGTGCTGGTGGTGGTGGAGATGGCAATGGCGTAGCCCGCGAAACGCTTCCGCATTTCCTGTATGAGTCCAGCCACGGCAAGAATTTCGCCAACCGATACCGCATGCACCCAGATCACCGGCTTGCCGGCCGCGGCCAAGGAACGCAAATGAGGCGGCAGCATTCCGAGCCGGTTACCGACTCCCTCACGGTACTTCCCCTGCCGCAGCAGGCGAACGAACCAATAAGGAGCGCTGGCCAGCAACGCAACCGCCAGCAGCAGGTTGTAGATGACGTACACTGCTTCCATTGTATTGCGAGCAGGGTTGCGCCAAAAGGCCTGTGTGCTTCGCGGCCGGATTGAGCAGCCGGAACTGCTCAGTGGCTGAGAATTTTCGAGAGGAACAACTGCGCCCGTTCCGAGTGCGGCGCGCCGAAAAAGTGGTCTGTGGCGGCGTCCTCCACAATTGATCCATGATCCATGAAGATGACGCGATGCGCGACTTTCCTGGCGAATCCCATCTCGTGAGTCACGACCATCATGGTCATGCCTTCGAGAGCGAGCTTGACCATGACATCGAGCACTTCGTTGATCATTTCCGGATCGAGAGCCGAGGTGGGCTCGTCGAACAGCATGCATATGGGGTCCATGGCCAAGGCTCGGGCAATGGCCACACGCTGCTGCTGTCCGCCCGAAAGTTCGCCCGGATGCTTGTGGGCCTGGTCCCTGAGCCCAACACGGTCCAGCAGTTTGAAGCCTCGTTCCACTGCTTCCTCTTTGCCCCGCTTGAGCACCTTGATCTGGGCGATCGTCAGGTTTTCCAAGACCGTCATGTGGGGAAACAGTTCGAAGTGCTGGAAGACCATTCCGACGTGCGCACGCAGCTTGGGAAGGTCGGTCTTGCGATCGCCGACGGAAGTACTGTTGACAATGATCTCGCCCTTTTGAAACGGCTCAAGACCGTTGACACACTTGATCAGCGTGCTTTTGCCGGAGCCGGAAGGGCCGCAGACGACCACGACCTCTCCCTTCTTAACTTCAGTGCTGCAATCCTTGAGAACCTGGAAGCTGCCGTACCACTTGGAAACGTCGCGAATCGATATCATGCCGTCACCTTCTGCTCTTGCAGCCGTTTGACCAGGTAAGACAGCGCCGAGCAGATTACGAAATAAATAGCGCCCGCAAACAACAATAGCTCCACCAGCCGGCCGTCGCGCTCGCCCACTTTCTGGGCGCTGCCGAAGAAATCCGCCAGCCCGATCACGTACACCAGCGAGGTGTCCTGAAACAAAATGATGGTCTGCGTCAACAACAGCGGGACCATGTTGCGAAAGGCCTGGGGCAGCACGATCAGGCCCATGACTTGGCCATAACCCATGCCGAGCGCATAGCCGGCCTGGGCCTAGCCCTTGGGGACGCTCTGGATTCCCGCGCGGATGATCTCCGAATAGTAGGCCGCCTGAAACAGCGAGAAGGCCACCAGAGCGGAAGTCAGCCGGATATCCCGCGTAGCCCCGCCAAATACTGCCTGTATGGCCTGGGGCACGATCAGGAAGAACCAGAGAATCACCATGACGAACGGGATGGAGCGAAGCAGGTTGACGTAGGCCGCGGCGGGTTTCGCCAGGAAACCCCAGGAGGAGAGCCGCGCCACCGCCAGCAGTGTGCCCCAAATAACACCGAAAACTACCGCCGTCAGCGTTATCTGGAGCGTAATAACTGCGCCCTTTACCAGAAAGGGGAGCGCGCCGGGAATGGAACTCCAGTCGAATTCGTACATCGTTTGCCTTTACTTGGCTACCATGAATCCCGGAACGCGCGTGCGCCGCTCGAGCCAACGCATGAAGTACATCACGATGCTGTTGACGACCAGATAGAGCAAGGTGACGGAGATGAACGCCTCGAACGGCTGCGCCGTGTAATCCACCAACTGCTGAGCCTGGCGGGAGAGTTCAACGAACCCGATCGTGGTTGCGACCGCCGAGTTCTTAATGCAGTTGAGAAACTCTGACGTGAGCGGAGGCAGAATGATGCGAAACCCCATCGGCAATAGAACATGGCGATAGGTCTGCCCGAGAGTCAAGCCCATGGCGAGTCCCGCGCCCCTTTGTCCCCGGCCCAGCGAGTCAATTCCGGCGCGGACCTGCTCGACAATACGTGCGGAGGTAAACAGCCCCAGGCACAGCCACGCCGCGACAAATTCCTGCAAAACGGGATTCAACTGTTTGAACCAGTCACCGATTTTTACCGGCACCAGCTCGGGGATGACAAAGTACCAAATGAACAACTGCACCAACAGCGGAATGTTCCGAAAGACCGCCACGTACGCCCCCGCCAACCCTGACAGGAAACGGTTGGGCAACGTGCGCATGACACCGAGAGGGGTACCGATGATGAGAGCGGTGAACCAGGAGCAGAGAGACAACGCCACCGTCCATTGCAGGCCGACCAGCAGCCAGCCAAGGTACGTTGTCTCTCCGGACGGGACCGGTTGCAGAAAAATCGACCAGTTCCAGTGATAGTTCATCCCCAGCTACACTCCTATCCCCACATTGACGATGCGGCGCAATGTGCCTCGTTCTACCTGGCTTTCATCGGCCGCCGCCCACGTACACAACCGCCCTTGGCGCTGACGACGTTCATCCCACGCTTTTTGTGGTGTTCATCTGGCTCAGAAGAACTTCCGAAGTCGGGCCGTTTGTTACGCTTGCACACTTTCTGGGGCTGCGAAGAAATTCGCCAGCCCTAATCGAACCACCATGGCCCTTTCGGGCACAAACTAATGACTCGATCTCAGAGGCACGATGGATCTCGCGCACGGACAACGTTAAAGACATGAGTTGACCGGGCGAGAATTGTCACAGACCCTGGCACGGCACCTTCATCTGTTTGTTCGTTCTTGTAAATACCACAATTTCTGCCGATGCGCACGTCATTTCCGCCGTTACCGGCGCAGCATTCATCGGCCCCAGTACGCCGCCAACCCGCGAGCCGGGCTGATGTGCGCACGCTTTCGGTATGATCGGAGTAACCGTGGCAACGGCGACGGCGTACCTGCTTTCGCGCGTGCTGCTGTGATCGGCGGGCGGCAACGGTGCGCGTGGCGGTTTTTGTTCAGCTATGTAAGAAACAGGCCGTCAGGGCCAACCACCGGCACCTACACGGGCGGCAGCCCTTCCCCAATGACCGTCATCCACTTCCGCACCCGCCACGATTTGATGAGACCGTTGATGACATAGGGGTCCCCCTTGGCGAACGCCTCGGCGAATTGCGGTGTTGGACCGCGGAACACAAGCACGGCGCCGTCTACCGGGTCCGCCAATGCGCCGGCCAGAACCAGTTCTCCGCGTTCGAACGCCTGCATGGCATGTTTCATGTGTGGTTCGCGGAACTGCGCCCGCTTCTCGACATAACCTTCCACAACTTCGTAAAAGAGGAGGTAATGCATCGTTGGCATCTCCAGGCTAGAAGCTTTTTCACAACTCGGCTTGAAGGGGAGCGGCTTCAGATGAAGCCGCTCCCCTTCAAAAACCGCGCCCCTTCAAGCCGAGTTGTGAAACAGCTTGTACACGGCCGCGGATTCCGGCTCAGCTCCGCCTGATGGCCAGCGTCAGCGCGCCGGCTCCGATCAACGTGCAGCCGCCCGCATAGCTCACCTTTCGCTGCGCGGATGCGGCCGTCAGCCTGCCGCCGATCAGGCTTGCCATGAGGCTGTACATCGATGAATTCAGCATGCTGAGGCAGGTGAAGGTGGCGAGCAGCAATCCGCTTTGCGCCAGGAAGGACCCCTGCGCCGACATGAATTGCGGCACGAAGGCGACGAAGAAAAGAATGCTCTTCGGATTCAGGACGGTTACGGCGTACGCACGGCCAAAGCGCGCCAGCATGGTTGGCCCGGAATCACCCGCAACCACCTCGCCCGCGTGCGCCGCGGCGCTGCGCGCGCCTAGAATCGACTTTACCCCGAGGTAGATGAGATACAAGCCCCCGAGTGTCTTCATGAAGGTAAAGGCGGCGGCGGAGGCTTGCAGCAAGGCTCCTGCACCGGCTAAGGATAGGGTCATCGCCGTGGCGTCGGCCATGACGACGCCGGCAACCGTGGCCCAGGCACGCCGGGAACGGTTTGCCAAGGCGTCGCCCACCACCATCAGCACCGTTGGGCCTGGAATTAACAGCATAATGACGCTGGCCGCCACGAACGCCAACCACACCTCGAAGGTCATCGAAGTCACTCCTGAAAGATCAATGAATACAGTCGCGTGAACGCAGCCGCGAACTAAGAACTACCCCACTCTAGCCAACAGCGGGCTAGAATGGGCCACCCGCCTGCCAGAATGGGCACCCTTACTATGGGGCACCCTTGCTATTGTTGCAGCTTGGCCTCGAGTTGGGCGCGGGCAACCGCAACCTGCTCTCCGCTGCCAAGGTTTTTGACCGCAAAAGTATCGCTGGCAACTTCGTTTTCGCCCACCAGGACGGCATATTTCGCCCCCAGCTTGCCGGCGGCCTCAAAGCCTTTCTTCAGGCGAAAGCTCTCGTCTCCGACATCGACGATCAGACCATTGCGGCGGAGTTCGCGCGCCAACTTGAGGGCGTGGCGGTTCATGCCCGCGCCGAGCGGAATGATGTAGGCCGCGGGCGCTTGTGGAGGCGGCGGCGACTGGGCCTGCAACGCCAGCACCAGGCGGTCCTCGCCGATGGCGAAGCCGGTTGCCGGAGCTCTGGGTCCTCCGAGCAACTCCGATAGTCCGTCGTAGCGGCCGCCGCCGAGCACGGCGCTCTGCGCGCCGAGTTCGCCGTGGGTGAACTCGAATGTGGTACGCGTGTAATAGTCCAGGCCGCGAACCATGCGCTCATTGATGGTGTAGGCGATCGCCATGCTGTCGAGGATGGCGCGGACTTCGGCAAAATTCTTGCGGCAGTCTTCGTCGAGGTACTGGCTGATCTTGGGCAGCGCATCGATGATGGGCTGGTCTTCCGGCACTTTGCAGTCGAGAACGCGCAGCGGATTGGTTTCGGCGCGGCGCCGGCAATCGACACACATCTTGTCCTTCACATTGGCCAGGGCCTCACGCAAAGCCTGGTTATACAGCGGACGACACTTGGGGCAGCCGACCGAGTTCAGTTCGAGCGACCAGCCTGTGAGACCGACGGCATCGAGAATCGCGGTGAGCATGTCGATGATTTCGGCATCGCGCACCGGCAGCTCGCTGCCCGACGAAGGCGGTCCGATGACCTCGGCGTCAATCTGGAAAAACTGTCGGTAGCGGCCTTTCTGCGGGCGCTCGCGACGGAACATCGGCCCCATCATGTAAAGCTTCTGCAACAGACCCGTGCGGTTCAGATCGTGCTCAATGTAGGCGCGAACGATGCCTGAAGTCGCTTCCGGCCGCAGGGACAAGGACTGCGGCTTCTCGCTGGCGGCACGGGCGCGGTCTTCCCAGGTGAACATCTCCTTGGAGACGATGTCGGTCTCTTCACCGACGCCGCGGGCGAATAGCTCTGTACTTTCGAAGACGGGGGTGCGGATTTCGCGGAAGTTGTAGTTGCGGAAGACCTCGCGCACACGGGCCTCGACAAAGTTCCAGAGATCGGTGTCAGGAGGCAGGAGATCGCGGGTACCGCGAACGGCTTTAATCATTTCGATTCAGTTCTCAATGTCAGTTTGGGTCTGGCCGGAGTTCGTCTCCCACCTTAGCGTCGAACTGCGCGACGCGGAAGGTGGGGCACCCTCGGCAAAATATGATCTTAACAGGCGCGAGAAGAATGGAGACCCTCGTTTGTGCGGACTGCGCCGAAAGAAAGGACTGGGGGTACGGATCAGAAAAACCTAGAAAGCGCGGATCAGTAAAGTTGGATGGGACCCTTCGCTACGCTCAGGATGACACGATTGATATTGCTGTGGCGTCGCTTCCCTACACCAGCGAGCAACTACCCCACTCTAGCCAACAGCGGGCTAGAATGGGCCACCCGACCGCCTCAGCCTCTTCGATTCCCACATTCGCGGATGTGGGCCACCCGACCGCTCAGGATGACATTCTGGGGTGAGGGCTGGTTAACGTCCCTTGGTGGCCGCGAGTTCTTGCAGGTACTTCTCGCGAAGGCCGAAGTAGTTGCGTGCGTTCCAGAGAATTCTTTCGCGGTCCTTGTCATTGATAGCATGGCGGAACTTGCCCGGCGAACCCATCCACAGCGAACCCGGTTCGACAACCGCATTCTCCGGGATCAGGGTACCGGCGGCAAGGATCGAGTCGTGACCGACGCGGGCGCCGTTCAGAACGATGGCGCCAATCCCAATCACGCAGCTATCTTCGATGGTGCAGCCGTGCAGCGTGGCTCTATGCCCGACCGTGACCCATTCGCCAAGTTCGACGCGATACAGGTCAGTCTGTCCATGCAGAACCGAGCAGTCCTGAATATTGCTGTTGGCGCCAACGCGAATCGAATTGACGTCGCCGCGCAGCACGGCGCACGGCCAGACGCTGACGTTCTCGGCCAGCACCACGTCGCCAATCACCTGGGCCGATTCGTCCACGTAGCAGGACGGCGGAATGGTTGGCGTGATTCCTCTGTAGGAACGGATCATACGTGCTCTCTCCTTCCCACATCTGCTAACGGCAGCAGATATGGGGCACCAACCTCTCTCCTTCCCACATCTGCTAACGGCGGCAGATGTGGGGCACCAACGGCCGTAGCGAGGACCCGGATCAGTCGTCAATCCGAGGCGGGTTCGGTTGCCAGCGCCGCAACCGGCTCCGGCTCCTGCGCAGTGCACGGCGGAACGTGCTTGGCTCCGGTGACGAGAATGACGCTGACTACGACAATCACGCTTCCGGCAAGAATATAGGGTGTGATTCGCTCGTGGAGCACGAGCCATCCCAGGAAAACGGCGACAATCGGATTCACGTAAGCATAGGTCGCGACCTTGGAGGTCGAAACGTTATGCAGAAGCCAGACATAGGCGGTAAAGCCGATCCAAGATCCGGCTACGATCAGGTAGCCGATGGCAAAGACAGCCGGACGCGTCCAGTGTGCCGCCTTGAAGCTGCCCAGCAACAGGCCGACAAGACCATTCACGAGCCCCGCCATCAGCATTTGCCAGGCGCTGGCGCTATAGACATCTACTGCCAAATGCCATCGTTTGGAAATAATCGACCCGCTAGCCCAACTGATGCTGGAGATCAAAATCAAGCCGGCTCCAATCAGTTCGCGGCGGCCGAGGTGCAAACCGGCGCTCAGAGCGGGCCACATCAGTACAACTACGCCGCACAGCCCGAGCAGGATTCCCACCAGGCCGCGCCTGCCGATGCGTTCGCCGCGGCTGCTAAGGCGCTCCAGAAGAAGGAACCAGAGCGGGGTGATGGCAAGCAGCAGAGACGCCAGGCCAGTCGGGATATAGGTTTCAGAGATACCCAGCAAAACGTTGCTGATGCTCAACAACACAACGCCGAGGAGGGTCAGTCGCAGAAATTCATGCAGGCTCAGCCGAACGCGCCTGCCGCGAAGCGCACACCAAAGCAGCAGGGCGGCGCCCGCGATGGAGAATCGCGTAGCCCCCATCACCACGGACGGCACATGCTCCACGGCAATTCCTATGCCCAGGTAAGTCGATCCCCAGAAGACATAGACCAGCGCAAACGCAATGATGACCTGCAACCGAAATCTGCGATTTCTGTGAGGCATGGATAGGCGAACCGTACTGCTAGCTTACCAGAGGCTTGCTGGATTCCGCACTCACCGCGACGCGATCCAACGGGGCGGGTTGAAGGATTGGCCGCTGCCAGAGGCTTGCTGGATTCCGCACTCAGCGCGAGGGAGGCGCCGGTGGACCGGTTGCGCCGCTGGCGTGCAACTTGCGGCCAGTGGTCAGGATGTAATGAAATGCCGACAGGCAGGTGAGGATCAACGTGGCAACCAGAAAGCCCCGGCGTGCGGCGCCAATCCACGGCGCGGGATTGATGCGCCACGACAGCACAAAGAAGATGGCGCCGATTTGCGCCGCCGTATTCAACTTGCCGAAGATGCTGGGCCTGAAATCGCGAATATTGGTGGTTATGTACAGCACAGCCGTAATCAGCATAATGGAAATGTCGCGGCTGAACACCAGTACGGTGTATTTCCAGGGGATTTGTTTGGTGAACGACAACACCAGAAATGCCGAACTGAGCAGCAGCTTGTCGGCAATCGGGTCCAGGTACTGGCCCAGGATCGACTGCTGATTCAGCCAGCGCGCCAACAGGCCGTCAAGGGCATCGCTAAATCCGGCGAGCACGAAGAGCAGGAGCGCCGATTTGAAATTACGATCCAGAATATTGATGACCACGAAGGGAACGAAGATAAGCCGTAAGAGCGTGATCTGATTGGGCGCGGTCCAGAACTGGGATCTCACGGCCGCACCTCATCCGCCGGGGCGCGGAAAACCGTCTCCGGGTCGGCGCCCGTCTCTTGCCGAAAACGCTCCAGCAGCGAGGGCACAGGCCCGCCGGAGCGCTCTAGCTCCACCGACTGGACGCGATGCATCGGAAAGAAGATCGTGACCGGGACAGCCACTTCGCCGTTCCGTAATTGGCGGACAAAATCGTCGAAAGAATCGAGCAGAACTCCGCAAAGCACCATGCCGCGCAGGTCGAGGTCAAGCAGACGACCCCAGAATTTTTCGCGCGGGCCGCTGAGCGTGGCCAATACGAACGCCGACGGCGGAAATCCCTTCGCTAGTGACAGAGCGTCCAAAATTTGCCTTCCAGAGTGCAAGCGCCATTCTACAAGCTGAGTTGCACATATCAGAAGGGCACCAATTGGCCGGGCGAGTGCTTTTTCCCACGTCAGCCCAAAGTTCACCCCAGCGAGCAACTACCCCACGTCAGTCCAAAAGCGGGACGGGACGTGGGGCACCCAAACTCGCCGGGACCCCGAATCAATCGCCCCATGGGCGGGACGTGGGGCACCCATCCGCGCGACGGCAGCGGTGCCTACAGCCGATTGATCAGAGTGCCGACATAGGCCGCACCAAAGCCATTGTCGATGTTAACCACCGAGACGTTCGAGGCACAGGAGTTCAGCATTGCCAGCAAAGCCGTAAGTCCGCCAAAAGAGGCACCGTAGCCGACACTGGTGGGAACGGCGATGACGGGAACTCCGACCAGGCCGCCGACGACGCTGGGCAGCGCACCCTCCATGCCGGCGCAGACAATGAGCACGCGAGCATGCTGCAAAGACTCGCGGTGGGTGAGCAGGCGATGCAGGCCGGCGACTCCGACATCGTAGATGCGCTCAACGCAATTCCCCATGATTTCGGCGGTCACGGCGGCTTCTTCGGCAACGGGTGTGTCGCTGGTGCCGGCGGATACAATGACGATCGTGCCCTTTCCCGGCAGGTTGTGGTTTTGCCTGAGCACAAGGGTGCGGGCCAATTGATTGTGCGATGTTTCGGGAATCCGCTCCTGAACGGCCGCGACCTGCTCAGGCGAAACCCGCGTGGCAAGCACGTTGTTGTTGCCCCGCGAAGCAAGACGGCAGAAAATCTCGGAAAATTGCGCCGCCGATTTGCCGGGACCAAAAATCACTTCCGGCATTCCCGAGCGCAGAGCACGATGATGGTCGATCTTGGCAAATCCGAGGTCCTCAAAAGGGAGGCCCTTGAGTTGCTCCAGCGCGTCGTCGGGAGAGGTCTGGCCTGAGCGAATTTGTTCTAGCAGCTCTCTAAGACTGTCGACATTCACTGTTTCAATTTATCATTCCGTGCGCCCGGATGCTCAAGGACGCCGCATTTCCGGGCAGGTCAGGAAAAACGGCGTTTACCGCCAGCGCTCAAGGCAACGGCGATAGCTCTCATATTTTTCCAGCGGAGTCGCGTTGAAGACACAGAAAACATCGTCGCTGACGCGCACGGCCTTAACCCGGGCTCCGGGCTCTCCCTCGGCCTTCCAGTAGAGAGAATCGACGTTTTGCAGCAAGGTCAGGACGCGAGTCTCCGGCAGCTTGCGCTTTACCGCCGCCGGGAGGTGCTGCGGAGCCATGTGGCTTTCTCCAAAGAGCACGACGAGGCGGCCATCCGGCACCTCGCGGGCAATCGTCGCGATCCGCTCCGCCGCGAGTTCATCGCGCAGGGCGACGCGGCGAAGGTCGCCACGCGGTGCGGCATCGAGGCCGTACAGGCGGGCTCCGCGCCGGCGGGCAGCGGTAAGCAGGTGAAAGAACGGGTTCCAGTCGAATCCCCAGTCCAAGTCGAAGCGAATGCGGCTGCGCAACTCGCGTTCGGCTATCTGGCCGTTGCGCCATTCATCCAAAACGCGCTGATCGCGGGCATAAATCGCCTCCAGGGCCAAAACCAGCGGCCGCTGCGGCGCAGCCGAAAGCTGCTCAATCAAGCTTGCCGTGTAGTGCTGCGAAGCCGGCAGGGCATGATAGTCGGCCACCAGCAAAACGTCGGCCTGAAGCAGCTCATCCAGCAAGCCGGAGCAGGAAAGCCGCGAACGATAGGTCTGGAAGGCTTCGGCGAATACACGGATGTATTTGCCCCCGCTATGGGGGTCAGCGGCCCTGACTTCCCGCTCGACTTGCAAAACTGCGTAATGCTGCGCCGCGCTTCTCTGCTGGCGCAAATGCGAAGAGGTTCCCACTGTTAGTTAGTTTGATGATCGCAAGTGCCAATTCGGAGCGGCAAAACCGGACGACTGCGAGATCCTGGTTCCGCTGTCCGGATTGAGAAATCTCGGAATTCTTTGTTGCCGATTTTGACAACCTCGGCGGGCCGCGCTAGCATGGGCCTAACACTGGAAAGGAGGTGGTCCGATGCAAAAAAGTTCCGACTGTAGCATACATCTGACTAGTGAGGTGGCTGAGGCTTAGGGCGGTTTCGCTCTAACTGAAGCAGTTTCCGGGCCAGTGTATCCGGCAGCTAACAACGTTGTTGGAGATACCTGACGCGGAATTGGTACTCGCCAGATTCCCAGGTTTCCATTCCCACGAACGTTGCTGGGAAGTCCACCCCAACAAACGTAACAGCGCGTTTGCTGGGGACCCCGGAAGGGAGTCTGTCGCAGGGTCGAAAGGTTCGGTTCTGGTGCATTGGGTCATCGGGACCGGAGCTGAGAGCGCGACCTGCCTCAGGCCAAACCAAACAGCTAACCGGCGCCCCACCAGCTACAGGGTGGGGCGTGTTGTTTGTGGCGATTTCAGAATGAGTCGTAAAAAACTACTCCCAGGTTAGCGCCGAACAGCCGAAGGAGCTTTTCGCTACAGGCGGTATGGCCAGCCAGGCTGCGCGTATTGTCTCAAAGGAGCTTCTTGGCGGCGCGGAACCTGGGGCACCCACCGGGCAAGTTTGCAACAACTAAAAGACCCCACCCTAGTCGCAAAAGAGGCGACTAGAATGGGGCACCCGCAGTTCTTCTTCTTAATACACAAACACTACATGCCCGGCATCTTCATGCCCGCCATGCGCCGGGCGAAATTCGGCTTCGACATGCTCTTGAACATTTTGCGCATTTGGACGTACTGGCGGAGCAGGTTGTTGACCTCCTGCACGGTGGTGCCCGAGCCGCGCGCGATGCGCTTGCGGCGCGAGCCGTTGATGACTTCGTGGTGCTCGCGCTCATGGGCGGTCATGGAGTTGATAATCGCCTCGACGCGCCCGATTTGCCCCTCGTCCACCTTATCGGCCACCTGGTGCATGTTGGCCAGCGGCCCAATCTTGGGAAGCTTGCTGACAATCGACTGCAGAGATCCCATCTTCTTGACCTGCAGAAGCTGATCGCGAAAGTCCGCCAGCGAGAAGCCGCCGCCGCTGAGCGCTTTTTGGGCAAACTCTTCCGACTTCTTCCTGTCGATCTTTTCTTCGGCCTGCTCGATGAGCGAGAGGATGTCGCCCATGCCGAGGATGCGGCCCACGATTCGATCGGGATGGAAGGGCTCGATGGCATCGTACTTTTCGCCGACGCCGAGGAACTTGATGGGCTGCCCGGTGACTTTGCGAATGGACAAAGCGGCGCCACCGCGGGCATCGCCGTCCATCTTGGTGAGCACGACGCCGGTAAGCGAGAGCTTGTCGTGGAACTCCTTGGCGGAGTTGACGGCATCCTGACCGGTCATGGAATCGGCTATGAAGAGGATTTCCTGCGGATTCAGCAGCCGTTTCAACGACTGCATCTCTTCCATCAACTGCTCGTCGATGTGCAGACGGCCGGCGGTGTCGACAATGAGCACGTCGCAGCCGTTGTTGATGGCTTCGCGGCGCGCTTCTTTCGCCAGGCGCTCGACCGAGGCGGTATTGGGTTCCGCCACCGCTCCTTCATAAATCAGGGCGCTGACGGCCTTGGCCACGATCTTCAACTGCTCGCGCGCGGCGGGCCGATAGACGTCGACCGAGACCAGCATGGGGCGGCGGCCGTTCTTTTTGAGCCATGATGCGAGCTTGCCGGAGGTGGTGGTTTTGCCCGAGCCCTGCAGGCCGGCCATGAGTATGACCGAGGGCGGCTGCGAGGCGAACTTGAGCTTGGCCGTATCGTGTCCAAGCAATTCGATGAGTTCGTCGCGAACGATCTTCACGACCTGCTCGGCCGGCGACAGAGCGGTCATGACTTCCTGGCCGACCGCCTTCTCGCGAATGTGGTCGATCAATTCCTTGACGACCTTGAAGTTGACATCGGCCTCAAGCAGCGCCAGGCGGATTTCACGCAGGGCTTCGCCGATGTTCTCTTCGCTCAGCTTGCCTTGGCCGCGGAGATTCTTGAAGGCGCGTTGCAGTTTGTCGGTAAGGTTATCGAACATAGGGATGCTCTAGGATTCCCAATAAGATTTTAGCAGTCCTCGAAGGCGGGGGCAGGGCTGGAATAGTTCCCTGTAGGCATATCCCGCCGTAAACTCAATTGTCGTGGCGAGCGAAGTCGAGCCACCTTTTGTTTCTGCTGCCAAAACAAAGGGTGGCTCCGCTCCGCTTCGCTCCGGTCGCCATGACATCCTCTTGGGAATTTGGACACACCAACAAGAGGGACTGCGGCTAGTCGGCGGCCTTGTTGCCTTGAGCGCCAGTCACTTGGGAGGGGCGCGCTTTCGCCCCTATGCCGGTGAACACTTTGGCCGCGGCGAGAACCGTATTGGCGTGAATGGCAACGGTATCCTCCAACTTCTCGGCATATCCGCCGGCGTAGGTGACCATCACCGGCACGCCCCAGTCGCGAGCAAAGCTGAGGACCATTTCGTCCCGCTGCTGAAGACCTTCGATGGTGAGGCCCAAGCCCCCAAGCTGATCGCGGCAATAGGGATCGGCGCCGGCGACGTAGGAGATCAGCTCCGGCTCAAACAGCCGGCGCGCCGAGATCAGCGCTCTTTCAAGCCAGTACAGATACTCGCTGTCGGTGACTCCATCGGGCAAGTTGATGTCCATCGAGGACGCCGGTTTCCAGACAGGGTAGTTGTTCAACTGGTGCAGGGAGATGGTGAACACGTCGCCCGCGTGGCCCTGAACCATAGTCTCGGAAGCAGGCGGCGGAGCCGTGTAGGAAGCGGACCAACCTGCAGGAAGCGGAAATGGCTCGGCATGTCCGCCAAAAATAACCGCCGTGCCGTTGCCCTGGTGGACATCGCAATCGACGGTCATGGCGCGCTTGATTCGTCCATCCTTCTGCATTTTGCGGATGGCGATGGCGATATCGTTGACGACGCAAAACCCCTCGCCGTGGTCAGGAAAAGCATGGTGGAAGCCGCCGCCGAGGTTTATACTCACGCCGTCCCGAAGCGCCAGGTCAGCCGCGAGAATGGAGCCGCCGGCCATCAGCCAAAACGCCTCGACCAGCAGTTTGCTGTAGGGCACCTCGAGTTCGAGTTCCTCGCGGACCGAGAGAGTCCCGGTTTTCAGCTTCTGCACGTACACAGGGGTGTGCACCAGAAGGATGTCCTCATCGGCGGCGGGCTTGGGCTCGACGAAATCCCACGGGACGGCTGCTCCGAGTTCGAGCAAACGGTCGCGAACAAGCCTATACTTCTGACTTGGAAAGACGTGATGCCCCATGGGGAGCAGATATCGGTCGCTGTAGACGAGCCTGAAAGACAGCATAGAAGGCAATGCCCTCAACCCCAAAACATCTATTCTCCTATTCTCTGGGAAACCAGCTTCGAAACGCAACTGTTTGCGTCAGAAATGGTTAATACGAGTAGTGGGACTACGGAAATGTTGTCCTCCAGGAGTTTCTAACGTGATGAAACGAGCAACGTGGATCGCTTTGTTTGTCGGTGTCATCGTCCTCGGCGCGGCAATCGCCGGCGTCGCCGCCTATGAGCATGGCCGGCCCGGGATGGGCATGCACATGCGGTTTGAAAGGATGGCAGTGCGCCTCAAGCTGACGTCCGAACAGGAATCGCAGATCAAGGCGGACTTGAAGCAGGCGCGAACCAACGCCAGACCTGATGTCGATTCGATGAGGAACTTGCGCGCCACGCTGGCCAAGCAAATCTTTACGGACCGGCCGGACCAGGCGGCAATTCAGAAGAATGCCGACCAGTTGAAGCAACAGCTCTCGGCAATGATCGATCAATATGTCAAGGCCGGCCTGCAAATCAATGGCGTGCTTACGTCCGATCAGCGTGTCGAGGTGCAGAAGATCATAACCGAGCATCAGCAACTGGCAGAGCGGCGACGAGCGAGATGGCAGCAGCACAGGGCGCATCCGTCTGGCGGGCAGCCATCCGCGACCCCGGATAAGCCGTCGCACGAGTAGGACAGCGCGGAAGAACTACCCCACGTTAGCCAAAAGCGGGCGACCGTGGGGCACCAACCAACTGCCCCACTCAAGCCAACAGATGGCTTGAATGGGCCACCCAACAGAATGAGTTGGGTCTCAGAGCCGCCGATGAAAATCATCAGGCGGCTTTGCTGTCTTTGCTCTCGTTGGCCAATTGTGCTTCTCGCGCCGCACTGCGCGGCCGCTCGAAGGTGCACTCCCATGGCTCCTTATCGTTTCTCAGCCCGAGGAAGACTGGTGCTCGCATCTTGATCGCCCCGCTTTGGCCTTCGTGCGTCCATTCGGTGAACTTGATCCGCGCCACCAACTCAGGCCGCACGAAGTGCACGGTACGGGTCGCTTCGACGCCGTTGGCAAAGGGATTCTTTGCGGTCTTGCGGGCCGCCAGCAGCTTCCAGACCTGCTGCTGCGTGCCGGCATTGAAGCCGCTCCCCGCCTGTCCGACGTGGATCAGCCGGCCGCCTTCGTAGAGCCCAAGCACAAGCGAGCCGAAGTGCTCGCGTGAACCGCGCGGGTCTGTGTAGCCGCCGATTACGCACTCCTGCTCATGCGTGAGTTTTATCTTGAGCCAATCGCGCGAGCGCTTGGTCAGGTAGCAGGACGAGCTTCGCTTGGCGATGATTCCTTCCAACTGGCGCTCGCGGGCCGCACGGTAGAGTTGAATTCCGTCGTCGAAATGTTCGGAATAACGCACCCACTGGTTTTCCGCGAGAACTTCGCGCAGCAGATGTTTGCGGGTTTTCAAAGCGACGCGAAAGAGGCTGTAGCCGTCCAGGTAAAGCAGGTCGAAGACGTAATAAAGGATGGGAATGTCGCTGCGGCTGACGCGCAGGCGGCGTCCGCCGGAGCCGGTTCCGGTGCGCTGCTGCATCAGGCTGAAGCTGGAGCGGCCTTGCTCGTCGAGAGCGACGATTTCTCCGTCAAGAATTGCGCTCCTGGCATGCACGCAGCGTGGAATGACCGACAGCTCCGGATAGGCGCCGGTGAGATCGTTCTGATTGCGTGAAAGCAGGCGGACTCTGGCATCCTCTACGAAGGCAAGCGCGCGAAAGCCATCCCACTTTACCTCGTACAGCCACTCAGGGCTGTTGAACGGACCATCCACAAGGGTCGCCAGCATGGGACGAATCGAGCTCGGCATGGGCTCGCGAACGGCTCCCGGCAACGAGCTCAGGCGGTAGTCTGCCGGCTCGCTCTCTTTCTTGCCCGAAGATTTCTTGGCTGAAGATTTTGAGGCTGTCTGGTTTTTGCCCGCAGATTTTGAGGCTGTCTGGCTGGTTGGCGTCGAGCTCTGCCTGGGCTTCGCAGGCTTGCCGGCCGGCCGTTTTTGCCGCACGCCGCGAGACGGGGCATCAACCGGGGCCTGTTGCCGGTCATGAGCGGCAATCGAGGAAGCGAGCCATGCATTCTTTCCGGCTCGGGCAGCGGGGCGGCTGCTCTTCCACTCGGCGCTGGCGGCGTCGCCTGCGATCTCGTCAAGCGAACGGCCGGTCAGGACCGAACCGTCAAACTTGTCGATGTCATAACCGGCGGCGGCGGTGGAGTCGCGATGCTTGATCAGCAGCCATTCGGTGCCTTTGCTACCGGGCCGGCGCGAGCGCATCTTGGCCAGCACGAATTCACCATTCAGCTTCTTGCCGTAAAGCCGGAACTTGAGATCGCCCTTTTCCAGCATGGCGGCCGCCAGCGCATCGGCTTGGGCGGCTGTGGCAGGCGGCTTGGCACCGGGGGGCGGCGAGGGCTCCCAAGTTCCCTTGTCCCACACCATCACGACGCCCGCGCCGTAATTGCCCTGCGGGATGGTGCCCTCAAAATCGATGTACTCGACCGGGTGATCCTCCACCTGCATGGCAAGCCGTTTGTCGGCGGGATCAAGCGACGGCCCCTTGGGAACGGCCCAGGACTTCAGCACGCCTTGCATTTCGAGGCGAAAGTCGTAATGCAGATGCGATGCACGATGTTTCTGCACGACGAACCGATGTTGGGAGCGGCGAGCAAGTTTGGCCGGAGGCTCCGGCGTCTGGTCGAAGTGCCGTTTTCGGTTGTATTCCTCAAGAGCCATAGGCGGTTGGATGCCGTCAAGACGGGCGCGCGCCAGCCGGACAGGTTTAAGTCGGCGTATACTTCATTGTTTTGGTAGAGCTCGTTTCATAAATCGATGCAAGGAAACGGCGAATTCCCTCTGGGGCTAAAGCCCGTATCCTTTTTGTCTCTGGACGGCGCGGCTAAAGCTAAAGCCACGCCCCTTCAAAAAAGTTATTTCTGAAACAAGCTTTAGCGGTGTTCCGGGCTTCTGTGCGTAACCAATCTCTTGAAAGGACTGCCATATGGAAACGCGAACTGCCGAAAAGCCATTGAGCGAAGCGATTAAGTATCGGCGCGCCACGCCGAGCTTTGACGGCACTCCGGTGCCTGACGGAGACCTGAAGAAGATTCTGCAGGCCGGTTTGGAAGCGCCAAGCGGCTATAACCTGCAACCCTGGAGGTTCGTCGTGGTGCGCGATCCGGAGGCGCGCAAGCGGCTGCGGGCGGCAGCCATGGGTCAACCGAAGGTGGAGGAAGCTCCGGTGGTGATCGTGGCATGCGGAGATCCGGAGGGCTGGAAGGGCGGCGACATGGAGGAGATGCTGCAACTGGCAGAGTTGAACGAAGGCACGCGGAACGTGATTCGACAGAACCTGAATAATTTTCTGGGAGCGCAGGCCGGAGACAAGGGCGGCGTGGCACCCGATTTCGGCCTGTGGGTGAACCGGCACACGATGATCGCCCTGACCACAATGATGTGGACGGCTGAAACGCTCGGATACGACACGGCTCCCATGGAAGGTTTTTCCGAAGCGGCAGTCAGGCAAACACTCGGCATACCTGACCGCGTGCGGGTCGTTGCCCTGCTGGCCATTGGACATCTGAAGGGTCCGGACAAACCCTACGGTAAACGCTTTGCCATGGAGAGGGTTGTGTTCAATAACAAGTGGGGCAGCGGGTTGAAGCTATGAACGGGTTCAGATGGGTGACGGTAATGGTGTTGCTGGCGTGTTCCATGCTGCTGGCGTCTGCCGCGCCACCGCAAGACAGCACGGGAACGGGGGACGCGCCGCCGGATGCTTTCTCTGCAAATCAGATTGAACAGAAGCTGCTGAACCAGGTCCGCGACGGATTCGAAACCCACAATTCGCGGCGGATGCTCGGCGCTTTTGACCGCGAAGGCATGCCGGGATACTTGGCGTTCCAGGACCAGGTGGAAGCCTTTTTTGCGCAATATGAATCCTTTCGCGCGTCCGTGCGGCTGGAGGGGAGTTCATTCGAGCAGGATAAATTGACGGCCACGGCGATTTTCAAACTGGAGGGGATTCCGCGTTCCGGCGGCCCCGCGATGCGCCGGGAAGCAGAGCTGACTTTTGAATTCAGCCGGACTGGAAGCGGCTGGAAGATACGCGACGTGAGTCCGCGAAATTTCTTCTCATGACCAATACCTCGACAGGAACAGAAAGCGTAAAGCGCGAGTACCCGGATCGCCCGATTGTGGGCGTGGGAGGCGTGGTCGTACAGAATGGACGCGTGGTGCTGGTGCGCCGCGCCAAAGCTCCACGCATGGGAGAGTGGTCGATTCCGGGCGGAATGCTGGAGCTGGGCGAGACGTTGCGCGACGGTGTCGCGCGCGAGATCGAAGAGGAAACCGGATTAAGGGTGAAGAGCGAAGAGGTGCTCGACGTCTTCGACAGTATCGTCACGGACGCGGAAGGGAAGACGCAGTACCACTATGTGCTGGTTGACTACCTCTGTTCGGTAACCGGAGGCGAACTCAGGGCCGCCAGCGACGTGAGCGAGGCGCGATGGGCCACGCTCGATGAAGCCTTGAGCCTGGTGAAACGGGAAATCACGGTCGGAGTCATCCGCAAAGGACTCGGCACGGCTCGCGATGAGAAGCGCGGCTGAAGGTGAGGACGTGCCAAGGCAGTTGCCCACCGACTACCCCAGGTTAGCGCCGAACTGCCGAATGAGCCGTTTGCTACGAATGACGCAGCTCTAACAAACCGCGCGGTGTGTCTCAAAGGAGTGCTCGTCGGCGCGGAACCTGGGGCACCCGACACCCGGCGACCTCTGTCGGACTAAGCCTGAGCGAAAGGGTGCACCACTACCAAGTTGAGCAAAGCCCTGCCCGCGTGTATAGTTTTGCGGTCAATATGAGTACAGCCTGCTGGATGTGAACGGGAGGAAGCCTATGCATCGCAAGACCAAGTCTGTGCTGTTGCTAATGATCTTTCTGATCTCGACTGCGGCGGTTGCCGCGACAAAGCCGGTCGTGGTCTTCATCGCCACGGGCGGGACCATCGCGATGAAGATTGATCCGGTAAAGAAAGCGCCGGTACCGGCGATTTCGGGCGAGGATCTGCTGGCAACAGTCCCTGAAGTGTCGCAGTACGCCACGGTAGAAGTGAAGAACGCTTCCAACGTGCCCTCGGACTATATGGATCCGCCGCGCTGGGTTGCTCTCACCCGCGAGGTGAATACGGCGTTGGGCCGGAGCGAGGTTGCGGGGGTGATTATTTCACACGGAACCGACACTCTCGAAGAGACCGCCTACTGGCTGGATCTTACGGTTGATTCCACTAAACCGGTTGTGCTGATCGGGGCACAGCGCAATGCTTCCGAATCCGACTTTGACGGCCCTCGTAACCTGCTGAACGCGGTGCGCATCTGCGTTGATCCGCAATCGAAGGGCAAGGGCTCGATGCTGGTCATGAACAACCAGATCAACGCGGCGCGCGACGTCACCAAGACGCACACCTCCAGCGTTGAAACCTTCAAGTCGGGCGATTTTGGATTTTTGGGTGAGGTGGACTTCGACCGCATCATTTATTCGCGCTCGCCACTGCGCCGGCAATACGTGCCGCTCAAAGCTGAGACCATGCCGTATGTGGAGATCGTCCCCATGTATGGCGGAGCCGACGGTTACCTGATAAAAGCCGCGGTTGAGCACGGAGCCAAGGGGATCGTGATTCAGGGACTGGGCTGGGGTAATGTGAACCTGCCGATGTTCGGCGTTATTAAGGAAACGATGGCTAAGGGCATTCCACTTGTGATTACATCGCGCGTGCCCAACGGCCGCGTGCTGCCCAACTACGGTTGGGAGGGCGGCGGCAAGACATTGGTCGATGCCGGCGCGGTGATGGGAGACGACCTCTCTCCGCAGAAGGCGCGCATCCTGCTGATGCTGCTCCTGCAAAATGGAGTGAAGGGACAAAAGGAGTTGCAGGCGGCGTTCAGCCGTTAGAGCGATTCGCGGTAGATTGCATCCAGTAAAGACCCCACCCTAGTCGCAAAGAAGCGACTAAGGATGGGGCACCCGGCGACGACAGTCCAAGAAACTACCCCACGTCAGTCCAAAAGCGGGACGGGACGTGGGGCACCCGGCGAATGTGGGACTACCCCAGGTTAGCGCCGAACTGCCGAATGAGCCGTTTGCTACGAATGACGCAGCTCTAACAAACCGCGCGGTGTGTCTCAAAGGAGTGCTCGTCGGCGCGGAACCTGGGGCACCCGACATGACAGCACAAAACCTCCGGCGGGTTCTGCTATCTTGTTGGCGACCACTCAAATTCACAGAAATTTACAGATCAAAATCGAAATCGGGAGGCTTGTTGTGTACGGACTGAAGGGCAAGGTGGCGCTGATAACCGGCGCCGGCGGCATGAAGGGAGTAGGCCGGGCCACGGCGTTGAAGCTGGCGCAAGATGGCGTGGATCTGGTGTTGACGGATGTTCACCGGGAAGCTGATGACCTTCCGGCGGCGGAAGTGCGCTCGGCGTGGCGCGGCATCGACAGCGTGGCGCAGGAAGCGCTGGCCATGAAAGTCCGCTGCCTGCCAGTTCCGTGCGACCTGGGCAGCAGCGAACAGATTCATGACTTGGTTAAACAGGCAGTGGCGCATTTTGGGCGGATCGACATTCTGGTCAACAATGCCCGGGCCCTCGTCGGCAAAGATAAGGTTCCGATTACGGAGCTCGCCGAAGAGGTGTGGAACCATGTGCAGACGATCAATATCACGGCCGTGTTTATTCTCACCAAGCTGGTGGCGCGCGAGATGATCCGGCGGGGAGAAGGCGGGCGGATCATCAACATCGGCTCGAACAGCGGCAGGCAGGCGCACGCCATGGCGGCGGCGTACTGCTCCTCCAAGTTCGCGCTTGTCGGATTGACGCAAGCATCCGCGATCGACCTGGCTCGCTACGGCATTACGGTCAATGCGGCTTGCCCTGGGGCGATTAACACCGACCGTCTGAGCTATTGGGAACGGGCGCAGGCGGAAGAAAAAGGGATTCCGCTGGAAGAGTTTCGCGCCAAGATCATCAAGCAGGCAGTGGATGCAACTCCGCTGGGCAGAATCGCCGAGCCGGAGGATGTCGCTAACCTCGTCGCCTTCCTGGCATCCGACCAAGCAAGCTTCATTACCGGGCAGGCCTACAACGTGAACGGAGGATTGCTGTTTCACTAGGGGGCCTTTGTTGTACCACCCTAGTCGCGCGGCAGTCCAGGAAACTATCCCAGGTTAGCGCCGAACTGCGCGGCGCAGAACCTGGGGCACCCGACAGAAAACAAAAGAAACAAAAGGTGGCTCGACTTCGCTCGCCATGACAGTCTGAGTGTTGGAACGGAACTACCCCACGTTAGAGCGGTTCCCATGAAGCTATATACCGTATCCGCAGTGTTTGAACCAAGCTGCGGCGTTGTCCGGGGTGATAGCTGCGAGGGCCAGAGCAGCAGCCTGTTCGAGGGCTTCCAGCAGA
>JBEKBO010000064.1:0-25749 GCA_050015355.1 Candidatus Korobacteraceae bacterium | reverse complement strand
CCACATGCTGATCACCGATATGATGAACAACGAATTCTCGGTTCTTTAGCGCGTTTTGAAAAACTGTTTTCCGAGGTGTCATCCTGAGCGCAGCCGGGGTCCCCGGCGACGGCCGCTTTTGCCGTTGCTGGGGTGGAGGAGCGAAGGATCTGCTGTTTGCGCGTGCTGAGAATAAAGCAGATCCTGAGGTCGCGCAAAGCCGGCGCGACCTCAGGATGACACTGCTACGAATTTTTCAGCAGCCTGTTAGATCAACCTCGTGGGGCCCGATGAAGGAGACTCAGCGTGACCGGACGTGATTGGCGGAACGACAACTTCAACACGGAAGCGCTTGCTTCCGTCTTCGGGGAGCGCTTTGACCGGCTGATGACGGTCGAGGTCCGTCCGGTCGACGGCGGGCTTCCCCCGGGAATTGTCGTGCGGTTATATGAGATTTGCCGCCGCTACCACGGCGAGCCGCTCTCCACGCTGGCCGCGCGCCGTCTGGCCGAGGTGGTCGGCGAGGGTGATGCCGTGCTCATCGTCACCGGCTTCGGACTGCCTCCCAACCTTCCTTGCGGCGAGACGGACGGCCCGCCCGGCGCGGCCGTGCTGGCCAGGGCGCTTGCCAAGGGCTTGGGCGCGCATGCTGTGCTGGTCACGGAACAGGCGCATCTGGCGCCGGTATCGGCAACCGGCAACTTGCTCGGCAAGACGCTCGACGGCCGTGGATCGATCACTGTCGAGAGCTTCCCGGTCGGGATAGACGCCGGGCGTCTCGCGGCTGCCGCGCTCGTCGCCAAGCATCGTCCGGCGGCGGTCATCTTCGTCGAGCGGCCCGGCCCCAACGCCGAGGGCTATTTCCACGGCATACGCGGCGACTGCGGCTCTCCCGAGGACGTCGGACACCTTTACCTGCTGGCGGACGCGGCGCGCGGCCAGGGCGTGCTGACGATTGGCATCGGCGACGGAGGCAACGAGGTCGGCTTCGGCGCGGTTCGGCGGCAGATAGCCGACAGCCTGCCCCTGGCCGGCCGATGCTTGAATGGCTGCCCGTCGGGCGTGGTAACGGCGATTGCAACCGATATCATGGTCAGCGCGTCGGTTTCGAACTGGGGTGCTTATGCGGTCGCGGCCGCGCTCGCCGTGCTGCGGCGACAACCGGCCTTGCTGCACACTCCGGAGCTTGAGCGAGAACTCATTGCCGCTAGCGTGGCCGCCGGAGCCCGCGATGGGGCAACGTTTGCAGCCGATCTGCTCGTCGACGGCATCGACTGCACCGGCCACACGTCCTTTGTCGGACTGCTCCGCAGCATCGTTTCCACCTGTGTTGTGCCATAAAAGCTCCCAGCGCACGGGGCATGAACAAGCAGCAATCTGTGCTGTCATGGTGCCCCACATCTGCTGTGGTTAGCAGATGTGGGACTTTCGCCGGTGCCCCATATCTGCCGCAGTTAGCAGATGTGGGACTTTTCGCGGTGCCCTTGATAACCGGTTCTCAGGCGGGTGCCCCAGGTTCGCCCGCGTCGGGGCCCCCGGCGAGCACAGCTCGCTGGGGTGGCTGGGCTAACCTGGGGTAGTTCTTCAGGTGGCTTGGTGGCGCAGGTAGACGCTTTGCAAAGTAGAATTGATTCCGTGCTGTCATGCTGAGCGTCGCGAAACATCCCTGGAAACTCTCCCGCGCCTGCCCGCTCAATGCACAGTCTGCTTGTTCAATGCACAGTCTGGCAGTTCAAAGACAGAAATGAATTTTCCTTGCCATTTATCAGGCTGATTCCGCCGGAAAGTGGCCTCAAATTCCCGCAGAATACCCGTGCCGAATACCTGCTTGTCGTGCTATGCTCCGGCATGCTCAAAACAGGCCCCGCCACCCAGGTGAACGGGGCAGGTCAATTCGTATTCGTCACACATTTCAGTGACTTTGCTCACCGACGAATCGTGAGCTGGAATACGAAACTAATCCAATCCCAAAACTTGTTAACAAGGGGGTAGTAACTTAAATGGCCATTAGGGGAAAGATTTTTGTAGCCGTACTGCTGGCGCTTACGCTGGTAGCTTTAACACCCGCGTTCGCCGGTGAGCGCGAAAAATTGGGTGACGCCAACTGGACCGGCCCACTCGAGACGCCAAACCCCAACACACTGCCGAAGAACAGCTTCTACGTCGAGACCTACTTCGTTGTCGAGCAGGACAACGGTGCGTACGATAACAGCGGTAACCAGCATCGTGCTAAGGCGTATGACAACGATTACCAGTCGGTGACTCTGTTTACCTATGGCTTGACCAACAGGGTCAACCTGCAGCTCCTGCCCGCCTTTGACGGCGCTCGGGTAGCCGGCGGCGGCAGCAGCGGCATGGAAGTGGACAACCTCACGATCCGCGTACCGATACAGATATTGAAGTTCAAGGAAGGGAAAACTCCCTTATCGTTCACCATCACGCCGCTGGTCGTCGCCCCGACCGGAGCCGGTCTTGACAATGTTTGGACTCCGGGCATCGGCCTTTGGGTCCAGAGACCGTTCTGGATGCCGGGCGGCCGCATTCTCCGCGTCCGTGCCGCTCAGAGCTTCTTGTTCCCCTTGCAGAATAAGAAGCTCACCTTCGGCGGCTGCACTGGCGGGGCCGCAAGCTGTGTAGAAAACCAGGGCGACTACTACAAGACCCAGATTGGCATGGAGTATAGCTTGACCAAGCACTGGGTCCCGGCATGGGACTTCTACTGGAAATACGGTAGTGGGACCACGCAAAAGACCACAGCGGGCGCATTGATCCCTGGCAGCTGCAGCACTTTCAGCACAACTCCTACCAGCAGTTGCGCTACCTTCAGCAGCTTCAGAATTGACCCGGCTCTGGAATACAACTTCACCGGAAACACGGGCATTATTTTCGGTGTGGAAATGACGGTTTCCGGCCACAATAGCGGTTCCTACATTGCTCCGCAGATCGCGTTGCAGTGGTTTAAGCAGTAATCTCCTCCCGTGCCTTAATGGCGGGTATCGAGATTCTCTCGCGCGGTGGGCAAATGCCCACCGCGTTTTTTTGCCTTGAGGTTGTTACAGAGAAGTGTCTGCGGTCATGTGAGGCTTGGCTGGCTGGTGGCCCATTCAAGCCTTCCGTTGGCTTGAGTGGGGCAGTTCCAGTGCTGGGCAAGGTGGTTTGTTGACTCTTCCCAGCATAGTTCACCAACAAAAAGCCCTACCCTGGCAAAAGCAACCAGGATAGGCCACCCGGCCAAAATCCCAAGAGGATGTCATGGCGAGCGAAGTCGAGCCACCTTTTGTTTCTACCGCTGAAAAAACAAAGGGTGGCTCCGCTCCCGAATAGCCTTTTGCTTGCAAGGTAACGTCGGGTACGCAGCTTGGCTGCTCCGGCCACTGGCGCTCGGCGCTCCGGTCGCCATGACAAACTGAGTCTATGCCGAGATACACCGACCGGGGATCGCTTTAACCAGACTGTCTTACGCTCTCACCAGCTCTTCCACCGGCTTCCAAGTCTTTTTCTGCGATTCGGCAACCGCGGCGTAGGTGAGAAAGCCGCGATAGGTGTTGACGCCTCCGCGAATATCCGCATCGGCCATGGCATGTTCGCCGTACTTGGCCAAACGCAGCACATAAGGCAGCGTGGCGTTGGTTAACGCCAGCATCGAGGTGTGCGGCACCGCCGCCGTGATTATGTCCAAAATCACGAATTATGAATTAGAGTCGCCGCTCTAACTTTATTCCTCGACCCCCGGCTTCCGCCACTCCGCGATTGCCTTATCCCCGGAGCAGGTTTTTGGTAATGAACCAGACATTTGCAGGGCGCTCCGCCAGCCGC
The DNA here is from genome assembly GCA_050015355.1 of Candidatus Korobacteraceae bacterium. Lineage (GTDB taxonomy): Bacteria > Acidobacteriota > Terriglobia > Terriglobales > Acidobacteriaceae > CAWBRT01. Next base: position 21,954 of record JBEKBO010000064.1, on the reverse strand, counting down.
CGCATAAAGTACGGATACCACTCGGTTCCGAATGGAATATAGACCCGAACGCCCCATCCCTCTCGTGCCAGTTGCTCCTGCAAGTCACGCCGGATCCCGTGCAGCATCTGGAACTCAAACGCGCCGGGTGTAATCCCCTCGGCCTTCGCCCAGTTCTTGATTTCCGTAATAATCGCCTCATCGTGAGTCGCCAAGCCGTGAAAAACGCCGCCTTTCAGCAGGTATTTGGCTACCCGCACGTAGTTCGCGTCCACCTCGGGCTTCGCTTGGAATGCGATTTCCGGCGGTTCCTTGTAGGCGCCTTTGCACAAGCGGATGCGAATGCCTTCGGAAACCAGGAGCTTCGCATCGTCCATGGTGCGGTGCATATAGGCCTGCAACACGGTGCCCACGCGGCCGGCACAGCCGGGCTGGCGATGCAGTTCGCGCACGAAATCCAGAGTGCGCTGCGTGTAGGCCGAGCCTTCCATATCCACACGGATGAAATTTTGGATTCGCGCCGCGTGCTCGACCAATTCGGTCACCACCTGCCGGGCAAGCTTCTCGTCGACATCGAGACCCATGTGAGTCAGCTTGAGGCTTACATTGACATCGAGCTTGCGACGCTCGATCTCGTCCAGCAACTGGTGATAAACCCTGGCGCTGGCTACTGCCTCCTCACGGTTTGTAACATTCTCGCCCAGATTATCGACGCTGGCGTGAATACCGAGTTTGTTCACTGTCTCCGTCGCCTGGATCAGCTCTTCGATCGTCGTTCCGGCGACAAATCTGCGAGACATCTTAAGCCCCAACGGAGACCTCTCCGCAAAATGACGCAGAGACTGGTTCTCCGATAGCCCGATGAACACCTCTCTAAGCATGATTGCTCCTCAGGGGGCGTTAGCGCAGCGCCCTCAACATATATAGATATTTCCGGCCTTCCCCCGGCTTCGAATGCGAACGCGCCCTCCCTCCGGACGCAATGCGGCACCCGTGAAAAAAATAAGAAAATTGAACGGGATGCTGAAGAGAACGGCCGTGCAGCGGACGGGGCATCATTACATCATTCAATGTGGTCTTCGACCCCTGAATCGTTGATGATGGCAAATTCCATGGCCGGCCACGCGCTCAATCTACCGTGAAAAGGCTTGCCGGGAATACGCCGGAGAGTCCCGGCGTATCCCATGCAAACTCAGGTTACTGCATAATGAAACTGCCCTTGGCATCGACCTTGTACGCTTTATAAACCTCGCCCACGCGGTCGCCCTTGGCATTAAAGGAAATCTTCCCGGTGAGTCCCTGGAAGTCCTTCAGGGTGTTGTGCAGATAGGCTCCCACCTGCGCCGAATTCCCGCCCTTGGTGCCTTTGAGTGCGGCCACGACCACATTGAAACCATCGCCGGCCAGAACCGGGTAAATTGAGTTCGGCTCGGCGCCGTACTTTTTCTTGAACTGATCGATGAAGGCCTTCGCGGTTGGCAGATCCTGCGGCAGAGGCGCGCTTATGAAATAGAAGCCCGCAGCCGCCGGCACGCCCGCGATTTTTACCACATCAGTATTGTTGGTGGCATCGCCGCCGATGAACGGAACGTTGAAGCCCATCTCCTTCTTCTGCCGCAGCAGCAGACCTGCCTCCTTATAGTAGCCGGTAAAGAAAACCACTTGGGGCTGAGCTTGCTTCACCTTGGTCAGAATTGTGTTGTAGTCGTTCTCCCCGGGAGTAAGAGCGTCGAAGAAAACAATCTGTGCGCCCGGCTGCTTCTGCAACAGGCCTCTGGTCTCCTCGGCCAGGCCCTTTGCATAGGTCGAGTTGTCGTGGAGGATCGCGATCTTCTTGTAGCCTAATTTCGCGATGGTCGCGGCCGCCACCTTGGCCTGCTCATCGTCGCGAGGGCAGGTCCGGAAGAACATCTTCAATCCTTTTTCCGTGAGGCGAATGGCGGTGGCGCCGTTGGCAATCTGCACAATCCCGGACTCGTCAAGAATGCCCTGCGTCGGCTCGGTTACGGAAGAGCCGTAGGTGCCGATCACGGCAACCACGCCCTGCGAAATAAGCTTGTTCGCGGCCAGAGCTGCCGTGCGCGGATCGCTACCGTCGTCTTCGGTAATCAGCGTGACCTGTTTCCCCTGGATGCCCCCTTTGGCGTTTACGTCCGCCGTTAGAAGCTCGAGCACCTGTTTCATCCCCTGGCCCTCACTCGCATAAGCGCCTGTTATAGGTGCCAGCAGTCCAATTTTGATCGTGTCCGCAGCAAAAGCAGCATACGTCCACAGGCAAAGAATCGCAGTCAAGAACAGTTTTTTCACTCCGTCTCCTTTTACTGCTCGTCGAAATCCCCATTCTGCGCACCGCAACAGCCGGGTCTAGTCAGCTTAGACTAGAACCGCATTTCGGGGAAGTAGTGCGATGCATTGGATTGTTGAACGACGGATTCTTATGCCAAGGCGTTTGAACCGCGGCAGTGACCCTGGTCACGCTTCTTTGTGATAGCTCGCCGCCGCACCGCCAAGTATTGTCCCAACGCCTCGGCACCCTCCGCAGTTCCGTTAACCCGCAAACCCTCGCGAGCAATCATCTCACGCTTCAACCACGCACCCAAATGCGCTCCAACAGTGCTTGACAGCCGGACATGGGGAACTTTATAACTTGATTGGAACACAGCTCAGGAGAACGTCATCATGTCGTCCCGGATGATCGCCAGTCGTGGGATTATTGTCGTCGTTTTGATTCTTCAAGTGATCCCGTTCTTGTTGTTTCCGGCAGCATCGTTTGCGGCGACTTCCCAGGAATGGTGGCTGCCTCTTCTGCTGTTGATCATGGTCGTGCTGGCCGACCTGCAATTAATTGTGCGGCACAGCACCGACGTCTGGCCCTGGCACGTGCTCTCGTTCTGTCACGGCTTCAACATCATCAGCCGTCTCATGATGCTTTGGCCTCACGCCACTCACATGGTCAATGGCGAAATGGCGCTCAATGGCCCCTACGTCTCCCTCTCCTGCATATCGATGGCAGTCTCGGGGATGCTCTTGTATTACCTCGAACTACCCGAAGTTCGCATCGCCATGGTTCGCTAGCCCGACGACCGGGTTGGTGTATCCCAAGAACGATTATTCCAGCGTGTCACCCTGAGGAGCGTCCGTTAGGACGCGACGTGAGGGCCCATGTATTTGCTTTTCCGGCCTTCGAGTGACGCCCGCTGAAATGCATAGATCGTCACGTCGGTTCGCAAAAGCGGCGAACCTCCTCACGATGACACCCGCAGCGAAGGATACAGCATCTCTGGAATTGCTCTTGGTCCATGCGCGGAAATGCCGTTCCGGAGAACCCGTCCGCAACGGCATGTAACTTCAACCTGACTCTGAAAGAGCCCGGTCTTCAATGCCCGAGGTAGGCCTCGCGCACGCGCGCGCTCTCGCGCAGCTCTTTGGCCGAGCCTTCCAGGACAATGGTTCCCGTCTCCAGCACATAAGCCCGGCTGGCAATCTGCAAAGCCATCAGAGCATTCTGCTCCACCAGCAGGATGCTGGTTCCTTTGGAGTTGATCTCTTGAATGATGCGGAAAATCTCTTCCGTCATGATCGGGCTGAGGCCCATGGACGGCTCGTCCATGAGCAGGAGAACAGGGCGGCTCATCATCGCGCGCGCCATGGCCAGCATCTGCTGCTCACCGCCGGACAGTGTTCCGCCGAGTTGGTTGAGGCGCTCCTTGAGACGTGGAAAGCTGGCGAATGCGCGTTCCATGCTCTGTTGGATTTCCGTCGGATTGGTGCGCGTGTAGGCGCCCATTTCCAGGTTCTCGCGCACTGTCATGGGGGCAAAAATCTTGCGCCCCTCCGGGATCTGCACCACCCCGCGCCGGACGATCTGCTCCGCCGGGATCATGGTGATGTCCTCGTCCTTGAAACTGACCGAGCCGCGGCGGGGACGGAGCAAGCCGGAGATGGTGCGCAAGGTGGTAGACTTGCCGGCCCCGTTGGCGCCGATGAGAGTAACGATCTCCCCTTCGTTGACGTTAAAGGAGATTCCCTGAAGCGCGTGAATGGCGCCGTAATAAACGTTCAGATCCTTCACATCAAGAAGCATTGACGGCTCCCTTGCCTAGATAGGCCTCGATGACCTTCGGGTTCTCCTGAATTTCCTTCGGGTTTCCCCGCGCGATGACCTCACCGAAGTCCATCACCGTGATGTGCTCGCAGATGCCCATCACCACCCGCATCTGGTGTTCGATCAAGAGGATGGTCAACTCGAACCGGTCCCGGATGAAGTGAATCAGTTCCATCAGATTGACGATCTCGGAGGGATTCATTCCAGCCGCCGGCTCATCCAGGAGCAACAGCCGCGGATCCGATGCCAGGGCGCGCGCAATTTCCACTCGCCGCTGTTGGCCATAAGGGAGGTTGCAGGCCAGTTCGTTCTGAATCCGTTCCAGAGAGAAGATGGCGAGAAAATCCTGTGCCCGCTCCGTCATCTCCTGCTCGCCCTCTTCGAACAGGCGCGTTCGCAGGATACCGTCCAAAAATCCGTATTTCGCATGCGGGTGGTAGGCGATTCTCACATTGTCCAGCACCGTCAGATTCGGAAACAGGCGGATGTTCTGGAAGGTGCGGCCGATGCCCAGGCGGGTGACCTCGAAAGATTCCATCCCAACCGTGCTGATCCCTTGCAATCGTATATCCCCGCTACTGGGGACATATAGGCCGCTGATCATGTTGAAGACGGTCGTCTTCCCTGCTCCGTTAGGACCGATCAGGCCCGCCAACTCACCTTGCCTTACGGTCATCGTGAGATCGCCGACAGCCCGCAGGCCGCCGAAAAACTTCGTCAGCCCTTGGATCTCCAAGAGAGGTGCGGACAAACTGGTTGTTGCTTCAGCCGGCATTTCCAATGCTCCAAAGTGGATTCCCACAAGCCGGGCAGACTAAGCGCGGAAATCCTGAGGGTATTCTTGCTCGCTCAAACGATAGGACAGAACACGCCGCACGAACCGACGACGGTACCCTGTGTGCCGGGTCGCGCTTATCCTGGCTGATCCACACTGATCTTTTCCCCGGCGCTTGGGGTGTCGGTCTTCACCGGCTCACGCTGACGCATCCGGACAAGGGGTGTTTTGAGGAAGCCCCATTCCACGGTCCCAAGCAGTCCCTTAGGCCGCAGCAGCATGAGCAGAAGCAGGGCAATTGGGTACAGGACGAAGCGCCAGGTCGGAGCCTCCGTTCCCATCTGGCCAAGCAGCACCCGCAGCAGCCCCTCCAGGAAGAAGATCCAGGTGAAGGATGCCGCCAGCGTTCCAGTCATGCTTCCCAGCCCGCCGAAAACCACGATGATCAGGGGGTTGAAACCCACCAGGAAATCGAAGGTTCCGGGGCTCAGGAATCCGATGAAGTGGGCATAGACTCCGCCGCCGACCCCTGCAAAAAAGCTCCCTATGACGAACGACAGGAGTTTGTAATTCGCCACCTCGATGCCCATTACCTTGGAAGCGGTCTCGTCTTCACGCACCGACATAATGGCGCGTCCCGTACTCGAATGAATTATGTTGCGCATGACGACGAGAATAGCTATCAGGAACGAGAAGGCCCAGAACCAGGTGGTTAGCTTCGGGATGCCGATCATGCCTCGTCCACCCTTCATTTCGGGGAAAGGCAGGATCGTGTCCGAGTTGATCATCAGCGTGTTCACCACGATGGTGAACCCCAGGGTTGCGATTCCGAAGTAGTCGCTTCCCAGGGTGAGAACCGGCAGACCAAACAGGAAGCTCACTTCGGCGGCAAACGCGCCGGCCAAAAGCACGGCCAGCAGGTACACCACCTGGAGAGGAAATCCGCGCGTCAAAACCCCAGGAGCATCTGGCGACCCGAGAAGCGGCGACAGAATCGGGTTAAGCCAATAGCCGACAATTGTTGCAACGGCCCCGACCGCAACGCTTCCAAGCAGATAGAGGGTAAATGCCGAGAGCACCGGCACCCCCTGGTATCTCCCGAGGAAGCGCTGGATGCCGAAAATCATCGCGGCGCCTAGCGTGCAGCCCAACCCGACCACCACGAGCCCCTTCGCATCGCCATTCGTCCAACGATAGGTGATGTCTGCCGCGGTATAGGCGCCAATGCCGTAGAAGCCCCACTGGCCAAGGCTGAACTGGCCGTTGAAACCGTAGATCAGGTTCAGGCCCAGCGACACCATCGCCATTGCGCAGGCCTGGAACAAGAGTCCACTGTCGAAGTCGCTCAAAGCCGGGGACCCGCCGATCGGAACCGAAAGAGCTATCTGCACGATGCCGAAGCCCCCGACGATTCCGGCTAGCTTTACCCAGTGAGAGGGATGGCCTAGAGCACGAACGACGCCGTATATCCAGGCGATGATCCCTACGATCTTCAAAATGCTGACTGCGAGAAAGGCGATATTAATGTCCATCGGCTACGCCTTTTCCTTTTCGGGCTCCCCGAAGATACCGGTCGGGCGTATCAGCAGGACTAGGATCAGGATGGCAAAGGCCACCGCGTCCCGCATAGGCGTGGAAATGTAGCCCATCGTTAATGCCTCGGCTTGTCCCATGATCAGCGCGCCCACAAAGGCGCCGGGAATGCTGCCAATGCCGCCCAACACAGCCGCCACGAATGCCTTCAGGCCAGGCAGAATGCCAAGTTGGGTCCAGATCGATGAGTAGGCAATCGCATACAGGACGCCACCCAGCCCGGCGAAAGCCGCGCCCACCGCGAAGGTAAATGAAATGACCTGGTCGACGTTGATGCCCATCAGCCGCGCCGTTGGCTTGTCGAAAGACGCTGCCCGCATGGCTTTGCCCATCTTCGTGTGGCGCACCAGGAACTGCAGCAGTATTTGCACCAGGATCGAGGCCCCAATAATAAGAAGAAAAATATTTGAGAACGTAACGCTGTTATCCGGCAGCGACTGCCCCGGCTGCACCCGGTAAAAGCCCTTGTTGAAATACCAGGTCACCACATCAAAGGGGCGCTGGTAGGGGATAAAGCGCGGCGAAAAAACAAAGCTCAAGGCGCCGAAGAATTCCAGAAAGAACGAAACCCCAATGGCGGTGATTAGCGCGGCAATGCGGGGGGCGTCGCGCAATGGCTTGTAAGCCGCACGTTCGATGACGACCGCCATCAGCGCGCAAACCACCATCGAAAGCAGCACGACGCTCGTCGAGCCGATGAAGACCACCCACATCTGCGGCATGTTGTGAAATACCGCCGCCGGCCAGACGTGGAGTTGGAATCGAGTTACGGCGTAGAAGCTGACAAAAGATCCCACCATAAAAACATCGCCGTGGGCAAAGTTGATCAGCTTCACAATGCCGTAGACCATCGTGTAGCCAAGGGCAATGAGAGCGTAGACAAACCCTAGCTGCAGACCGCTAATAATGATCTGAATGAACAGCGAAGGGTTTTGTGTGAAATCATGTGCCAAAAGAACAACCGCTGCCACGGCGATCAGCAACAGCAATCCCTGGCCGATCCAAGCCAGGCGCTTACCGGGTCGTCGGGCGCGCGGAGCGCCTTGCCGAGCGGAGGGTGAGACTTCCATTCGAGTGATTGCCTCCAGGCAAATTCAAGCGTCGAAATGTGCGACAACCACCCGAGGCGGGCGATACCGATTGCCCTGACCTCGGATGTCCATCGCGAGAACAGCAACTACGGATTCACAACCGAGTCAAATACTATCTGATTGTTTTTGACGGCCAGAATCGTAGCCGACTTGATGGGATTGTGAGACGCGTCAAAGGTGATCTTGCCCGAGACAGCGGCGAAGCTGATCTTATTCAGGGCGTCCTTCACTTTCGCTGTGTCGTCCGCGCCGGCGTCTTTGATCGCCGTCAGCATGAGGTTCGTGGCGTCATAAGCCAGAGCTGCCAGAGCGTCCGGAATCTTGGGTTGTCCCTTGTCATCCTTGTACTTGGCGCCGAAGGCCTTTACAAAGTTCTGAACTTCCGGCCGCGGGTCCTTGGCAAAGTAGTGGTTGGTGAAGAATCCACCGTCCACGGCCTTCAGATCCAGATCGGATGAATCCCAACCGTCGCCGCCCATGAAGGGGGCCTTGATGCCCTTTTCCCTGGCTTGCTTGGCAGCCAGGTTCACGACGTTGTAATAGTCGGGAAGATAAATCATATCCGGCTTGGCTGCGGCAACCTTGGCCAGAATGGCTGAGAAGTCCGTGTCCTTGCCTGTATAGGTTTCCTTGCCGACGATCTTGCCGCCGCCCGCGGTGAACGACTTCTCGAAGTACTCGGCCAGGCCCTTTACGTAGTCATTTGCCTGATCCAGCATGATGAAAGCCGTCTTGGCCTTTAGTGTGTTGAGAGCAAACTTCGCAGCTACCGTGCCCTGGAACGGATCGATGAAGCACGCGCGGTAGATGTAGTCTTTTACCTTGCCGTCCTTGGTCACGGTAACGGCAGGGTTGGTGGAAGCAGTGCTGATCTGGATGACCTTCTTGGCGTTGGCAATCTCGGACACCGGGATCGACGCCTTGGAGCAGATCTCACCAATCAGATAGTGAACTTTGTCTTGATCAATCAGTTTGTTAGCAGCGTTGACGGCCGGGTCCGGTGTGCACTGGCTGTCTTCCACGACCGGAACGACCTTCTTGCCGAGAACGCCACCTTTGGCGTTCCATTCCTCGATAGCCAGCAGAGTGGCATCACGAGTCATGACCCCAAAAGTGGGCACTGGGCCCGATAGTGGGGCCAAAACGCCAATCTTGAGCGTATCGCCGCCACTCTGGCAGCCTGTCAGAAACGTCGCGGCCAAAATGAGGGATGCGACCAAGATTGTAAAACCTACTGCCTTGAATGCGCGCATGTCGTTAGACTCCTCAAAGATAGGATTTCCCCTTATACCAAGTTTTCCGGCTCTACCGAAAGAAAAAAATTGGTAAAGCGCAAATGGGCAGCGGGATGCGAGCCCCTCGTCTCGTAGAACGCTTCTCGTGGACGGGTACTGGCGCGGCCCCGATGGCTCGAAATCGCGGTGTTCGAGTCACGACCACCGTTCGTCCGCAGCCGCTGCCATGGCTGCTTGCAGCCCTGTTGCCGCAGCGTGCGACTTCCGTCCCATCGTACGCCGCCATCGCCTGCGTGACTTCGCGGAACATGTTTGCCGGGTCATGAGACTGTATATGCAATGCCAAACCAAAGCAGAAACTCGAACATGCATATGCCCGTCTAAGGTTGGGAATTGAAATATGCGCATGCCAGTTCAAAATAAGGGATTGTACTTAGTAACTACCTTATCACTGGCAGCCGTGGAATGGCATGCACCACCTTAGGGAAGCGTGGCCTGTACCGGGTCAGTGTTGTGATTGAGCATCGACGGCTGCCCAACGGCTTGTACCACGAAGCTGTATTGCCCCGGAGTCAATCCCGTATCCGCCAAGCCGATACTACGCGCGCTGGCTGGAAGTTCACTTACCAGGCGAAAGCTGTGGTTGTCGCTTGCTGCCCACACGGCAAAGTGGTGAATTGTGTCTTGGCTGCCGCTGATCGTCCACCGCAGACGGCCTTCCGCGGCCGCTGCCTGGATGCTCACGCAATTGTCGATGCCGGGCTCTATTTGCGAGCCCTCTTCGTAATCGTTCCAGGTTACCAGTTGCACCGCCGAGAGATTGCCCTGATTCTGCCTGGCCACGCTAAAGGTCTTGAGCCAGGTATCGCCGCAGTTGCCGTTGATGATTTTCCCCTTGCCCCAGGAAGCGCGTCGATCGTCGAATCCGGCGTAAACCGAGCCGATCGAAATAGCTCCGCGATGTCGTCCGGCCACCCGGTAAAAGTTGTCCAGATACTTAAGGCCGATATCGTTCGGATCCAGCTTGTCGATGGCGTTCCAGGCGAACGCGCCATCGCTTTGAGCGTAGTCGAACCCCACCGAATTGCGGAACACAAAGAGCGGGCTCCCCGGCACCGAGGCCCGGACACGATCCCAGTTGATGCCGTTTCTGTAAGCTTCCAGTCCGAAGAAGAAGAGAAGCGGGCGGCCGTTCGTGGTCATATAAGCAGGCGAGTGGAAGAAGGTTTTCGCCGCGTACTGCAAGTCCGCGGCGAGCTCGCCCGTGAGATCGCATCCCCGTTTGGCGCACTCTTCGAGCGCCTGCTTGTCTTCCTGAATGGCAAATTGGAAGCCAGGATGCCGCTCCGCTTCTTTCATCAGCTTCAGCGCAACCTCGTTCGTGTGCGCTGAATTACCGCTTCCGGACGCTCCCGTCCAATAGACGATAACGCCGTCGATCCCGCGGCTCACCATGTCTTCAACTTGCCGGTGTATCTGCTCGGCACCGGCTGAGTCGTAACCGACGCTGATGTGGCCCCGCGAGCCGAACCACGGCATCAGGTGGGCGTAGATGCGGGTGTCGGAGGCGCCGAGCAGCGCCCGCGTCGGGACCTTGCTGACCGCCCCAAAATTGAAATTGGAAGCGCCGCCGGAGGAGCCGCTCGCTGCCGCAGCCGCACTCGTATTGTTGCCGTTGAAATCCCGCAGTGTGACGATTTGCGTCTGCTGGGCAAAGCCCGTGCCGCAAACCATGAGCGCAGCCACGGCGAGACCGGGATTGCGGAATCGATTCTTCATGTTGGCTAGAGCCTGTTCATAAATAGTTCTTTGAAGGGGCGCGGCTTCACTCCGGGGTCCCCACGATGCGCCGTTTTTGCGCGTCGTGGGGTGGACGGGCTGCTGAAAAACTGTTCTCCGAGGTGTCATCCTGAGCGAAGCGAAGGATCTGCTGTTTCTGAGAAAAGCAGATCCTTCGGCCGCGCAAAACCGGCGCGACCTCAGGATGACACTGCTACGAGTTTTTCAGCAGTCTCTTTAGCCCCTGAGGGGATTCGCCGTTTCCTCTAACACCGGCTTATGAAACAAGTTCCAATAAGTGCCGAAGCAGGCGCCATCTCGGTTGGATGCCACGGGACCCCAATTGGCAATCCAACGCTGCTGCTCAATTTGTCATCCAACAAATTGGTATGGATATGCGTGCGACAACATCCCTGCGCTGGGTTCTCCTGGTGCTGGTTCCCCTGATGCTCATCTTCGAACTGGGCTGCGGCAAGGCGGATTTCCGCAAGACGCTGCGTTCCAGCGGTTTGCAGGCTCCCGAAGGTGGCCCCGTAGTGCTGGCGGCTTATCAACCATGGTTTGGACGCTTCGGCCACATCGATGTCGGCTACTCCTCGCAGGACCGCACCGTCTTGCAGCGTCAAATCGAGGAAGCCAAGGGCTTGGGCATTACCGCGTTCGTGGTCAACTGGTATGGCGCCCGCCACCACTTCGAAGACCAGAGCTATGCCCTGATGCAGCAGCTTGCCGAGCAACTCGACTTCCGCGTGGCGCTCATGTACGACGAAGACGAAAGCAGCCCGGAGGACTCGACTGGCACGGTCCTTAACGATCTGCAATATGCCTATAGCCGATACATATCGCCCTCCTCGGAAATCTCCAGCCGGTCCTATCTGCGTTATCAGGGCCGTCCGGTAATTTTTATTTTCCCCAAGGCAAGGCACACCAACTGGAGCAAGATCCGCTCCGTGGTCGATCAGTGGCAGGATCGGCCGCTACTCATTTACAAGGACCCCTACCCGAACTTTGCCAGTGCCTTCGATGGTTTTTATGCCTGGGTTTCTCCGGGCAAGGACGGGTGGAAGCCCGATGGCAGCAACTGGGGCCAGGAATATCTCGAGCATTTTTACGTCACCATGAACAAGCAGTATCCCGATAAGCTGGCCGTGGGGGCCGCGTGGCCGGGATTCAACGACGCGCGGGCTTCGTGGAGCCAAAACCGCAAAATGGACCCGCGCTGCGGACGCACTTTCGAGGAGTCCCTGCGCTTGTTCCGCCGCTATTACTCGCCCGACCATCCGCTGCCCTTCCTGATGATCGATACCTGGAACGATTATGAGGAAGGCACCGCGATCGAGGGCGGCACCGCCAGTTGCAGCGCCTCACCCCCCATGCGGAGCGCTTACAAAGCCGCGGCCCGCTGACGCCTGGGAAAAGACTCAGCCCCGTTTGGTGCCCCACATCTGCCGCAGTTAGCAGATGTGGGAAGAAGACTTGGTGCCCCACATCTGCCGCAGTTAGCAGATGTGGGAAGAAGACTTGGTGCCCCATATCTGCCGCAGTTGGCAGATGTGGGACGGAGACTCAGCACCGCCCAAGCAAGCCCGCACCAAGGCTCGCATCCAGCTTGGGATATACATCCGGCCCACAACAGGTGTAAAAATTAGGAGGGCAATCGACTCCCAATCGCCCGAGGCGTGCGCTACCTCACAAGGTCATCATGCACAAGCTTACAGCCGTTATTTTGGTGCTGTTCACATCTGTTCTGCTCTGGGCGTCGGACTTAAGACAGGTTGGAATGGTCGACCTGCCCGGCACGCCTGGTTTCGACGAAGCGGCTTTCGCCAAAGGCATGCTGCTGATTTCCCATGCCACGGCTAACACGGTGGAGATCTTCGACCCCAAGAAACGGCGGGTCATAGGTAAAGTCTCCAACCTGTCGCAGCCGCATGGCATCGCGGTCGACGAAGAGGGCGGACGCGCCTACATCGCCAACTCCGGGGCCAACAACCTGGTCGTGCTCTCGACTTCCGATTTCCAGGTGCAGCGTACCATCGCTCTGCCTTTTTCCCCGCGCGCGCTGCTCTACGCGCCCAAGACCAAGCTCGTCTACGTCGTCTGTGCCGATGCGCAGCGCCTGCTCACGGTTGATCCCCAATTGGGAACCACGACCCATATAGCCGAGACCAAGGCGCACCCGGAGTACCTGGCATTCGATCCCGGACGCGATCTTATCTACGTCACCTTGCAGGACGTGAAGAAGATTGAGGCGTACGGAGCCGCCGCCTTGGAGCCGGTCAAGAACTTCACGCTGCAGGGCTCCATGCCGACGGGCCTGGTCTACGATCAGCAACTTGACCGTCTGTATGTGGCGATTCGTAACGCCGTGCTGGACCTTGACGCTCAGACAGGCTCGGAACTGGCTCGTGTGGCCGCCCCCACCGGAACCGACCGGCTCTGGCTCGACCCGCAGAGTCGAACGCTTTTCGCCGTCTCTTATGGCGACGTGGTTCTGATGCACGCCGGCGATCACCTTACCGCCATCGATGAGCTTCTCATCGATGTCAAGGGACACGCTTTTGCCTTCGACGCCAAGACCGGGTTCCTCTACCTGCCCGGAGGACGGGAAGGCCGATCCAAACTGCTCATCCTGAAACAGCAGTCCGGCGGCACACAGCCGCAGCCGCGGGCAGCGGGCAAAGCCGGAGCGAAGAACTGACTTTCTTCTCAGGTTTCAAGGTTTCTCAGGTTTCAAGGTTTCAGGCCAGAGAGCCAGTTTCGCTAGCCTTGAAACTCTGCAACTTTGAAACTTGTGTAGAGCGCTTTCTCAGGTTTCAAGGTTTCTCAGGTTTCAAGGTTTCAGGCCAGAGAGCCAAGTTTCGCTAACCTTGAAACCTGAGAAACCTTGAAACCTGTGTAGAGCGCTGTCTGCTGCGCCGGACTCATCCCACGCGTTTGAAGGCCGCTTGCAAATCCGCGCGCAGATCGTCCAGATGTTCGAGTCCGGCGTGAACCCGCACCAATGCTCCTGCCACGCTCGTCCGCGAAGCCAAGGCCACCTCGTGCTGCTGGTAGAGCATGATCAGACTTTCATATCCGCCCCATGAATAACCGAGTTTGAACAGTTCGAGGTGATCGAAGAAGGCCGACAACGCCTCTTCCGGCAGCGGCGCCAACTGGAACGCAAATAAGCCGCTCGCGCCCGTGAAGTCCCGCTTCCAGAGCGCATAGCCGGGGTTCGAAGGCAGCGCCGGATGCAACACCTCTTGCACCAGCGGCTGGCTGCCGAGCCAGTCTGCCATCTCGATTCCGTTGCGCCAATGCCGCTCCAGGCGCACTTGCAAGGTGCGCATGCCGCGCAGCGCCAGGTAAACGTCGTCGGGGCCGGCGATCTGGCCAAATTGCCGCGCCGTATGCTGCACCTTCTCCCAGCTCTCGTGCGTGGCGGTCACAATTCCCAGAAACGCGTCCGAGTGTCCGACCAGGTACTTCGTGCCCGCCTGGATCGAGACATCCACTCCGTGCGTGAATGGCTTGAAATACAGCGGTGTAGCCCACGTGTTATCCATGAGCACCGTTACGCCGCGCTTGTGCGCCGCTTCGGCCAGCGCCGGAATGTCTTGCACCTCGAAGGTGATCGATCCCGGCGATTCCACGTAGAGCACGCGCGTGTTGTCGCGTATCCGCGCGATGGTCCCCGCCACATCCAGCGGCTGGTAAAACTCGACTTCCACTCCGAAGCGCGTGAGCGTGTTGCGGGCAAAGTTCCGCAACGGAAAATAGGCGTTATCGGGCACCAGGATGTGGTCATCCTTGCCGACAAAGGCCGTCAGCGCGCAGGTGCAGGCCGCCAGGCCGGACGGAAATACCAGGCTGCGGTAGCCGCCCTCCAGCTCCGCCACCGCGTCCTCGAAAGCATGCGTCGTCGGTGTGCCGAATCGTCCGTAGCCGTACGCGCGCTCGCCGCTGGCATGGAGCTGTCTTTTTCGCCGCAGCTCGGCCAGATTCTGCGAAATCATGGTCGATGCCCGGTAAACCGGCGGGTTCACCGCTCCACCGAAGCGTGCCGGATCGCTGCCGGCGTGCACCAGCCGCGTGGCCACGTTGAAGCCGGAGCCGTGCCGCTCCTCCGGCCGAGCCGGATCTTTGGGTGGAAACTGCGCAACCGAATCGTCAGTGTCGCTCATCTAGACTTCCCTTTCCTGCCCGGTGCTTGGTGCCCCAGCTTCGCCGATCGGGTTCTCTTGCTTGGTGCCCCACGTTCGCCCGCTTTTGGCTAACGTGGGGTAGTTCGGTTCCTCGACGCCTACAGCTTCTCGCAGGTATCGCGAATGGCCCTCAGCAGATACCACGGAGTCTGCGTCGGGATTGTGCAACCAGGCGACAAGATAAACTTCTCGCGCCCAATCTGGCGTGTGCAGTCGAATACTTCCTCCCGCAGCTCCGGCAGCGAGCGCTCAGAGATAGCGGTTTCGTTCACCCCGCCCATCAGGCATTTATCGGTCATCGCGCGCAGCTCGCGCAGTGATGGATTGCCCGCCAGCCGGTCGGAGACGCTCACGGCTTCCATCGGGTAGTCGAGCACGCGCCGCACGTCGAGCGATGTCCCGTGGATGTGCAGCACTCTGACCATGCCGGCCATCGCCTCCAGCATGCGGATTTCGAAGGGACGCAGGAAAGTGCGCGCCACTTCCTCGCTCACTCCCCGCGTCTGCGGCGGACAAATCGCGCTATTGACGGAGAAAAATACCGCGTCGCAACCGGCCTCGCGCACCAGCCCCATGTATTCGCACATGCTGTCGCACACCGCGTCGAGCATCGTCAGAGCCGCCTCCCGATTGGCGTAGATCAGTGGCGCCCGCGAGTAGCCAACCCGCCTCAGCACCTGCTGAAAGGGATCGAAGCCGGTGATCATGATCGGCATATCGGGTCCGAACTCGGCGCGCAGCAGGCGAATGCACTTCAGCTCTTCGGCGAAGTTCTCGCTGCTCATGGGCGCGCGCCCGAAGCGGCGCATATCGGCCGCCGAGGTCAGCGTCTCCATTCCCTCCGGCGCGGGATAACGGAAGTCGTTGACGACCTTGCAAATGTCCCAGTCGTTGTCGCGGACGAAGCGCGCATGACGATGCGCGTGTTTGCTGCCGCCCAGCCGGTCGGTGGCGAAATGGACCCAGGCGGTGCAAGGCGGACGGTCGATTGGGCCGCCCTTGATGGCCGCCATAAAACGTACCCGTTTGTTCACTTTTCACTCCCTCTTTCAGATTGCAACCGGGCGAGGACGCGCTCCGGTTGAGTTCGGTGAACCGTGTATTTCTAGAATCCTGTTCTGGCCCGTATCTTACTCCTTGAAAATACTCCTAGGAAACCGAGCGCCCAATGTTGGTGCCCCACGTTCGCCCCATCTGGATTTCCAGCGAGGTGAATGCCCCACCCTTCCCTCGTCAGTGTCATCCTGAGCAAAGCGAAGGATCTGCTTTTCTCGCACAAGGGTTGACTGCCGCCGGCTACCCGGCTCACCGCATGACTGCCATAACGATTTTTCATAACGAATCCTGCTGGACACTCGGCCATCCAGCAATTATCCTTCTAGAAATCCCACTAAAGAAGGAAACCCTTTTCCTAAGGACTGCTTAATGCGGATCGTCCACTACTCTATCCCGAGGCAGCGAGCAGCTAGCCGTAGGGGTGCGATTCGGGCGGGCCGTGTGCACGAAATGCACTCTGCCATGCCGCTTTTGTCGGCGGAGCCCAGCCTTCCGCGCGCCGTCTTCCCCACGGGTGACGCTCATGCGTAGCGGCGCCGAAGTGGTTGTCGTTGGCGGCGGAATCATCGGCACCTCCGTCGCTTATTTTGCCGCCAAGCGCGGCTTCAAGGTCACCGTTCTGGAACGGTCGAGCCTCGCCAGCGGGGCATCCGGCGCATGCGACGGCACTCTGTTCCTGCAAACCAAGAATCCCGGTCCCCATCTTGAGATGGCCATCAAGAGCCTCGCGCTTTACCAGGTGCTGAAGGATGAGCTTGGCTACGACGTGGAATTAGAGCCCAAGGGCGGCATGTGCCTCATCGAGAACGAAGAGCAAGCCGTGCTCATGCGCCACACGCTGGAGCAGCAGCGCCAGTCCGGAATGAAGGTGGAGCTGCTCGACATCAAGCAGGCGCGTGAAATCGAACCCCTGCTTGGCGAACATCTCTGGGGAGCCACCTACTGCGCCGCCGATATGCAGGCCAATCCTTTCCTGGTGACTCGTGCCTTTGCCGGCGCGGCGCGCCAGTTTGGTGCGGAGGTTCGTCTTGGGGTCAGTGTGACCGATCTGCTGCTGGAAGGCGGACGCGTGCGCGGCGTGCAGACAGACAAAGGCCCCGTGTACGGAGACTGCGTCGTCAACGCGGCGGCGGTGTGGGCTCCCATGCTCACCAAGAAGTACGGCTATGAACCGCCAATCATCCCCAGGCGCGGACAAATTCTGGTTACTGAACCACTGCCGCCGAAGACGGTCCGCCATCTGCTGCTTTGCGCCTGTTATCTCACGGCCAAACACCATCCCGAACTGCTCAACATGGAGCAGCGCCAGCACAGGCTCGGGGTGGGTTTGATCGTCGAGCAGACCGTAAGCGGCGGTCTGTTGCTCGGCAGCACGCGCGAATTCGTCGGCTTTGACCGGCGCACTACCCAGGATGGGATCGCCGCAATCGCCGAGCATATTTACGCTTCGATGCCTGCCCTGGGCAGGTTCAACGTGGTGCGGACCTTTGCTGGACTTCGGCCCCGCACGCCGGACGGCATGCCAATTCTGGGACCGGTCGAAGCCTTACCCGGCCTGCTGATGGCCGCCGGACATGAAGGCGACGGCATCGCGCTGGCGCCCATTACTGGAGAAATTCTTGCAAACCATCTGTCGACAATGAATTAACGGCCGGCGGCCCGGTGCAGCCGGGCTTCCGCCGATCTGGGCAAGCATAACCTGAGATTCTGACTCAGTTCGAGAAGAGGGGGAACGGAATGCATATCACGCATATTGGGACAATTGCCCTTTGGATCTTGGCGGTTCTGATCCCGGTGCAGCTCTACATCGGCTACAAGCTCGCCGGCAAAAGCGGCCAAAGCGCCTCGCACTACTTCATCAGCCACAAGCAGCTACCGCTTTACATCCTCTTCTTCGTCGATTTCGCGACGGCGATGGGAGTCGGTAACTTCATCGGTTACATGGGCAAGGGCTACCAGATCGGGCTGAACCAGCTCTGGATGATGCTCGGCGAACAAGGCACAAAGATTCTGTTTGCCCTCTTGCTGGCGGGGTTTATCGGTAAGTTCTCCTACACCACGATCAATGAGTTCATGGAGAAGCAATGGTTCCATGACAAGTGGCTGCGCGCGGCCAGCGGCATCCTGATGTGCTTTCCGATGGTGGCCATTACCGGAGCCCAGGCCATCGGCATCGGCACCATCCTCAACGTCTGCATGGGCGTGGATGTCACCACCGGCATCTGGGTCGCGGCGCTGACCGCCATTCTTTACACGGTGATGGGCGGCATGTGGGCTATCGCCTGGACGGACTTGATCCAGGGCATCATCCGCATCATCGTCGGCTTTATTTTCTTCTACACCATTTTTCACTACATGCACGGCGTCGCCGGCATTAAGGCCGCGGCAGTTGCCGTCAAGCCGGAGCTGTGGAGCATGAAGTCCCTGGGAGGGTTCGCCGCCTTGTCCTTGCTGCTGGGACCGATGACCGGGCAATTCACCGCCCAGCACTGGTGGCAGCGCTGCTTCGCCGGCAAAGACCCGAAGACCGCCAGGAACGCATTCCTCGGCTCCGGCATCTTTTGCGTTGTCATGTGCACCTGTAGCGTGCTGATGGGCATCGCCGCGCACGCCCTGAATCCCTCCCTGGCTCGCCCAGACATGGCTTTCGCCTGGATGTTGACCAACTGGCTGAATCCCGTAGTTGGCGCGCTGCTGATTGTCACCATCATCGGCGCCGACATGACGGTTTCGGCGGGCTTCCTTAACTCCGGTGTCACCATGCTGACGATGGACATCGTCAAACCTTTGATCCGCAAGAATGCGGACGACAAAGAGCTGGTAGCCTGGGCGCGTTGGCTCACCTTCGTGCTTGGCGTCCTCGCCATCTGGGTGGCCATGACCTTCCCAACGGTGGTTTCGGCCATCCTCTTCGGTTATGCGGCGGTCGGCGGAGGCCTTTTCGTTCCGCTCATGGCGGGCTTGATCTGGCGGAAGAATGGCCGCACCTACGTCACCAGGTATGCGTGCTGGGCTTCCCTGCTGTGCGGTTCGTTCACCGTGCTGTTGTTCGAACTGAACAAGGGGCTCTTCAAGATCTTCGGCGGCGGCATCATTCCCGGCGTGGCTGTTTCGTTCGTGCTGACCATCGGAATCAGCCTGATCCAGTTAATCATCGGAGGCAGGGACGAAAACGCCCAAGCGGCGGGAGTCTAGAACTGGTTGCATAATTATTCCTTTGAAGGGGCACGGCTTCACAGGCCGCGGAAAACCTGTTCTCCGAGGTGTCATCCTGAGCGCAGCGAAGGATCTGCTGTTTGCGCGTGCTGAAAAAAAGCAGATCCTTCGGTCGCGCAAAACCGGCGCGACCTCAGGATGACACTGCTACGCGTTTTTCAGCAGCCTCTTCATTCAGCCGCGCCATCCAATACGCATTTATGCGACCAGTTCTAATCGCTCAAATGGAATGCAGCTTTGCCAGGTTGATCCAACCAATCCGGCAATGTTGTGTTACCAAGTGGGCAAGTGTAACCTTGGGCCCAGCCATATCTGCCGGTCTGGAGGTTGCCCGATGAGTGCGACTGCGACTTTTTCCAACCAAACTACCCGCTTCGCTGAATTCGTCGAATCATTCCGCTACGAACAGATCCCTGCGCCCGTCGTCGAGCGCACCAAAGATGTGATCTATGACGGCATCGGGGCGTTGCTGGCCGCCACCTCTCCCAAGTACGACATCGGAGCCGTCCTCCAGCGCTTCGTGCGCGAAACCGGCGGTGCTCCCGAATCACAGATTTTCGGCACTCCGCTGCGCACCAACTGCGTGACGGCCGCCCTGGTGAACGGCGCTTTCGGCTACTACTGCGATATTGAGAGTCATCATCCCGGCGCCATCATGCACGCCATTGCCGTTGTCGGTCCGGCGGCGTTCGCCGTCGGCGAGCGCATGCACAGCTCCGGACGCGACGTGCTTGCCGCCATCGTGGTCGGAATCGACGCCGCCTGCCGTCTCAGTTACGCCCTGAGCGCCCCGGCGCTGTATGCCCGCGGATTCCATCCGACCTGCGTAGCCGGAACCTTCGGCTCGCTCGCCGCCACGGCCCGCCTCTTCGGTTTGCACGGCGATTCCCTGCTGCACGCCTTCGGCCTTGCCGGCCAGGAAACCTCCGGCCTGCTCTCCTGGGTCGACGATCCCACCGAGCACTCGCGCCCGTTCAGCATGGGACTCGCATCGCGGCACGGAACCTTTGCCGCGCATCTGGCGTCCTGCGGATTCGGCGGGCCGCCCGCCATCTTCGAGAGCAAGTACCCTCTCGGCCAGGCCTTCACAGGGGAGTGGCATGCCGATGAACTCTTCAAGCATCTCGGCGAACGTTTCAAGGTCATGGAGCTGTATTTCAAGCTCTATGCCTGTTGCGCATTCATCCATCCGGCGCTCGACGGATTCATGGATATCCTGGAAGCCGGGCGCATCGATCCGGACCACATTGGCCGCATCAGCTTGCGCTACCCGATCGACGGATATAAGGTCATCGACAACAATCCGCTGCGCTCGCACTGCGCCCAGTACGTGCTGGCGCTGGCGGCCTACCGGCGGCACGTGGACTTCTACGACATCGTCCACGACCAGAGAACTGATCCGCGAATCCGTTCGCTGTCGGAGAGAATTGAAGTCATCGGCGACCAGGAAACAAACAAGACTTATCCCGATCTCTATCGCTCGATCATCACCGTGGAACTGAAGGACGGATCACAACACGTGCGCGACGTTACCTACCCGAAGGGGTCGCCTGAGAATCCCGTGAGCCGCATCGTGCTGGAAAAGAAGTTCGAAAGGCTGACGCAAGACGTGCTCGCCCCCGTCCGGGCCCGCCAGCTCGGCGAAATGATCGCCCACATGGAAGACATCGACGATATCGGTCGATTCACCCGCTTGCTCGCAAAGTAAACCGTACCGCAGAGATTGGGGGGCAATCCGGTGCGGTGTCCCACAAGTTTGTGACATTACTTACAAGCTACTTCACAAGTCGGTATATACAAGCTGTTTCCAAGTCGGTTTTGAAGGGGCGCGGCTTTAGCGCCGTTTCCTGACCGAATATTCTCCGGCTTTAGCCGCTGAGGAACCGCCGTTGACTCCAGTCCGAAATGAGTTTTGAAACCCAAAGGACACCGACCTCGGAGTTCGACTGGTGCCCAAGTCCCACATCTGCTGACTGCGGCAGATGTGGGGCACCGTCCGAAAAAGTCACAAGCTCTGAGCGAAGCCGGGGTCGCTCAGAATGACACAGCGGGAGTTATTGCGCGAGTTTCCGGGACAGAACACGGCACGCGCCTCAGATGAGACAAAGCCGCGATTGGCTCGCGGCTTTGTTCGTGTTTGCAATCGGCCCCCCGTGTTAGCGGGTATTAGACCGGATTCGCGGAAGGTATACCCCGCAAAGGAGCCGGGCGTCCAGCCCGGCGGTGCTAGTACTGGGTACATCAACCTTGGAACTGCTCTAGAAGCGGTCGCGTCCACCGCCGCCGGAACGGCCACCGCCGCCGCCGCGTCCAAAGCCTCCGCCGTGTCCGCCTCTGCCGCCGCCACCGCCGCCGCCGCGCCGGGGACGATCTTCTTTCGGACGCGCCTCATTCACCGTCAGGTTACGGCCGCCCATGCTCATTCCGTTCAGGGCTTCCATAGCCTTGGCTGCCGCATCGTCGTCAGCCATCTCGACGAAGGCAAATCCTCGCGGTTGCCCGGTGTCACGGTCAGTCACGATACTCACCCTGTCAACCTGTCCGTAAGGCTCGAACAGTGCGCGCACTTGTTCTTCATTGGCATCGAACTTCAAATTGCCTACATAGATGTTTTTCACTTTATCCTCGCTAATGAATCTGCCGTTCTCGCTGGGAAGACAGTGGCGAATCTTAGGCAGGGTTGCTGTTTAAGAGGTAAACCTCAAGATGCAAACGGCCCGAGAATTGTAACAAAGAAACCCTTGCACGGGAAATGCCGCCTCAATTAAAGGTCCAATCAACTGGTCAGCCGCCCGGCCGGTGGCCCACAAATCGCTAGTATTACTACGTTAAGTATTAAGGAGAGCGAGGTCGCTCGATATTGCACCCACAGTAGACGCAGAAGCCGGTCCAGGTAATAAGCAGGTACTGAATCTCACGACGCGTCCGCGGCAGG
>JBEKBO010000063.1:0-26038 GCA_050015355.1 Candidatus Korobacteraceae bacterium | reverse complement strand
GAGCCACTAAGAGCACGCCATGCAAGCGGTGATCGTAGCGTGATTCTTCGGATCGTCGAATCTCGTCTTGCAGCCCGAGAACCACAGTTGCGGAGTCGGCAATGCGAAGTGCTTTCATGTCCCCATGAAAACACAATCTCTTAACATACGCAATTACTTATGTCGCTATGTTTAGTCCATTCCGCTTCATGCAGTTAGACTACAATACATTCGCTACATGTACAAGTTATTTATGCGCAATTCTGAAGCGAAGCGGAGCGGAGCCACCCTTTGTTTTTCGGCAGCAGAAACAAAAGGTGGCTCGACTTCGCTCGCCATGACAGTCTGATATGTCGGGATATACCTACGATGGTACCGCTCTAGTTTGCCGCCAGTCTTCTGGAAACTTTGGCCCGCGACTTCATCTTCGATCGATTTTCGGATCGAGCGCGTCGCGCAAGCCGTCGCCGAACAAGTTGAATGCGAGCACGGTGAGGAAGATGGCCAGGCTGGGAAAGATAGCTTGATGCGGCGCTATCGCCATGTCAGCCCGCGCGTCGTTCAGCATCGCGCCCCACTCCGGCGTTGGCGGCTGCGCACCCATGCCCAGAAAAGAGAGGCTGGCGGCGGTAATAATGGACGTGCCGATGCGCATGGTGAAATAGACCACGATTGCCGAAATCGTTCCGGGAAAGATATGCCGAAAAATAATCGTGAAGTCTGACGCGCCGATGCTCCGCGCCGCCTCCACGTACGTGAGGTGCTTGACCGAAAGCACGTTGCCGCGCACCAGCCGCGCGAATGCCGGGATACTGAAGATGGCAACCGCGCAAATCACGTTGGTCATGCCGCTGCCGAGGATTGCGACCACGCCGATCGCCAGCAGAATGCCGGGAAAGGCAAAGAGCACGTCGCAAATGCGCATGAACACGCGATCCCACCAGCCCTCGTAGTAACCCGCCACCAGGCCCATGACGGTGCCGACCAGCGCGCCCAGCGCCACCGAAAAGAATCCGGCGGCCAGCGAGATGCGCGCGCCCATTACGATGCGGCTGAAGACGTCACGGCCCAGCGAATCCACGCCGAACCAGTGTTTGGCGGAAGGCCCGGCGTTCAGCGCATCGTAGTCGAAATAATTCTCGGGATCGAACGGCACCAGGTGCGGCGCCAGAATCGCCACCAGCACCAGCAGCAGCACGAATACTCCAGCCGCAACCCCGGCATGCTGCCGTTGAAACTTGCGCCAGAATTCGCGCCATGGTGTGCGCACCTCAGCGGAGGATTCAGCCACGCCCCCTGCTGTTTCGACTGTTGCCATTTCTCCCCTACTTGTAGCGGATAACCGGGTTGATGACCGCGTACAACACATCTACGACCAGGTTGATCAGGATGAACTCCATCGAGAACAGCAGCACCTCCGCCTGAATGACCGGGTAGTCGCGCATGCTGACCGAATCGACCAGCAGCCGGCCAAGTCCCGGCCAGTTGAATACCGTCTCGACGACAATCGAGCCGCCCAGCAGAAAGCCGAATTGCAGGCCCATCATCGTTACCACCGGGATCAATGCATTGCGCAGGCAATGCTTCGCCACCACGACGCTTTCGCGCAGGCCCTTGGCGCGAGCCGTGCGGACGTAGTCTTCCTGCATGACGTCGATAAACGACGACCGCGTAAAGCGCGCCATGACCGCGGCAACGCCCGCTCCCAACGTCAGCGAAGGCAGGATGTAATTGCGCCAGGAGTCGGCGCCGATGGCCGGCAGCCAGCCCAGCCACACCGAAAAAATTTCCATCAACAGCATGCCGAGAGCAAAGGAAGGGAACGAGATGCCGGAAACCGCCAGCGTCATTCCCAGACGGTCCGGCGCGCGATTCCGCCACACCGCCGAGGCTATGCCGATTCCCATCCCGAACACCACCGACCACGCCATGCTGGCGATGGTGAGCAGCAAGGTCGGCATGAATCGATCGCCGATTTCGAGCGAGACAGGCCGCTTGGAGCGGATCGACATGCCAAAATCGCCGTGTAGCGCATTGCGGAAAAAACGCGCGAACTGCTGATGCAGTGGAAGGTCGAGCCCGAGATCGTGCCTGACCATGGCGACCGTAAACTCGTCCGCTTCCGGACCGGCAGCCAGCCGCGCCGCATCGCCGGGCAGCAGGTGCACGAACCAGAACACCAGCACAGCCACGATCACAAGCGTGGGAAGCAGGCCGAGCAGGCGTTTGCAAAAATAGCTGAACATGAATCCGTCAGGTTTCGCGCGTTTACGGTGAGATAAAGCCCGGCGGCGCTTGTGACCGGCGCCACCGGGCGGGAAGCGTACGGCTGTTATTTCATGTCGATCTCGGTGAAGTTGAACGACGCGTCAGGCATCACGTAAATGCCTGAAATGTTCTTGCTGCGTGCGGAAAGGTTCTTTTCGGTGACTAGAAACGCCCATGCCGCATCGTCCCAAATCCGCTTTTGCGCGTCGGCATACAGGCTGGCTTTCTTCGCGTGGTCGGTCGTCTTGAGAGCGTTGACTATGTCGGCATCGACTTGATCGTTCTTGTAGTAGCCCGCGTTATAACTCTTCGGCGGCCACGATTGCGAGGCCAGCAACGGCCGCAGAGCCCAGTCGGCCTCGCCCGTTGAACTCGACCAGCCCGCGTAATAGAGCCTGACGGGCGCCGTCTTCGGATCGGGAGCGCCCAGCACCTTCTCGACGTTTTCGCCGGTCTCCAGTGCGCGCACCCTCGCCTTGATTCCGACCTGTGCTAACTGCTGCTGCACAAACTGAATCACCTTTTGCGCTGTCGTGTTGTTATAGGCCGACCACAAATCGGTTTCGAAGCCATTCGGATACCCCGCTTCTTTCAGCAGAGCGCGGGCTTTCGTGGGATCGTACGGCCAGGGACCCAGCTTGGTCGCAAACTCCACGCCCGGCGGCACCACGCCTACTGCCGCTACCGCATAGCCGGTAAAAGCCACTTTGACCAGGGCTTCCTTATCGATCGCATAGTTGATCGCCTGCCGCACCTTGAGGTTGTCGAAAGGTTTTTGCAGCTCATTCATGGTGAGAAAGCGCGCCACAATCGACGGCGTGGCCTCGACCACGAGGTTGGGTTTAGATTGCAAAACAGCCGCTTGTTCGGGGGGAATCCGGAAGGCAAAATTCGCCTCGCCGGTTTGCATCACGACCGTGCGGGTATTGTTGTCGAGCACCGGCTTCCACACGATGCCGTCGACCTTGGGATAACCCTTTTTCCAGTAGCCGGCAAATTTCTTGCCCTTTACGTAATCGGGCTGCTTCCATTCCACGAATTCGAATGGTCCGGTGCCCACGGGGTGAAACGATATTTCCTTGCCGTATTTCTGCAGCGCGGCCGGAGAAATCATGACTCCCGCGGGATGCGCCAGCGTATTCATGAACGCCGAAAAGGGTTCCTTCAGCGTAAAGCGGATGGTGTAGGAATCCACGACTTCAATCTTCGCGATCGGCTCGTACAGGCTATAGCGCTTCAATTTATTGGCCGGGTTGGTCACGCGGTCGAAGTTGACTTTCGCCGCAGCCGCATTGAAGTCGGTGCCGTCTTGGAATTTGACTCCCTGGCGAAGTTTGAGCGTATAAACCAGCCCGTCCTTGCTGACCGTGTAACCGGTGGCCAGCACGGGCACCATCTTCATGTCCTTGTCGAAGCCGTAGAGTCCCTCGTAAAACGATTTCGCGATGGCTTGCGAGATGGTGTCGTTAGCGTCGTAGGGGTCCATCGTGACTGGAGCCTGCTCGGTGGCTATCACCGGAACCTTTTCGGCCCAAGCCGGGATAGCGGCGGCAAACGCCACCGTCATCGCGAGCGCCAGCACTGCAAACCAGCCTGCATTTGATCTTATTCTTCGCATCTGTCGTCTCCTTATCGAGATCCCCGGCAGAGGCACCAGTTGCCGCCGTTGGGGGTAACTGCACGAATTGCCCCAACGAGCGAGCTCGCCGGGGACCCGCTAATACATACCGCTAATTCTGTGAGTGGCGACAAAATGTCCGGGGCTCACCTGCTTCAGGGGCTGAACCTCCGGTTCGTCGCCGACGGCCCGAATCGGACTGGGCATTTCGTCTGCCAGCAAGGATCGCGGCAAATGACGCCGCGCCGGATCGGCAATCGGCACGGCGGAGAGCAGTGCCCGCGTGTAGGCATGTCGCGGATCTTCAAAGATCGCGCGGCGCGGGCCGATTTCGACGATTTGCCCCAGGTACATCACTGCCACGCGATGGCTCACCCGTTCCACCACCGCCATGTCGTGCGAGATGAACAAAAACGAAATGCCAAGATCGCGCTGAAGATCGAGCAGCAGGTTGATAATCTGCGCCCGGATCGAAACGTCGAGCGCCGAGACCGACTCGTCGGCAATAACGATCTTCGGATTCAGCGCCAGTGCGCGCGCAATCGCGATGCGCTGCCGCTGTCCGCCCGAAAATTCATGCGGGTAGCGTTGCGCGTGCTCCGGCAGCAGTCCGACGCGCTCCAGCAGCCACGCCACCCGGCGCTCCGCTTCATCCCTGGTTGCCACGCGATGCACCAGCAGTGGCTCCATAATCGTGTAGCCAACCGTAAGCCGCGGATCGAGGGAAGCATACGGGTCCTGGAAGACAACCTGAATGTTCCGGCGCAGCACCTGCAACCGTTTGCCGGAGAGCTGCGTGATGTCACGGCCGTCGAACTCGATTTCCCCGCCGGCAATGTCAACCAGTCTGAGCAGTGATCTTCCGGTGGTTGACTTGCCGCATCCGGACTCGCCCACCAGGGCCAGCGTCTCGCCCGCGTAGAGATCGAAGCTGACCTGCTCCACCGCATGCACACGGCTGGTTACCCGGCCGAAGATGCCGGTGCGAACGTCAAAGCGCGTGGTGAGCTTGCGAACGGCCAATAGCGGCCCAGGCCCAGAACTGGTTGCATAAATATTTCTTTGAAGGGGCGCGGCTTTAGCGCCGTCCAGAGCCGGTATTGGCGCGGGCTTTAGCCCCTGAGGGAATTGTTCATTTTTCCATAATGCATTTATGCAACCAGTTCCGGTCGGGTTATCGATGGAGACTTCGTCCGGAGCCCTCCGGGCGCTCGAAGAAGATGTGTTTATCTCGGATTCCGCCGGCGGTGCGTCGTTCGGCGCCAACAGCGGAAACCTGGCCGGAGCATCTGTCCCCCGCATCGCGCCCAACCGCGGAACCGCCGACAGCAGCGACCGCGTATAAGGATGGCGCGGTTCGGCGAAGATCTGGTCCGACGATCCTTCTTCGACTCGCTCGCCGGCGTACATCACCAGCACGCGGTCCGCAATCTCGGCCACCACGCCCATATCGTGCGTGATGAAGATCACGCCCATGTTCATCTCGCGCTGCAATTCGCGGATGAGTTGCAGAATCTGTGCCTGGATGGTCACGTCCAGCGCCGTCGTGGGCTCGTCCGCGATCAGCAGAGACGGCCGGCAGGAGAGTGCCATGGCGATCATCACGCGCTGCCGCATGCCGCCGGAGAGCTGATGCGGAAAGCGGCCAAGCACTCGCCGCGATTCGGGGATGCGGACCAGTTCGAGCATGCGCAGGGACTCCGCACGCGCTTCCGCCCCGTCCTTGCCCTGGTGCAGCCGAATCGATTCGGCAATCTGTTCGCCGACGGAAAAGACGGGGTTCAGCGACGTCATTGGCTCCTGGAAGATCATTGCCAGGTCCGCGCCGCGCAGCTCGCGCATGGCGGATTGCGTGGCCTGTGCCAGGTCCAGCACGCGGCCGTCGCGCCGATGGAATTGCATCTGGCCGCCGATGATGCGCCCGCCGCCGTGCTCAACCAGCCGCATGATGGCCAAAGCCGAGACCGACTTGCCCGAACCGGATTCACCAACAATCGCGAGCGTTTCGCCGCGGTCAACGTGCAGGCAGAGATTGCGCACCGCCTCGACCTTACGTTCCGAGGTCGTAAAGTGCACCGTCAATTGCTGTACGTCGAGAATCCTGGCCGACGCAGCGGTCTCCGCACTGTTCAATCCCGGCCCCCTGGCGTCCTCGTCGATGAAGCGCGCGATGAACTCTGTGTCATGTCTATCACAGGTCCACTTGTACCGCGATAATATCAGTCCCACCCATTCCTGGGCTTTTGTGCCGCTTATTCGTTGCCGTAGATGGCTGTTTCCGGGGTCTGCCCGACGCGCGCGAAACCTCTGTACATGCCTTCGGTGTTGAACGGCATGGCAACGTTCCCGAGATGATCGACGGCTATCAATCCCCCGCGCCCTCCGATGCGCGGCAGCCTCTCAAACACCACGTGCTCGGCGGCTTGCTGCAGCGTTTTTCCGCCGTACTCCATCTGCGCCGACACATCATAAGCCACCACCGCGCGCATGAACATCTCGCCCATGCCCGTCCCGGAGACGGCTGCGGTGCGGTTGTTTGCGTAGCAGCCTGCACCGATGATCGGAGAATCTCCAACCCGTCCCTCCCGCTTGTTGGTCATGCCGCCGGTGGACGTGGCCGCGGCCAGATTGCCTTCCGCATCGAGCGCAACCGCGCCGACCGTGCCATATTTTCCCGAATCCAACCCGCGCGGCGTCAGCCTCGGATCTGTTTGGGCATCGTGATCGAGCAGGGTACCGGAGCCGCCGCGGGCGCGCTGCCATTGCCGGTAACGAAACTCTGTGTAGAAGTATTCCGGCTCGACCAGCGGCAAGCCCAGAGCGTGCGCGAACGCTTCGGCGGCCTCGCCCGCCATCAGCACGTGACCGCTGTGCTCCATGACGGCCCGCGCCGCCAGCACCGGATTCGGCAGCCGTCGGACGCAAGCCACGGCGCCGGCTGCCAGCGTCTTGCCATCCATCAGCGAGGCGTCTAATTCGTGCGTCCCGGCGGCGGTAAAGACGGCTCCCTTGCCCGCGTTAAACAAAGGACAATCTTCGAACAGACAAACGGTCTCCGTGACCGTGTCGAGCGCGCTCGCTCCCTCGGCGAGCAACTTCTGGCCGGCGAGCACAATAGCATGCAGTGCTTCCAGATAGTCTCGCTCCTGTTCGGCTGTTATCTCGGAGCGGGCAATGGCTCCTGCTCCCCCATGGATGGCGATAATCGGATTGGGTTTGCTCACGAATGTTTGCTTTCGTTTGCCTTCATAGTAACTGGCGCAAACGTAAAAAAGCCCCGCATTGTGTGACTTTTTCTGGCCTCACGGTGCGGAGCGGAGTTATTGTTGTTTGGAATGCAGATTTACATCTGCTACCGGCAGCCTACCAATCCTCCGCGATTTCGACAAGAAATGATTATCTGACGTGCCTCTATTGACATCGAACGGCTGCGAATGAAGGTTGAGCCGCTCCGGATGGAGAACCTTACGGAGCCAGCAAAAACACTGCCTCATTACGCATTTAAAGGGCCGTTCGCTGTTAATCAAAGAGTCAAATCAGAGCCGCTGGCTAAAAATCAGGATGTGGTACGCGACCTTCGCCTGCGCACCCCAAAAAAACGCCGCCCCGCGAAGGGCGGCGATCTCGAAAAAACCTTAAGCCTTAGTTCGACGGCGCATTCTGTGCCGTGTCAAACGTGTAGTAGAACAGCACGTACGCCTGCAAATCGGCCAACTGCGGCACCCCGTATACCTTTACAAGAGCGCCGCTGTTCAGATTTGCCATGACGGTATTGAGCACGCTCGGTTGCGTAATATCCTGCGAGGTAATGGCGATAACGCCGCCCTTCCTGTCCACCTGATAGACCAGCGTGGCATTCTGTGACTGGCTGCTCATGTTCACAGTAACTGCGGAACTTCCGGGAGCAACCGGGGTCATGCCGAATGTCACTAAACTGCCTGACGTGCTTGCCGGGGTGGTCACCGTGGAAAGCGGCGCCGGCGTAGGCAACAGCACGGTCCAATTAGCCAGCCACGCGTTCGTGCCCCAACTGGCATAGCTCTGGCCCGCCACCCGCTGTGTGCCCAGCGTGCCGCCGTAGTTCACCGTTCCGACGACCGTGGTGACAAAATCCTGTATCGGATTGGAGCTATTATTCAGCGAATCCATCGTCCCCGTCGGGTGAGCGAAATACCACCACTTGAAGCCGCTAACGGGATTACCACTTCCATCGAGTCCGTTCGCCGTGGTGTTGGCGATGTACCCTAGAGCTTGCGTGTAATCATCGGCCACGTTGGCGAAGTCGCGAACATAAGTGAAGCTCGTAGTCGTCGCACCCGCTTGGATTGCTCCGTCGTACCTGGCGATCTGGATGTCGACGAAATCAGCCAACGAGGGCGTTGTCAGGTCCGCACCGATGTCGACCTTGAAGCCGCGAGCCAAATTAGACAGAAAGCTCGGCCCCGTCCCGATCAGTGTGCCGCCAAAGAAGAACTGTGTACTTGGGCCCACAGTCATAGTGATCGGATTTTGCGGCGTTTCACTCTCCACCGTGATGGTATTGTGGGTCGTATCGACGTTCAGAACGTGGCCTTCAGGATTGATCCAGACGGTATTGAAGGCTGCGCCGGCCCAGATGCGCGTCGCCACCAGCGTGCCGTTTTGCTGATAGCGCGCAGCGACCCGGACATACCTGTTCTTCAGACCCGCTGCCACAGTTGAGAAGTCCTTGATCACGATGCTGGTCTTGGCATCGAGGTCGTAGAAGTAGGTTCCATTTGAGCTGTTGTCGGCTAGAATCTGCAAACTCTGGTCGGTCGCGACGGCGGTTTCCGGCGAGACCACCGGTTCAGTCGGATAAACCTTCGTAATGGTGATGGACGAGTTGTCGGACGACACCGAGGTGAAGCTTCCGTACATGTGGCGCAGCACCAAGCTGGTGATGTCGCGGATCGGATGATGGCGCAGCGCGGGGTTGAAGTTCACGGACCAAAGGATGGTTCCGCTCACAGGCGTATAAGAGACGATGAACGCGGGATGAGAAAGGTCAAACTCGAGATCCAGGGCGCTGCTCTGGCCGCCCGTAATCACGAGTGGTGAAACAAAGTTCACGGGCACGTTCACGGTCGTGCTGCCCTTGGGTTGCACCTGGATTTGGCCTGACGGAATCTGCACTCCGGCCGTACCGGCGAATCCCGTTTCCGGATTGTTCGAAGGAGTCAGGACAACGTCGCTGGAATTGGTGCTGATGGTAAGGGTGGCACTGGTGTAGGCCCCCGCCGGTATCGACGCATTGCCAAGTATCTCTGAGACCTGATCCAACTGCACCAGATTGACGATGGGCGCCGGCGTCGGAGCAGTATAGACCGTTACCGGACTCCCACCGCCCTGCGGGGTCAGGGTAATGCTCAGCACCTTCACGCCGATGACTGCCCAATCTTCTGTCGAGGCGTCGCTCACCATCAGGTTCACAGTGCCCGATTGTGAAGATGTGACAGTGCTGGAACTTCCGCTGCATGCCATCAGCAGCAGCAATACCGACAACATTGTACATAGCAAGAAAATGGTCGACCGCCTCATAGTCCGTTGCCCTCTCAATTTTGTTCGTCAGTTTGGCGTGGGGCCCGGAAAGTAAAGTTCCTGTAAACTTCTGGTAAAGCCCTCGCAGAGTCAAACACTGAGAGTCTTTGGCAGTTTCGGATGAGTATGCCGAAAAAAGCTAAGTGCGAGAGTTACGAAAGTCACAAGCAGCGGAACGGCTCCACGAAAGGAGAGGCCGCCTTCAGCACAACCGCAACAGCCGTGCCCGTATAGAGTCGGGGCGGTTCGGCGGTGGATGATTCAGGTTATATCAGTCTCGGAAATGCTCCGCTCTCCACGCCAACATCACGGAACGCTATAATTCTCTTTCACTTGTCTGCACTTGTCGCGAGGCGGCGAAGGTTTCGAAACCAAATGACGATTCTTGTTTTCACAGTGCTGGTCGCTGTGTCGTCTTTTATGGCTGGATTGGTGGGAGCTCTGACCGGCTTGGGCGGCGGAGTTGTTCTCGTCCCTCTGCTCACAATGGCCTTTGGGGTAGACATTCGTTATGCGATTGGCGCCTCGCTCATCTCGGTGATCGCCACCTCTTCCGGTGCGGCAGCCGCTTACGTTCGTGAAGGCTACTCCAACATTCGCATCGGTATGTTCCTGGAGATTGCGACCACCGTGGGTGCGATTCTCGGCGCCATGATCGCCACCATGGTATCCGCCCGGGCAATCGCGGTGATCTTTGGCGTGGTGCTGCTTGTCTCGGCTTATCTCTCCAGCAGGAAACAACGCGAGCAACCGACGGCGGAGGAATGCGGCTCGCTGTCGGAAAAACTACGCTTGAGCGGAAGCTATCCGACCCCCAATGGGCCACGGTCGTACTGCGTGTGCAATGTGCCGGCTGGATTCAGCCTTATGTTTACGGCGGGCACGCTGTCGGGCTTGCTCGGTATTGGCTCGGGCGCCGTGAAGGTGCTTGCCATGGATCAGGCCATGCGCATCCCGTTCAAGGTTTCGACCACCACCAGCAACTTCATGATCGGCGTGACGGCGGCGGCAAGCGCGGGGCTGTATCTCAGCCGCGGCTATATCGATCCCGGATTGGCGATGCCGGTGATGCTGGGGGTGCTTGCCGGTTCGCTCACCGGGGCGAAGCTCCTGGTAAAAGCGAAAACAAAATCGCTGCGTCTTGTTTTCAGCTTGGTGATCGTCGCGCTTGGGATTGAAATGATCATCAACGGAATCAGAGGAACATTATGAACGTACACGAGTGGGGCGACCGGCGGATGGAATTGATTATTGGCATCCTGCTTCGGCTGGGAGTTATGATCGCTGGCGCCGTCGTGTTCTTCGGGGCGGTCATCTACCTGATTCGGAATGGGGGAGCGCCACTGCCCGATTACAAGAGCTTCCATGGCGAAACCGTCCAGCTCAGTACCGTCGAAGGCATCCTTGCCGGCTGCCGCCAATTCCGCGGGCGCGCCATCATTCAACTGGGAGTACTGCTGCTGATCGCCACGCCTGTGGCGCGAGTCGTCTTTTCGGCCGTGGCATTCGCGTTTGAAAAAGACAAGCTCTACGTTTGCATTACCTTGTTCGTGCTCGCCGTACTGCTGTTCAGCCTGGTTGGCTCCTCGCTTGGGTGAGGCGGAAGCACAACCATCGGCAATTTTGCCATCCGCAGCGCGGCCGCGAACATGGAATCACCCCTCGGACTCCGCCTCATCTGAGGCAATTTTCGCTCGCAGCGGCTCGTCCTGGAACTTGCGACGGACTAAGTTGTGTCCAACCGTATAGCAGTACAGACTCGCGGGGACAAATTCTATTTTCACACCATCTTGCTCACAAAAAATATTCCGCGTCATCGAGGTAACCAAAGTGTTTTTTAGACCATTGGCGTTACAAAAACTAACGAGGCTTTTCAACTCGTCGGGATGGTCACAGTAACGATCCGACCATTTCACTTCGACCGCCCATAGCGGCTTTTGCCTTTGCTGATTTAGGTTTACGATGTCCACTTCGCCGTCTTGCCATCGGGCGTAATAGAGATTTACATTAGTGCTATGGAACCACTGAGAAAAAACTGCTGTCTCGGTGAGTGATCCGACCGCGCTATCATCTTTCTTTATCGGCGAGAGAAGGGCGGCGCGCATCGAGGGATTCGTCAGGTAAATCTTGAAAAAATTGGCCCTGCGGAATCTCTTTGCATTATGGTCTACGCGGTGCACAATCTTTATCAAAAATGCGGCTTCAAGATACTCGATATATCTTTTGATTGTATTCTTTGCCACGCCAGAGTTTACCGATAATTCCCCGAGAGAAATCTCATTCGCGGTATTGAAAGCCAACGTCGTGAACAGGTAATTTAGCTCTTGAATCTCGCTAATACCATAGAGGCTGGGCAAATCCCGTAACAGCACTTTATCTATAATGTCGCTCTTTATGAACCGGGCTGGATCAGCCTGAATAGTAGGAGACAGGATCACTTCTGGATAGCCTCCAAAATTCAGGTAGGAAATGAATCGTTCATTCAGTTCTTCAATGTTCTTCGTTTCGAAAAATGTGGTCTCGCCTTTACGGTGCTCCTTCGGTGGCAGCTCTTCAACGAGGTTTGTCTTATCCAAAAGATACAAGTACTCGTGAAAAGTAAGAGGGGGGAGCAAAAAATCGGTAAAACGTCCGGCTCCTGATTCTGTACTCTTCAGCCGCAATGCCGCAGCAGCAGAGCTGGAGGCTATGAATTTGATTTTAGAGTAGGTATCAACCGCAGATTTGAGATGAATCTCCCAATTGCGCAGGTATTGGATCTCATCAAAGAAGACAAAAACATCGTCTAATTTGTAATTCACCCCACTAGCCTGTCCATAATATTCAAGCAGCTTTTCCAGGCTGAGTCCGTTGTAGATGGGGTGATCCACGGAAAAATAGCAAATTGCTTGAGGTGGAATGCCATCGTCGATGAGCTTTTGGACTGCGTGATAAATCATCACTGTCTTGCCGACGCGCCTAGGTCCCATCAAAACGATGGCCCGGCGCACCGACTGCGTCAGCAACGGGTAGAAGAGATCAAAGTACGGGCGGCGCTTCATCTTCCGATGGGCTTCACTGGTGGCGCGATCGCTTTCCCACCAGGGATTCTCGCTCCGAACTCGCTCAAGGATGTCTTCCGATGAAATAACCTGCATGGCATGTGAGTATACAGGCTACTCATGCTAGAATCAACACACTGACTCTAGCATGGAAACATATGATAAGACATTTATTATCATAAGTTTACCAGTGCAGGTTTATCTCTAAAACTTAGCTCGCTTCCCGGATTGCGAGCGGCCACAGAGATTAGAAAGCGTCCGCTTGTACTACCTAAACCTTCGGGGACACTACACCAATACATCAGATCCCGAGGTATGCGGCGCGAACCTCTTGGTTGACCGCGAGCTCTTCGCTGGGACCTTCCAGCACTACCCGGCCGGTTTCGAGCACATAGCCGCGGCTGGATACCGCCAGCGCCTCCACCAGATTCTGCTCGATCAGCAGAATCGAGACACCCTCGATCGAGATCTCCTTGATGATCTTGAAAACGCTCGCCACAACGATCGGAGCGAGTCCGAGCGATGGCTCGTCGAGAATCAGCAGTTTGGGATGACTCATCAAGGCCCGCGCAATGGCCAACATCTGCTGCTGTCCGCCGCTGAGCGACCCGCCAAGGTGTTCCTTTTTCTCCCTCAGCATGGGAAACAGCCCATAGACTTTCTCCAGCGTGGCGGCGCGTTGCGGTTTGGCCGAGGGGGTATACGCGCCCAGTATCAGATTGTCCTCGACCGTCAGTTGGCTGAGCACTCCTCTGCCCTGCGGAATGTGGGCGATCCCCAACCCAGGCAGCGTGTGCGCCGGAACCTTCGTAAGCTCCTTGCCGTCGAACACGATACTGCCCGACCAAACCGGAATCAGTCCTGAGATGGCCCGCAGCAGGGTGGTTTTGCCGGCGCCGTTGGAGCCGACCAGCGATACCGCCTCGCCGCTGCCGACCGTCAACGACACCCCGTCCAGCACCTTCATATCTCCGTAGCCGGTTATGATTTCCTTGATCTCAAGCACGTTTGTAGCCCTCGCCCAGGTAGGCTGTAATCACCTTTTCATTGGCCATGACTGCTTCCGGGGCTCCCTCGGCGAGCAGTTCGCCCTGATTCAACACCACCAGCCGGTGGCAAAGCGCCACCACCGCTCTCATCACATGCTCGATAAAGATGACGCTGATTCCGCTGCGATTGATTTCGCGCACCAATTCCAGGCCCTCCTCCATTTCGTGAGGGTTGAGGCCGGCCAGGCATTCATCCAGCATGATGAGCTTAGGCTTCAGTGCCAGCGCCCGGCACAAATCCAGACGCTTTCTTTTTTCCACCGGCAGGCTCGCGCTCTTAAGGTGCATGGAACTCTTCAGGCCGGTCATCTCGATGCATTGCAAAGCGACCGTCTCCGCCTCTACCGTACGGCTGGTGTGGAGCAACGCCGCTATGGTCACGTTCTCAAGCACGCTCAGGTTCAGGAAAGGCCGCGACGATTGGAATGTCCTGGCAACTCCGTGGCGAGCCATCGCCGGTGGCGCCTGCGCGGTCACATCGACGCCCTCCAACAGCACATTGCCGCCGTCAGGTCTGTAGAGGCCGGCAATCGCGTTGACGAACGTCGATTTGCCCGAGCCGTTGGGCCCGATCAAACCGAGAATCTCGCCCCGATCGAGGTCCAGGGAAACGTCCTTGAGCGCATGCACGCCGCCAAAAGACTTCTTGAGGTTGGTAACCTTAAGCAGTGGTTCCATGAGCAACCTGCTTCTTGGGCCAGAATCTGTCAAACAGGGAAATCAGACCATTCGGTTTCACGAGGATGACCACGATGAGAAGAATCCCATAGAGCACCAAACTGGCTCCGCCTCTCACCGCGCCGAGATACATGTTGGTCAACTCCGTCAGCAGCACAATCACTGCCGCTCCCAGGATTGGTCCCCACAGCGTTCCAATTCCGCCGACGATCACCACTACCGCGATTTGAATTGACAGGTCGACGCTGGCAACGCTGTCGGGATCGATGTAGCCGACCGTAAACGCGTAGAGAACTCCGCAGGCAGCCACGATCACCGCACTGAGCATAAAAGCTGCCATCTTGACCCAGGCGGTCTTGACGCCGAGAGACTCGGCGGCGTCCTGATCCTCCCGCACCGCCGCCAGATAGCGGCCTATCTTCGCGCGCTCCATCGTGCGCACAATCATGAAAACCACGGCTAGCAGAAGCAGCGCCAGGTAGTAGTATTCAGCCTTGGACGAGAATTGCAAAAACAGCGGGTCATTGCCATGGAAGGGAATTGGCACGCCGTTGGCGCCCGCAGTGAAGTCCTTGAAGTGCAGCAGCAGCGTGCGCGTGATCTCGCCAGAAGCGATGGTGGCCAGCGCAAAGTAAGGTCCGCGCAAGCGGAAGCAAGGCAGGCCTATGATGACCGCTGCCACCACCGCCAGCGCCATGCCGATCACTCCGCCCACCAGCGGCGTTAATCTCTTATAGACAACGAACAACACCGCAGTGTAGGCGCCGATGGCGAAGAACACGGAATGACCGAGCGAGAGCTGCGCGCCATAACCGCCTATCAGGTTCCATCCCAGCCCCATGGTGGCAAGCAGAAAGATCATGAACATGATGTGCAGGTAGTAGGGAACAGTTACGAAAAGCGGAATGGCGAGCACCACCACGATAAGTGCCGGCAGAACGAATTTTGCCGCCTTGGGGTTCATTTCGCAGCTTCTCCGAACAATCCGCTTGGACGCAAGAAGAGCACGGCGAGGAAAATCAGGAAGGTAAACAATTGCGCCAAGTCCAGCGAAATATAAGTGCTGCTGAGAGCCTCGACGACGCCGATGATCAACCCGCCCAGCAATGCGCCGGGTACCGATCCCATTCCGCCAAGCACTACCACCACAAAGGCCGTAAGGTTAAAAAGCGTGCCCACGCCGGGAAACACATAGAACATCGGCGTCAACAACACGCCGGCGATGCCCGCCAGAACAATACCGATGGCGAACGCAATCGTGAAACACTTGGTCGGATTGATGCCGAGCAGGGTCGCGACCTCACGGCTCTCGGAGGTCGCCCGCATGGCGCGTCCCAGGTCGGTCTTGTTGAGCATAATCGTCAGCGCCGTAACCATCAGCAGCGCCACCACAAAGGCAATCAAGCGTGGCACGGACAGGCTGAGACCGGCCATGTGGAACGCCTTATCTTTGATGGGTGTGTCAACCGAAAAATATTCGGCGCCAAAGATGACCAGGACCAGGTTCTGCAAAACGATGGACAAACCGAGAGTCAGCAGGATGAAGGCTTCGTCGGGTTTGCCAATTACCCGGATAATGAGAAACTTGAATACCAGATAGCCGAGCGCGTACATGACAGCCCCGACGATCAGCAATCCGGGATAGGGACTAATACGGGCAAATGTTGCCAGCATCCAACTGACATACATGCCCAGCATCACGAACTCTCCCTGGGCAAAGTTGACGATCTTCATCACCCCGAAGATCAGCGTCAGCCCTACGGCGACCAGGGCGTAGACGCCGCCCACCATCAACCCGTTGAGAGTCGTTTGCACAAAGATAGTAGGATTCACTATCCTATCTCCTCCGGCTTAAGAAAAGGGGGTGTCTGAGCGGCACCCCGGATGCAACTTGCTCTCATTTTTTAGGGGGCTGATAGCTGCGCGTTGCATCAGCCTCAGGGTAAATGGTCCGCGGCTGGTTATCCTGCCACTGGATCATGATCGGATGAACGACACCGTTGAAGCCGGTGCTGTCAATCTTTATCGTCCCAGGCTGCATGAAGCCGCCAACCGGGCCGCTGTCGTTGAAAGCGGCCAGGTAGTCGCGAATCTTCTTGCTGTCGCTCGACTTGGTCGCCTCCATCGCCTGGGCAATCATGCGAACGGCCGCGTAGCTGGGCCCGGCATGCTCGCCCATGAATACCCCAAACCTCTTTTGGTAACGGTCGGTGATCGCCGCCAGCTCCGGTACGGAGGAGATGCTTTTCGAATCCCAGTTCCAGGAAGCAACCGAGACAAAGCCGTTGGCCGCGGCTCCCATTTCGGTAAAGAACGCCGGCCAGATGAAGCCCGCGCCACCGCCGACGATGACCGGGTGCACATTCATCTGATTCATGGTGCTGGTGATCAGCTTCGCGTCCGTGGTGTAAGCAACCGGGAACAGCGCCTGCGCCTTCGACGCCTTAACCTTTGTTACCAGTGACGAGGCGTCGGTGAATCCGTGCGGATACGACTCGTAAAGCACCAGGTTGAATCCACCTTGAGTCACAAAGTCCTTAACGCCGCCCGCCGTCGAAACCCCGTATCCGGAGTTTTCGTAGACCACGGCAACGTCCTTAATCCCCAGCTTGTATTTGTCATTCAACCATTTCAGGAACTGGACCTGGGTGTTGCCGAACTGGCTCCCGTGGGGCGCAATCTGGAAGGTGTACTTATAACCCTGACCGGAGATCTGGTCATTGATCGAATTGCAGATGACCGGAATCTGCGCCTTCTCCGCGATCGGCAGCATCGGCAAAGCAATTCCGCTGATGCCGGGGCACTTGGCGGCAACCACTTTTTCGGTGCTGAAAGTACGCTCGGCGGTGGAGGCGGCGTTCTTAGGATCGCTCGTCATATCGAC
Organism: Candidatus Korobacteraceae bacterium; assembly: GCA_050015355.1. GTDB lineage: Bacteria > Acidobacteriota > Terriglobia > Terriglobales > Acidobacteriaceae > CAWBRT01. The sequence goes on along the minus strand of JBEKBO010000063.1, from coordinate 8,962 downwards.
CGCCACCAGCTTGAGCTTGGCGCCACCGAGCGCCTTGATGCCGCCGGCGGCGTTGATGTCGTCCACGGCAAGCTGCGACCCGTTCAGATCCTGTATGCCGGCATCGGCGTTGCTGCCGGACAGGCAATCCATGTCAGCAATTCTGATTTCCTTTTCTCCGCCACCCTGGCAAGCGATCAATGCTAACCCAAGGAAGGTGAGTAGCATCATGAGCACTACTGACCACAAAACTCGGTTTTTCATTCTGTTGCCTCTCGTAGATTGATTCTCTATTTCTTCTCGGAATAGTTGTAGAAACCGCGGCCGCTCTTGCGGCCCAGCCAACCCGCCTCGACCATCTTGACGAACAGCGGACAGGGGCGGTACTTCGAATCACGCATGTTTTCGTAAATGCCGGTTATGGTGGCAAGCGCAACGTCAAGGCCAACAAAATCCAACAGCTCCAACGGCCCCATCGGATGATTGCACCCCAACTTCATGGCGGCATCGACATCCTCCGGCTTCGCGCCTTCCATCACCAGGAATACGGCCTCGTTCATCATAGGCAGCAGCAGCCGGTTGACGATAAAACCCGGATAATCATTGGCAAGAACCGGCGTTTTGCCGATCTTTTCGACGTAAGCCCGGCATTCGTTGTAGCTCTCGTCGGAGGTCGCAAGGCCACGAATCATCTCTACCAGCTTCATCCTGGGGACCGGATAGAAAAAATGCAGACCAATGACTTTCTCTGGCCGTTTGGTGACAGAAGCAATCTCGGTGATCGACAACGCCGAGGTATTGCTCGCCAGTATGACCCCCGGCCTGGCGATGGCGTCCAGCTTCTTGAAAGCCTCTTTCTTGACCGGCATATTCTCGTAGACGGCTTCGACGATGAACTCCGCCGATGCCAGTTCGTCGTACGATTCGCTGCTCCGGATACGGGAGGATACATCCTGCGCGGCGGAAGCCTGAAGCTGGCCCTTTTCCACTGACTTGTCGAGACTGGCTTTGATGCGGACTTTGGCTTTTTCCAGAGCCTTGCCACTGACATCCACCAGCAGCACGCTATATCCCCCTCGGGCCGTCACTTCGGCAATGCCCGCGCCCATGAGGCCGGCTCCCAACACGCCGACACTGCTCTTATCCATGCTCTTTATCCTTTCGGGACACTGTGAATGCACGTGAATGCAAAATAATCCACGGCGCCGACCCAGACAAACTTAGGCTACGGTCGCGGGATAGTCTTCCGATGGCGGCCAGATGGCGGGAGTAGTGTACCAACTTTCCCACTTCCAAGACTCACATTTTTGGCGTCGCTCCCCCACAAGCCCGCTTGTTGGGGTGGGGGCCGTGGTCCCCGACAAGCCCGCTGCTGGCTTGTTGGGGTTGGGGACGCCCCGGCACGCTCCGTGATTGCGCGTGGCGGAATATCTACGCCCACGTGCATGCCGGGTCACAACAGAAAACCCCATCCTTCGCCCCCGATGGCGCAAAAGATGGGGTCTTCGAAATGCAACGCCGGACGTCTAGCCCCCGAGCGCGCCCTGCGTGTTCACGTACACCGAGTAGAGTGAGTGGGCGGCAGCCATGAACAGGCGATTCCGCTTCAGACCGCCGAAACAGAGGTTGGCGCACCGCTCAGGCAACTTGATGTGCCCGATCAGTTTGCCTTGCGGCGAAAAAATGCTCACGCCGTCGAGCTCTTCGCTGCCCATTCCCCAGCCGCACCACAGATTGCCGTCGACGTCGACCCTCATGCCATCGATCGTTCCGGGCCCGGCATCCAGGTACACCCGGTTGTTGGCCAGCTTCGTGCCATTGTCAACCACGTCGAACACGCGGATCAGGCGCGGCGAAACCATGTTCTCGCAGATATACAGCTTCGATTCGTCCGGCGAGAAGGCCAGTCCGTTCGGTCCTTTGATATCGCCGGTTGCGACCGTGGCCTTTCCGGTTTTTCCGTCGATGCGGTAAACGTTGAACGGCAACTCCGGCTTGGCCACCGTGCCTTCGTACCAGTTGAAGGTACCGAACGGCGGGTCGGTAAACCAGATTGAGTCATCGGATTTAACGACAATGTCATTGGGCGAATTGAGGCGCTTGCCCTCGAAGCTGTCCATCAGCACGGTAATCGTGCCGTCGTACTCGGTCCGGGTCACGCGACGGGATTCATGCTCGCAAACGACGTATCGTCCCTGGCGATCGCGCGTTGTGCCGTTCGCCTTGTTGGAGGGCTTGCGGAAAACGCTTACCGCACCGGTTTCCTCCTCCCATTTCATAACCCGGTCGTTGGGGATGTCGCTCCAAAGCAGGTAACGCCCGGCCGGGAAGTACGTTGGCCCTTCGCACCAGCGCATTCCCGTAGCAAGGCGTTCGATGCCGGAATTGAACACCTTGTATTTCGCGAAGCTGGGGTCAATGACCAGCACGTTCGGTTCGGGATACCGCTCACTGGGCGCCCACTCAGCCATCGCAAGCGGATTCAACGCCACCACCGCGGCAGCAGCGGCGCCGGAGGCCAGGAATGTTCTCCTGTTGATCTCTACGATGCCTCGTCCAGACGCCGGCTGATCGCCGTGGTCTTTGGTTCTCTGTTCAAATGAGTCTTTCATTTTTATCTCCTTGCCGTTACGACCAGATGAACACCGGATGTCGCGTGAATTTGAATTTCTCATGGCACGAAAGTCAAGCACGAAGAACGAAACGTCCTCGCCGTTCCCAGCACACGCCGTGCGCCAGTGCGGGTTATTGTGGGTTTGTCCTGCACAAAACCTGCCGATCGTCTCCGTCGAGTTTCCGTTGCATCAGGACGCTGTCGTACCAGCAGTCGAACTTGAACCCAACGCTCCGGAGAATGCCCACCAGAGAAAAGCCAAGTCTCTCGTGCAAGCGTATGGAAGCCTGGTTGGCGGAATCGCCAATCACGGCAATTACCTGGCGGAATCCCCTTTGTGCGCATTCGGCAAGCAATGCCGCCATCAGCAATTGACCGACTCCTTGCCTAAGGTTGCCGGGACGAACGTAAACCGAGTTCTCCACCGTAAACCGGTAGGCAGGCCGGGTCCGGTAAGGCCCTGCGTAGGCATAACCAATCACCTCACCATCCCGCTCCGCCACCAGGTAGGGAAATCCTTTCTCCAAAAGGCGTGTGCGCCGAGCCATCATCTCTTCGACGCCGGGAGGCTCCAATTCGAATGTCGCCGGCGAATGCAGTACGTGATGGTGGTAGATGGCAGTGATCGCGGGCACGTCGCGGTCTTCGCTGGCACGAATGCTTACGCTCGACGAGTTCACCGAATGCCTCCCGCTGGGGTCTCCGACACGCGCCGTGGTTGCGCGTGTCGGGGTGGAACTATCCTATGAGCCAGCCAGGCCAAGTTCGCCGGCCACGCTTCGCATGGCGTCAACGCAAAAGGCGATGTGCTCCTCGAGCTCGATGCCCAGCTCGGCGGCGCCCTCTGTAATGTCGCTGCGGCTGACGGCGCGCGCAAAGGCCTTGTCCTTCATCTTCTTCCTTACACTCTTGGCTTCGACTTCGGCTAGCGACTTGCTCGGCTTAACCATGGCGCAGGCGGTTATAAAGCCTGCCAGTTCATCGCAGGCAAACAGCGTCTTTTCCATCTTCGACTGCCGCGGCACGCCGCTGTACTGCGCATGGGAGAGAATGGCGCGGCGGATCTCCTCCGGGTAGCCGCGTTCGGCCAGAATTTTTTCGCCCACAAACGGGTGCTCTTCCGGGGTCGGGTGCCGTTCGTAGTCGAAGTCGTGGAGCAGCCCCGTGATGGCCCATGTCTCTTCGTTTTCGCCAAACTTGCGGGCATAGGCGCGCATGCAGCTCTCGACCGCCAATGCATGTTTCCGCAAACTTTCAGACTGGGTGAACTCAGTTAGCAATTCCCAAGCGTCTTTTCGTGTCATATTTATCAATCACTTACAAAATATTGTTAGAGTTTTGTGCTAGTTTTGTGCTACCGTGAATTGCTGAAAAGGACGGCCACTCATGGAAGCGCCACTCATTACGATTTTCGTCCGACATAATAAGGACTGCAAGTACGCCGGGGATGAATTTTGCAAGCGCTGTAACTGCCGCAAGCACCTCCGCTGGAGTCAAAACGGCAAGCAGTTCCGCAAGGCGGCCCGCTCGCGCTCATGGGTTGGGGCAGAAGAGAAAAAACGCGAGCTAGAGGACCAGCTAGCGGGCCGTGACCCCGAGCCGAAACAGGAAGGCTTGCTGCTCTCCGAAGCAATCTCCATATTTGAGTCCAACAAAGAAGCACAGGGTATCAAGCCGAAAGTGCTTTCGATGTATCGGCGCGAGCTACGGCGGCTCTGCGAATTCTCGGAGCGGCGCGGGCTGATGACTGTTAAGCGGGCGCTCACAATCGACAACCTGATTGCACTCCGCGCCACATGGACGCCCGTTTATAAATCGTCATATAGCCGGGCCGTAGTCCAGAAGCACTTAAACCACTTCCTCCGGTTTTGCTACAACGCCGCATGGATTGAGCGCATACCCAAACTCTCGCAAATCAAAATCAACGAGCCCGACACAGAGCCGCTAACGGACGCCGAATACGAAGAAATTCTCAAGGCCGCCACAGGCAAGACGCGAACACTAATTGAGCTGATGCGCTGGAGCGGCTTAGCTGTGCGTGATGCGTCCACGCTGAAGCGCACGGACTTGTGCTTTGACAAAGAAAAAGACATGTACAAAATCATCCGCGAACGCACGAAGACCGGGGAGCCCCTATACATTCCGATCAAGAAGGAACTGGCGGAAGAATTGCTTAAAGTGCTCAACGGCAGCCCCGTATACGTTTTCTGGAATCGGCAGACGGCGGACTCATCCGAATATAGGCACGCCGGTTACATGGGCGAGCAGATCGCGAAAGTGTTTAAGGATGCGGGTGTGTCCAGTGATGGGCACAATCACATGGTAAGCCACCGGCTCCGCGCTACGTATGCCGTGGACATGCTGCAAAAGGGCATGCCACTTGAGCACGTTTCAAAACTGCTCGGACATAGGAGCGTCACAACAACAGAGCGCCACTATGCGCGATGGATTAAGGGGCGACAAGATCGGCTGGATTCACTGGTTAGCGCGACATGGAAGGCGTAAACAGAGCGCGAATGGCACGGAACGGAGAACAGAGTTCCGTGTGGGTTTTGCACCTTCTCTCGCGTCCGGTCTAGGTCAGCGGATGACACCTAAGACCACAAAAAGCAGTGATAATCCAACAAACAGAGCGCGGATAGAGCGCATTGGAAAACGATTAAGGGACTCCAGCAAAATCCTGCGGGCGTCCCACCACCCTATGGCAAAGGTGTGAGCGGTTGAAACAGGCGGTCTTGAAATTTTCCTGCCCCACGTTACCCAACGCAATATCAACAACTTACAGTCATCCTGAACGTTCCGAAATGACCTGATGTTACGTCATTCGGCAGTTTCGGGAGACTAATCGGGAGACCGGGAGACTAATACGATTCGTCTATCAGGTAAATACCAGCTCCGCTTTCCTGTAAGTCATGACCCGATTCTTATTTCCCAGCTCCAGTCGCACCAGCGGCAGCTACAGCCTTGTCTTGTTGAAGGCCCGCCCTACTGCGTATCTTGTCTAACCAGCCAGAAAGCCGTACTTCACCTTCCGACGTGCCAAGTTCAGCTCTGATAAGCAGCCTCGCTATATCCCCACCCGCGATCAACAGCACCGGGTGTCGATCCTCAATAAGCTCGTTTTGCACCTGAATATCAAAAAATGACGTGGTGACGAACACGCCTAGGTCGCGGTGCTTGATGCGAGACAGTAGCCGTGACATAGGTCTTACCCCTACAGATTGATCACATTTCCAGTGCTTTGCCTCTACGTAAACGTCCAGAGATACATGATGGGTATCGTGGCCGACTCGATACCTGCCAACAACATCCCGTCCGTGATCTCGAACGGCTGGCGTGACCTCCAAACTCGTAAACCTGTCATCCATGATTCGGACTAACTCGGCTGTCAAAAACTCGAATTCTCTGTCCGTCAATCCAGTTCTAACAGTCTCAAGGACGCTCCACTCCTCTTCAGAATGCGGGAGTTGCTCGGCCTTCGTACGTGGACGTTCCTGTCGCTCGCAGGTGAGTGCGTCATAAGTTCCCTTCCGTACCCAGTCGGACCATAAAGTAGGACAATGCTTCGAGTCCGTGCTAACCATGTTAGAAACAAGATCCTCAAGCCATGCGTGAGAGATGGATTCTTGGCGCAAAATAGTGAAAACGGCGCGATAATTCTGGAAACGGTTATTGTCCTTTACACGCCACACTGCCACAAGGTCCTGCAGCGACGAAAATTTGTCCGCCCCAGGAACAGCAAGTCCGAGAAACCGCATAAATGTACCTTCATCACCGATGTACTTTTCAAAGCACAAGAATGGAGGAATCTCGTTACGCTTACCTGTGTGAAGCAAGGAAAAGACATGCTGCAAAAGTTGGTTGCCTCCAACAGGCGTGTCGTGCAGGGACCTGCCGGGGCGACGATTGTCTCCGTAGTAAGTGAATATGCCTTGTTCGCGATCTAGGTGGTCGGGCCATTCAACCTTCCCGAATGTCGTCACCAACAGGCAAAACGCACACTTCGTTATTTCTGTCATCTCGCCCTTCTTGCTTTTTGGGCGAAACCCGGCAGCATTGTTGATAGATTTTCCGTCAGCAAATCTAAAAAACCTGCCGAATTGGTCTGCAGGGTCTTTCGGGTTATTAACATTACGGTACCGTCCGCGAAGCGGCGCGGCTGCAGACTTTCCCGGACAACTACTTCTTTGCCGGCACACGTACGTCCCAGTACCGGCAAGTCGGAAACGCTGTACCACCGCTGCTGGCGCGGCAGCTCGCCGGCACTGTCAGTGAAATTCTGAGCGGGGTCGAGTGATGGATCGCATCAGCCGTGCGCACCGCAGCTGGAACATGGCTCGAATCACTGCCCGGAATACCCGCCCTGAGCTGGCTGTGCGCTCGCTTCTGCACCGCCTTGGCCTCCGCTTCCGACTGCATTGTGCTGATCTGCCAGGCAGACCGGACATCGTCCTGCCCCGCTGGAACACCGTGGTTTTGGTTAACGGCTGTTTCTGGCACCGCCATGCGAACTGCCGTTTCGCCTACACACCGAAATCGAGAGTCGCTTTCTGGTCCAATAAGTTTGCCATGAACGTCCAGCGCGATAGAAAGGTTCGCGAACAGCTGCTGCAGGCCGGCTGGCGCGTGATCACGGTGTGGGAGTGCGAGACCAGCTGCCCGGGTAAGCTGTCCGCCCGTCTTGGACGTCTTTTTCGGAAGTAGCGTGCTTACAACATATGCAGCACGGCTGTATTTTCTGTTTTCTTTTGCCGTTAGGCCCTGCTATGTTCCGTTTTCAGCAAACCTCACATCGCACGCGGCAAATGTCGGGATTCACACCCTTTTAGAACAAGCCTGCCGAGATTCGGCTCCCTGTGATTTTGTCGGGTAGTGACGGCATCAAGCGCGTGTTGCGTCCTGAGTTAAAGCTGCACGAGCAAATTCTCCTACTAGTCGCGTCGTCCGTCCCAGACGCGGGCGTCGATGAACTGATCGAGTGGGTCGAGTACGGGGACACGAAATACGTCAGGCGCACGATCCGCAACTTGCACGTGAAACGGCAGGTCGAGTTCACCGAAAAGACGGGCAGAGTCCGCATCCTGCCGCCCGGCACGAAGGCTGTCCAAGACCTGAACCGGAACAAAAACCTGACGGGCATAAGCTAAGGGCATATCCAGATTCAGCGACCGTGCTGGTGTTCTGTAACGGAGCGCGTGGACGGCTGTTTCGCAATGCAGTAACATTCGTCACCGATATGAAAAGCGTCTTCATCATGACAGACACATTCCTGGAGGCGCTCGCCCGCGCTCCGAAAGACATAGCAGCCAAACTGGCGAAGGCTTTGAATTTCCTCCGGCGTGATCCGCGCCACCCAAGCCTCAATTACGAGTCGTTGCATCGCGACAGCCTCTTTTCCTTTCGAGTGGATCAGCAGTACCGAGTGATTTTGCGCGAGTTGGAGACGGCTCCTGCCCTGCTGTACGTCGGCAATCACGACGACGCATATCGGTTTGCCGAGCGCACACCAGAGTGGGGCATGGAAGCCCCACCAGATACTGTTGCTGCACCGTTGTTCAGTGTGCAGCGAATGGTCGAGCGAGCAATATCACCCGATGAGTCAGTCATCGAGGTGCTCGTCAATGGACAAAGTCAAGGCAGGCTTCCGACAAGAGGACTGAGCCTGCGGCAGTTCGCCGAGCTTCATGCGTTAGAGCATGGAATCCGTGCGTTCGTAATGCATGTCGACGGCACGAAGATTGCCCCGTCTCAAACTGATGTTTCGACTGTGGGCGTAAGCCGCATCGAGATCATTGCGAAGGACAGGCGCGGGGCTGGAGTTGAGGAGCCGCCGATTCGTTATCGGTTATCCACTGCCCCCGCGCCGTTCGAAATGGTTGGAGCGCTGATACGCACGCGCAAGTACCTGCCGCTGGCTCATCTGCTGTTGTCGAGACCAGTGGAAACCGCCGTCCTGGAAATGGCTTTCGCTGAGGTAGAACGAATTATCGGGGCAAAGCTTCCGGCATCAGCGCACGAATACGACGCATGGTGGAGAGCCACAGATCACAGTCAAGCATCCGCGTGGCTGTCCGTAGGCTGGAAGGTTGCGCACGTCAGCCGCACTCGTCAGCGGGTCACGTTCGAGCGGATCAGGCCTGAACACGATTTCAGTACCCACTCCGATAGTGGGTCAGTTTGAAATCCCGGAATAAATTGCACTCCGCGTGACAGTTGCCTTGCCGTCCTTCGACGCTCTAAGGATGTCTGCTAGGGAGACTCTGATTAAGTTCTCTGCTTTCCACAGCTACTCGGGTTAAAGTGCAAGCGAGTAGGTGGATTGAGAAGATGAGGCAGAGGACATTGGCGATGATGACTGGCTTTGAGCGG